>NZ_JBEYEW010000003.1:0-471355 GCF_040634095.1 Streptomyces sp. NPDC007205
CGCGGCGACCTGCTGCGCTTCATCGTCCTGGACGGCCTGGCCAGACCGACCGTCCTGGAAGGCCCCGACCCCGCCGTCCTCCTCGCCGCCTACGGCAAGGTGCGGGAGTGAGCCGGTCCGGGCATACGGCGCCGTCCCCGGCCGTTCACGGAACGACGGCCGGGGACGGTACCCGGCCGGTTCAGGGCTGACGCCGTATCGCGATCTCGGTGAGTTCCTCTATGTCGAACTCCAAACGGCCCGGTGTGCCGTAGCGCGTTATCTTCCCGCGGGTCACCCATTTACGGATGGTCGCTTCGGTCACGCCCACGGCAAGGGCGGCCACGTTCGTCGGCACCAGCCTGTGGCGCGGCGGTTTGTTCACGCGGCATGCTTTCGTCGGCGATCCATGAGGTGCCGTAGAGTGAGCCATTCGCGTATCTCCCACTTGTGTCCGGAAGAACAGCTGATGCTGCTCTTCTCCCCGTTTCCGGTTTTCTGCGGTGTCGCATTGATCGTCCCCGTGCAGCCGTCCATGACGCACTCGACGAGGGGTGACCGGGGATCACTCCGGTCGTGATCGATGGCGCGCTGCAACTCGCCGTGCAGATCCTCGATCTCGGCGGCGAAGTCGGCGGCCGGAGGCTGCGTGGTGAGCCACTCCAGGTGACGTACGAGGAAGCGTGCCAGCTGGGGGACGGAGCGAGCCGGAGCAACCGCTCCGAGCTTTTCCGCGACGAAGTCCGACCAGGACTCCAGAATGGTGAGTACGTCACTCCGGGCGTCGAGGGCGGACATGTTCAGGTAGTCCCGCCTGCGGCTTCCCGACACCTTCGTCGGGTTCCTCAGCCGAGTTGTCGTCAAGATGTCGTGCAGACACTCCTGGTGGAGATCAGGGAGTGCGCGCAGACGGCGTTCCAGCTGCCTGACATCCATGGGTTCGTCTCCTCGTCATGCTTCAGAGTCCGACGGGCTGCTGAATGCGGAAATAGATGAACTCGGCCGGGCGCACGACGGCGAGGCCGACATCGAGGGTCACCATGCCGTGAACCGTGTCCCCGGAGGTGCTGTCGCCGGCGTCGCAGACGACTCGGAACGCCTCGTCGGCGGACCGGCCGTGCAGCGCTCCCCGGTGCCACAGGTCGGTCAGGAACGCCGTGGCGGACCGGTGCACCCGGGTCCGCACCGGGGCGTCGGCCGGCTCGGAAGCGGCCCGCCGGATCCCCTGTCCGAGTGCTGCGCGGGCGTGGTTCACCAGGCGCCGCACGCTGAGCTGCATCCAGTCCGGCTCGGTGGACAGCGTGCGTGCGCCCACCACCCGGGTGCCCTCCCCGGGGAAGAACCGCAGACAGTTCACCCCCAGGTCGCCGAGGGCCGCCTGCTCCGCGTCGGACAGTTCCCGCTCGTGTTCGAGGACGGTCAGCAGCGCACTCGTGGGCGCCGTGTGCACGCCCTGCTCGGCTTCGAGGCGGCAGCAGAGCCCGGACACATGACCCGACGGCGGTACCGGGCGCTGTGTCCCGTCGGCGTCGGTGACGACGATCCACGGGTAGTAGACGGCGGCGAACCGGGCGGCCGGCTCGGCCAGCCGGAACGGCCTGCCCGTCACTTCGGCGGGGGCGAGACCCTGCCGGGTGTGCAGGAGGGCGACCCGGTCGCCCAGGTGGCCGCAGTGCTCGGCGACCGCCTGGGCGATGCCGTGGGCGTCGGCCTCCACCCGCCACAGATCCGGCGCCACCACGAGGGTGATCTCCGCGATGGGCGCCAGTTCGGCGAGCGCGGACCGGTAGGCGGCGACACGGTCCGCGTCCGGGGCCGTTCCGACGATCCAGACCCCGCCACCGCCGTTGCGGAAGTGGCCGAGTACGGCGTCGCGGACGAAGGAGGGCGCGTTTTCGCAGGTGCTTCCCGGTGGAACGGTCCCGGAGAGTTCGCGCGGGTGACGCACGAAGGCCGGCTCGGGCGGAAGGCCCGGGGCGTCGCCGACGAAGGCGGTCACCGACGCGCGCAGGTGAGGGATGACGGGCGGTTCGTTCAGCAGCTGGTGGGACATGCAACTCCTCGATCACAACGGGAAGGCAGGGCTCCGGCCTCGGACGTCCGCACCGGTGCCGTGGCCTCCATGGGCAGGGGCACCAGGCGCTCGATGCGGCACGGACCGGAGCGCGCGGCCCGTCAGGAGGGGATCCAGTCCCGCTTGATGTGCGGTGTCTCGATGCTGAGGGCGCGCATGTGCTCGATCGGGTTGGTGTACTCGCGGCTGGAGACGATGCGCCCGTCGCTCAGCGTGAAGCCGTGGATGAAGTGGTTGCGGTAGCGGCCCTCGGGGTAACCGGGAAACCGGATCGTGCCTTCGCCGTCGCACTCGACCCAGATGACGGACGGGTCCTGCGTCTCGTAGATGTGCACGTCGAACCACTGCCAGTCGGGCAGCACCTCCAGAGAGAGCTGGCCGTGCCGCTTCAGCTTCTCCCGGCCCTGGACGACGATGGGCCGGCCGATGTCGGTGTTGAACAGGGACGCGGTGCCGTCCTCGGTGTAGAGGGTGTACCTGCGCAGCCGGGCCTCCGCACCGGTCTCCATGTACTGCTCCACCGCGCGCCGGTTGCGTTCCCTGAGGTCGTGGTGGTCGGTGAACACCGAGGCGGAGGTGCCCGGTTCGGTGAACGGGGGCGGGGTCATGAGCTCTCCCACAAGGTGAGGGCGGTCACGGCTGGAGCCGGCTGATCGCCCAGCCGCCGCCGTCTCGGTCGTAGCGCAGTCGCTCGTGCAGCCGGTCGGTGCCGTTGCCCCAGAACTCGATGCTCGCGGGTTCGAGTCGGTAGGCCGCGAACGACTCGGGGCGCGGCAGGGCCCGCTGCGGCTCGCCCAGCTGCCGGGCCCTGGCCCGCAGCTCGGCGATGTGGTCGAGGCCGTCCAGCGGCGTGCTCTGCCGGGAGACGGCGCTCATGGCGTGGGTGAAGACGGGGCGCGCGGACCAGAGGACCTCCGCCTGCGCGTCGGGCAGCCGGTGCACGGGGCCCGCCAGCGTGATCTGCTGGCTGGTCTCCCTCCAGTACAGGACGCCGGATGCCCATGGGTTCTCGGCCAGCTCCCGGCCCTTCTGGCTGTCGGCGTGGGTGATGAAGACGACCCCGGCATCCGACACCGAGTTGATCGCCACGATGCGGGAGGAAGCGCGGCCCTTGGCGTCGGCGGTGGCCAGGGCCAGCGCGCGTGGCTCCCGTACCCCGTGGGCGACGCTGTTCTCCAGCCACGAGTTCAGCAGCCCCATCGGCTCGGGGGGCGGTGCGAGGAACTCGGGGAAGTCCACCTCCACGGTGCCGGTGAGCGTCTCCGAACGGCGGCCGGGGCCGCGGCCGTTCAGGGTTTCGTCCGGCTGGGACAGGTCAGACATGCAGCACCCCTTCGAGCGCGACGACACCGTGGCCGAAGACCTCGACGGAGTCGACCCGGTCGCCCTCCCCGTGCACGAGTGCGCCCATCGGAGAGGGGCGGCCGATCTCGACGCCCTGCGTGATCTCCATGTCCTGCCCGTAGGCGCCGAGGCCGTGCCGGGCCAGGTGGATCGCGATGGGCCCGGCGGCGGAGCCGGTCGCGGCGTCCTCCACGACTCCGTACGCGGGCGAGAACATGCGGTTGCGCCAGGAACTCCCCGACCCGGCGAAGCAGTTGGTCGCCATGTCCGGGAAGCGGGCCAGGGCCCGGTGGTCGGGGTCGACCTTCGACAGGGCTTCGACGCTCTCGAAGCCGACCAGGACGTGCCGGGGGCCGTTGCGGTAGATCTCCACCGGGAGCGTCGACTCGCTGACGCCCAGCGCCTCCAGGAGCTCGTCGGCGCGGTCGAAGGGCTCCCACACAGGCACCGGCTGGCGCATGCGCGCCGAGACGGCCTTGCCGTCCTCGCGTTCCAGCTCGAACGGGATGACGCCCATGGCGGTCTCGATCTTCAGCCGGTCCGCGTCGGTGTGGCCGCCCAGTGCGATGGCGGTGCCGAGCAACGGGTGTCCCGCGAAGGGAAGTTCGTTGACCGGGGTGAAGATCCGTACGTGGTAGTCGCCGTCCTGCTGGGCACGGCGTACGAACGTGGACTCCGAGAGATTCATCTCCCGGGCGATGGACTGCATCTGCTCGGCGGTCAGGTCGTCGGCGTCGAAGAACACCGCCACCGGGTTGCCGGTCAGGGGTCGTCTCGCGAACGCGTCGACGACGACATACGTATGCATGGTTTCTCCCACTCGTCGTAGAGGGCTTCGCCGTACCGCACTCCGGATCGGGTGTCGGGCAGGCGGGAGGAGCCGGGCCGGCGCGCGGGGGATCGCGCCGACCCGGCGGTCCTTGGGGGGATGGGCCCGGCGGCCCGGACGGGTCAGGCCGGGTCGGGGGTGCGGGCCGGCGCGAGCAGGCCGGCCAGGGCCGTGCCCACGATGCGGGGTCCTTCCCGGGTGAGCACGGACTCGGGGTGGAACTGCAGGGACGCGAAGCCCGGACCGAGCAGCGCGTGCACCTCCCCGGTGGCCGGGTCCCGGCTGACGCGGACCGGGCCGATGCCGTCCGCGTCGAACTCGTCCTGCTCGCTGACCACGGCGAAGGTGTTGTAGAAGCCGACGCGTTCGGTGCCGCCGAACAGGTCGATCTTCTTCTGCACCCCCTGGTTCGGCACCGCCCTGCGGCGCAGGGGCAGGCCGAGCCGCAGCCCGAGGACCTGGTGGCTGAGGCACACGGCGAGGAACGGCCGGCGTTCCCGCAGCAGTGTGCCGACCGCGGTGTGCAGATGCCGCATCTTGGGGTGCGCGGTCTCCTGCGGGTCCCCCGGCCCCGGCCCCATCACGACCAGGTCGTAGCCCTCGAAGTCGTACTCCTCGTCGTAGCGGCGGACCGTCGCCCGCAGTCCCAGGGACCGCAGCTGCTGGTCGATCATCGACGTGAAGGTGTCCTCGGCGTCCACGACGAGGACACTGCGCCCGGCCAGCTCCGGCAGCGATGACGTGCGTGCCTCGGCGTCGGACAGCCAGAACCCGGCGATGGACTCGTTGCGCAGTTCCAGTGCCCGGCGCACGTGCGGATGTTCCGAGAAGCGTTCCTTCTCGTCTCCGTCGAGGGCGGCGACGAGTCCGGCCGCCTTGGCGCGGGTCTCCGCGGCCTCGGAGGCGGGGTCGGAGTGGCGCACGATGGTGGCACCCACACCGATGCCGATGTGTCCCTCGCTGGTGATGTCCGCGGTGCGGATGAGGATCGCGGAGTCCATGACCCGCTCCCCGTCGGCGTCCCGCCCGATGAGCGCGGCGACGCCGCTGTAGTAGCCGCGGCCTCCCGGCTCGTACTGCTGGATGATGCGGCAGGCGCTCTCCAGCGGGCTGCCGGTCACCGTGGGGGCGAACATCGTCTCGCGCAGGATGTCGCGCACATCGCGGTCGGTGCTTCCCTCGATGAAGTACTCGGTGTGCGCGACCCTGGCCATTTCCTTGAGGTAGGGGCCCACGACGCGGCCGCCCGTCGCACAGATCCGGGCCATCATCTTGAGTTCCTCGTCGAGCACCATGTACAGCTCGTCGGTCTCCTTGCGGTCGCCGAGGAACTCCAGCACGCCCGACAGCGTGGGACCCGAGGGCGGATACCGGTACGTGCCGCTGATGGGGTTCATCACGGCCGTACCGCCCTGGAGGCTGACGTGCCTCTCGGGCGAGGCGCCGACCAGGGTCCGGGTGCCCGTGTGGATCAGGAACGTCCAGTGGGCACCCGACTCGCGCTGGAGGAGCCGGCGGAACAGCGCGGGGGCGCTGTGCGGTCCGTAGCCCGTGATGTCGGCGACGAAGGTGCGCTTGATGACGAAGTTCGCGCCCTCCCCCGTACCGATCATCTCCTTGACGATGCGGCGCACCACGTCCTCGTACGCCTCGTCGTCGACGTCGAAGTCCCCGCCCGCCAGGGGGGTCGGCACATCGGGGATGCGTGCCAGGGCCTCGCCGAGCGGCAGCCGTTGCTGGCCGGTGACGGTCATCGCCACCAGCGGCGTTCCGTCGTCGGCGCAGGCGAAGCCGCGCTCGGTGAGCTGCCGGTAGGGGACTACGACGAGGACCTCGTGGTGGGCACCGGCGCCGGCGTCCGGTGCCGGGGGCAGCGGGATGTCGGCCAGCGTGGCGGGCATGGACACCGAGCCGGTCAGGACCTCGACGACGCCGGGGCCGGTCGCGCCCGGCCGGTGCAGCAGGGCGAACGCCTCGGGCCGGCCGTTCACGACCTGGTCGAGCAGGTCGGCGGCCGTGTCGTGCCCGGGGGTTCCGGGTGGCCCGTACGTCATGAGAACAGCGCCTTGGACGTGGTGACGAGGGCACAGCGCTCGGCGGCGTAGGTGAGCGCCGAGCGGTGGTAGTCCTCCGAGAAGTCAGCCGTGGCGTCCGCGACGAAGAACGGCTGGATGTCGTGCGTGAAGGCGTCGACGGCGGTGGCCAGTACGCCGACGTGGGCGTAGACGCCGCACAGGACGAGCTGGTCGCGGCCTTCGGCACGCATCCGCTGGAGCAGGTCGGTCTTGAAGAAGGCGCTGTAGCGCCACTTGGTGAGCTGCCAGTCGTGCTCGGCCGGCGCGAGGTCGTCGACCACCTGGCGGTCCGCGGGCTCGGCCCGCATGCCGGGGCCCCAGAAGTCCTTGAGCAGTCCGCGCTCGTCGTCGGTCATGCTGCCCGGCTGGGCGGTGTAGGCGACCGGGATGCCGAGTTCGGCGCAGCGGTCACGCAGTCGTGCCGCGTTGCGGACCAGCTCCTGGCGTACGTCGTCGGGGAAGGGCTTGAGGAAGTACCGCTGCATGTCGTGGACCAGAAGGACGGACCGGTCGGGCTCGGCGTTCCAGGGCACGACAGCCGGAGGGAGGTCCCCCTCGGCGGGCAACGGGTAGGAGGATATGGGAGGTATACCAGCCATGGCTCCAGTTCCTGGCTTGATGCGCGTGTGCTGCGTGCGCAGAGTGGAGCGGGAAGAAAGGGCGGCGAAGCCGTCGGTTCAGGCGATTCAGGCGGCTCAGGCGGTCCAGGACGAGACCACGGAGAGGGCCTGCGACGGGTTGAGGCGGGGATCGCAGAACGATGTGTAGCGGTCCCCGACGGAGCCCAGATCGGCCTCGGTGAAGGCGCACTCGGTGACGTCGTCCGGCGTCGTCTCCAGGTGCAGTCCGCCGGGAACGCCGCCGCCGGCGCGCACGGCCTGGACGAAGCGGGAGACCTCCAGCGAGACGGTCTCCACGAGCCGTGTCTTGTAACCGCCGGGCGCGGTGACGGTGTTGCCGTGCACCGGGTCGCTCAGCCAGACGACGGGGTGACCCGCGCCGCGTACGGCTTCCACCAGGCGGGGCAGCCGGTCAGTGACGGCGTCGGCTCCCATCCGTGCGATGAGGGTGAGTCGCCCCGGGTCGCGCCACGGGTCGAGCTTCTCGCACAGGGCGAGCAGCTCGTCGGGCTCCATGCCGGGGCCGACCTTGCACGCCACCGGGTTGCTCACCTCGGCAAGCAGGGCGACATGGGCGCCTTCGACCTGGCGGGTGCGCTCACCGATCCATGGCCAGTGGGTGGAGCCCAGGAACATCCGGCCCTTGTCGTCCATGCGCAGCATGGGCATCTCGTAGTCGAGGAGCAGCGCCTCGTGGCTGGTCCACACCAGTGGCTCCACGACCTCACGTCCCGCGGCGCGGTCGCGCCAGCCGAGATGCTCGACGATGTCGCAGGCGGCCATGTAGCCGGTGAGGATGCGCAGCGGATCGGGACGGCGGCTCTCGAGGTCGGGCTCCGGGCCGTTGACCATGTGCCCGCGGAATACGGGGAGTTCGGCGCCGTCGATCACTTCGGTGGGCTTGGAACGGGGCTTGGTGAACTGGCCCCCGATACGTCCTGCCCGCAGGACGGGTTTGCCGGTGATCAGGCCGAGCGACCCGGCGAGCAGGTCGAGCAGGGCGATCTTCCGTGTGACGTGGTGGCGTGTGCATTCCTGCGGGTCTTCGGCGCAGTCACCGGACTGCAGCACCAAGGCTTCGCCGAGCGCCACCTTGCCCAGCAGAGTCCGCAGCGTGGCCAAGTCGTCGGCCTGTACGAGGGTGGGGCGCGTGGCGAGTGACTCGCCTACCCGGCTGACCTGTAAAAGGTCACTCCAATCGGGCTGTTGCAATGCCCCGCGGATACGAATCTCCCGTTTTACGTCTTCCAAGACGTACTCCGATCCAGCGGTGTTTTGTTATGTGTCAGGTGGGTATTCCGGTGCGCTTGATCTCCGGAACCGGAATACCGAGCGCCCGCAATTGCTGGAACGGGTTCATAAACTCCCGCTCCCGCTTGATCTTGCCGTTCTCCAGCTCGAACGAGTGCAGGAAGTGATTCTCGTAGTATCCTTCGGGGTAATCACCGAAGAGAATCTTTCCGCGTCCGTCGCACTCCACCCAGAAGTGATTGGGGTCCTGGGTCTCGAAGATCTGGATGTTGTACCACTCCCAGTCCGGGAAGCACTTCAGCGACCAGACGGCGTGCTCGGCCAGCCGATCCCGGCCGTGGGTGGCGACGGGCTCACCTGTGTCGGTGGTCCACAGGCCGCCGATGCCGTCCTCGGTGAACAGTTCGTGCCGGCGCAGCCGGTCCTGGCCCCTGGTGTTCATATAGCGCTCGACGGTGGCGCGGTTGATGCGACGCAGCTCGGCCTCGTCGCTGAATCCCCGAGAATTGACGGATTCAGGCACAGCATTCCCCCGGTCTCTGATTGTCATAACGGCTGAACCAATGACATCTACGATCATGGCAAATTCTTGTGCAGGACGCAAGTGGTTCTGGTGACAACCTTTGCATCATGTGCGAAGCCCTGACACCCGACTAACGGTTCCGACTTGGCCGAATCGCGATCATGCTTCGGAAAAACTGTTGACTGCCGGATGAAACTAACGGTGACAAGAGTGGAAAATGTACTCGACACAGGACGCCCCGCCCCGCTGGGGAGCGGGACGGGAGCGCGTTCAGCCGGCGGCCACGACGGGGCCTTCCCGCCGACGTGAGAGATGGCCCTTCAGCGTGAAGCCCGGCGTCCCCGCCTCGTCGGGGCTCAGGCCGATGCCCTGCTCGAGGATCCGGCGGGCCGCGAGATGGTCCATGGAGCGGTTGACGGACTCCACCGCCTGCAGCTCCTCCCCGCGGAAGAGGAGCACCGAGAACGCGTCGGGATCGTCTCCGATCGTGATCTCCGAGTCGTGCCCCTCGTCAAGACCCGCGATCTGGACGGTCGTGGCGAACTGGTCGCTCCAGAACCACGGCAGCTCGTCGTAGGAGCGGGACGCCCCGGTCAGCCGCTCGGCGACCAGCCGGGCGTGGCCGACGGCGTTCTGCACCGATTCGAGCCGCAGCCGGTTGCCGAAGCGCACATGCCGGAACGACGCACAGTCGCCGATGGCCGAGATGCACGGATCGCTGGTCAGCAGGCGTGAGTCGACAGTGACGCCACCGTTCACCGGGAGACCGGCCGCGGCGGCCAGTTCCGTGCGCGGGACGACGCCGACGCCGATGAGGACCAGGTCGGCGGGGAGCCTGCGGCCGTCGGACAGTTCCACGGCCGTCACGCCCTTGCGGCCGTCTCCGTGCAGGGCAACGACACCTTGGCCGAACAGCAGCTCGGTGCCCGCCCGCCGGTGCAGCCGGGTGAAGTACTCGGCGGTGGGCGCCGAGGCAACGCGAGCGAGCGGACGGTCGAGCGCTTCCACGACCGTCACCTCGCAGCCCGACTCCCGTGCCGTCGCCGCGAACTCCAGACCGATGAACCCGGCCCCCACCACCACCGCGCGCCGGGCGGTGGCGAGCGACGCCCGCAGCGCGGCGGCGTCCTGCGCGGTGCGCAGCGTGTGCACACCGCGCAGCCCGGCCCCCGGCACGTCGAGCTCCCGCGCCTGAGCCCCGGTGGCCAGGACGAGATGGCCGTAGTCGTACCCGGAGCCGTCGGCGAGGCGGACCGTGCGGGCGATCGGGTCGATCTCCCGCACCGTGCCCCTGACCAGGTCGATCGACTGGCGTGTGTAGTACGTCACGGGCCGCAGCCACAGCTGTTCGTCGCTGAAGTGCTGCTCGCCCTTGAGGTACGCCTTGGACAGGGGCGGGCGCTCGTACGGCAGGGCGTCCTCGGCGCTGATGAGAGTGATGCGTCCCGGGTAGCCGCGTTCACGCAGGGACGCCGCCGTCTCGTAGCCCGCCTGTCCGGCCCCCACGATGACAACGGACGTGGGCTGTGCGCCGTCCGCCATCAGTTCTGCCGTTCGGGGAGGTGGACGATCAGACCGTCCAGGGCCTCGGTCACCTTGAGCTGGCAGCTCAGCCGGCTGTTGGGCCGTCGGGGACAGGCGGTGAAGTCCAGCAGGTCGTCCTCGTTCTGCTGCGCCGGCTCCAGCTTGTCGAGGGTGGTCTCGTCCACGTAGACGTGGCAGGTGGCGCACTGCGCGTTGCCGCCGCACTGGGCGACGATGCCGTCGATGTCGTTGAAGACGGCGCCGCGCATGACGCTCGTGCCGAGGGGGACGTCGACCGAACGCTCGGCCCCGTCGACGGCGACATACGTGATTTTGGGCATGGCGGAACTCCTCGATGGCAACCGGTCGCGCGCGAGGGCACGCCGTGGCACGGATGCCGGTCAAGTAGGAAGCGGAAGATACGGATGGCGCCGCCGACGGCCGGTGGGGGACGCGACACCCCTGCCAACTCGCCATCGGACGCGGGCCGTTCGGACACGCGACGTCCTCGGCCAGAGTTGCGGCAGCGCGCTGGAGCGTAGCAAAGGAGTTCCCGGCGCGCCAGGCGGACCGGGCTTAGGCCCTGTCGTCACATTCCCGTCGTCCGCCCGCCGGGCAGGCGGGGATGTGACGACAGGGCCTAGGCCGGATGGCGGGTGCGGCGGCGGTCGGGCAGGCGGTGGGTCATGAACGGCTTGCTGGTGACGAACTCCCGGAATCTCCGGGCCGCTTCGGACAGGTGGGTCTCGCGGTTCCACACCAGGCTGAGCACCCGGTGGCAGTCGGGCGCGTCCACATGCACCCACGCCAGCGGGATGCGCGTACCGACCTGGCGGGACATCGCCGGGATGAGGCCGATGCCGAGGCCGGCGCTGATCAGGTCCCCGCTGGCGCCCGGTTCGTCACCCTCGCAGGACAGCACCGGCGTCAGGCCCTCGGACGCGAACAGCCGGTCGAGCAGGGCGCGTTGCCAGCCGTGCCGGGTGGAGACGAAGGGCTCGTCGGCGACTTCGGCGATGGTCACGCTGTCGCGCCCGTCGAGCCAGTGCCCGTGCGGCACGCCGAGCAGCACCTCCTCACGGACGAGTTCGATCGACTCCAGGTGTGTGCCGGTCAGCGGCTGCGAGGCCACGCAGAAGTCGACCTCCCGGGCCCGCAGCTGGCGGTCCATCTCGTCCGCGTCCGACTGGAAGAGCCGGACGTCCGCACGGGGGTAGGCGGCCCGGAAGCTGCCGAGCAGCGAACTGATCGTCAGCAACGTCTCGGAGGCGACGCTGACCCGGCCGAGCCCGGTGTCACGGGCCTCGTGGACGGCCCTGCGGCCGTCGTCCAGCTCGCTCAGAGCGCGGTCGACGTGGCGCAGGAACACCGCGCCGTACTGGTTCAGCCGGATACGGCGGCCCTGCCGGTCGAAGAGCGGGGAGCCCAGCTCGGCCTCCAGGCGCGCGATGGCCCGGCTGAGCGAGGGCTGAGCGATGCGCAGTTCCTCCGCCGCGCGGCTGATGTGCTCGTAACGGGCCACGGACTGGAAGTAGCGCAGCTGCAGCAGATCCACGGTCCACCTCCATTCATGCCTTGTGGGTCATCTACACATAGCAAAACCGGTCTTGGAATGCATAAGCGATTGTCTCTACGGTCTTCCACGGGGTCACCGCACAGGTGACGGGCAACGGCGCCCGGCATCTGCACACGCGAAGCGAGGGCCCCGCATCCGACCGACATCCACCGGCCACCCGTCCCTCAGGAAGGTCGCAACATGAGCGCTGCGGATCTGGCCCGACTCCAGTTCGCGGCCACGACCAGCGTCCACTGGCTGTTCGTGATCCTCACCATGGGGCTCGTCCCCCTCGTGGCGATCATGCACACCTGGGCCGCGTTCACCCGTGATCCCGCCAAGAGAGCCGTCCGGGAGCGTATGACCCGCTTCTGGGGGCAGCTCTACGTCATCAACTACGCGGTCGGCATCGTCACCGGCCTCGTCATGGAGTTCCAGTTCGGGCTCAGCTGGAGCGGCCTGAGCAAGTTCGCGGGCAACGTCTTCGGCGCCCCGCTGGCACTGGAAACCCTCATCGCCTTCTTCGCCGAGTCCACCTTCCTCGGCATGTGGATCTTCGGCTGGGGACGTATGCGCAGAGGCGTGCACGTCACGCTCATCTGGCTGGTCACGCTGACCGCGTACGCCTCCGGCTTCTGGATCCTGATCGCCAACGGCTTCATGCAGCACCCCGTCGGCTACAAGGTACGCGACGGCGCCGCCTACCTGACCGACTTCGGCGCCCTGCTCACCAACCCCAACGCCCTGATAGCCCTCGGCCACCTCACCCTCGGTGCGCTCACCACGGGCGGCGTCTTCGTCGCCGGGGTCAGCGCCTTCCACTTCGCCCGGGGCACCAAGGAGACCCAGCTGTTCCGCAGTTCGCTGCGGCTGGGCGTCTGGGTGGGCATGCTCGCCTCGTTCTTCGTCATCATCGTCGGCCAGTTGCAGATCCCGGTGCTCAACCGGACCCAGCCCATGAAGATGGCCGCCCTGAACAACGACGGCGTCGCCCATCTGCAGGCGCAGTTCGTCAGTGAGCACGGGCCCGGCAACTACGTACCCCCGCACGACTGGCTGCGGATCGCGATGGACACGATGACGATCATCGGCAACACCGTGTCCACCATCACGTTCATCGCCGTCTTCCTGCTGTGGAAGGACTGGCTGGTGCGCTGGCGTCCCCTCGCGTACCTGATGACCGCCGTGATCCCGTTGCCCTTCATCGCCGCCGTGGGCGGCTGGGTCTTCCGCGAGGTCGGGCGCCAGCCCTGGCTGGTGTACGGCCAGTTGACGGTCGACGACGCGCTCTCCCACGTCAGCAGGGCCTCGCTGGCCGTGTCCTGCGCGGTGTTCATCGCCATCTTCGTCGCACTCGCGGTGACGAACTGGAGCCTGATCGCCCGCTTCGCCCGCCGCGGCCCGGACGCGACCCAGCTCGGCGCCACCGAGCCGCTCGCCGACGACGTTCCCGACAGCGGCGCCGACGGCAAGCAGCCGGTCCCGGCCTTCTGAGCCGGTCCCACCGGTCCGGCGCACAGCGAACCTCCCCGCTAAGACGGAAAGTTGAACGACATGAGTCTGGAGACCCTCTGGCTGGGCCTGCTCGGCCTGCTTCTCGCCGGATACTTCGTGCTCGGTGGCTATGACTACGGCGTACAGATGCTGCATCCCTTCCTCCGCGACCCGGACGGCGAGCAGGCGGAGCGGACCGGCCGGAACGCCGCCCTCGACGCCATGGCACCGTTCTTCCTGGGCAACGAGGTCTGGCTGGTGGCCTTCGCCGGTGTCCTGTTCGGGGCCTTCCCGCACCTGGAGGGCACCCTGCTGTCCGGTCTGTACCCGCTGATCGTGGCGATCCTCGTCGGACTCGTCCTCGGCAACGCCGCCGTCCAGCTGCGCGGCCGTGCGCACAGTGCCCGCGGCCGCCGCTGGTGGGATGCCCTGATCGTGTTCGGGGGCGCGCTGCCCGCACTGTGCTGGGGACTCGTCCTGGGCCTGCTGCTGCACGGTGTGCCCCGGCGGGCCGACGGCAGCTTCCACATCGGGGCGGGTGAGGTGTTCTCGCCGTTCGTGCTCGGCTGCGGGGTGACCACCGCGCTGCTCTTCGCCGCGCACGGGGCCGCCTTCGTCGCTCTGCGCTCGGCCCCCGAGCTCGCCGCCACGGCACGCCGGCTGGGCGCGGCACTCGTGCGCGCGGCCGGCGCGGTCGGTCTGCTCCCGCTGCTGCTGACGCTGTTCGGAGCGGGCGCCTCGATGACGAACCGCGCCACCTCGGCGGTCATCGCCGCCCTGTTCGCGGCGGCGCTCGCCGGCGCCTGGTGGTACCTCACCCAGGGGCACCACGTCCGGGCGTTCGCGGCCACCTGCTGCGCGACGCTGCTGCCCGTGCTGCTCGTGGGGGCGGGACACTACCCGTACCTCCTGATCAGCTCGGCCGGGGCGGGCCTGACGATCGACCAGGCCGTCACCGACAGCGCCACCCTGAAGATCCTCTCCGTGTTCGGCGTCGCGGTGGTCCCGACGATCCTGGCGTACCAGGTGTGGAGCTGGTACGCCTTCCGCGGGCGCACGGGCCGGCGCCATCCCAGCTACTTCTGAACCGTACCCAGCGACGAGGGGGACCCCGGGATGAAGCCGGTCGAACGCCGTCTGATGCGTGAAGTCCCGGCTTTGCGGCGTCACTTGACGTACTCCACGGTGCTGGCGCTGCTGGGCGCCGGGCTGGTGGTCGGCCAAGCGGCCCTGCTGGCGGGGGTCCTCGCGGACGGCTTCGCCGGACACGCGGTGCGGGAGGCGCCGCTCGCCGCGCTGGCCGCCGTCATGGCGCTGCGCGCGCTGCTGACCTGGGTCCGCGGGGCTCTCGCCCAGCGCGCCGCGGCCGACGCCAAGGCCACGCTGCGGGACCGGATCACCGGCCGGCTGCGGCACACCGGCCCGCTTCGGCTGACGACCCGCCGCCACGGCGAGACGGCCACACTGCTCACCCGCGGCCTGGACGCCCTGGACCCGTACGTCGTCGGCTACCTGCCCACGATGACGGCCACCGCGGTGGTCCCCCTCGTCGTCGTCGCCTGGCTGTGGTGGACCGACTGGACCTCGGCGCTGATCATCGTCGTGACGCTGCCGCTGATCCCCGTGTTCGGCGCTCTGGTCGGCATGCACACCGCCCAGCGCACCGCCCGGCAGTGGCGGTTGCTGGCCAGGCTGGGCGGCCACTTCCTGGACGTGGTGGCCGGGCTGCCGACGCTGCGGGCGTTCGGCCGCGAGGGGCACCAGACGCGGGTGGTGGGCGAGATGGCCGACGCCCACCGGCGGGCCACCATGCGGACGCTGCGGGTGGCGTTCCTGTCCTCCCTCGTCCTGGAGACGGTCGCCACCCTCTCCGTGGCACTGGTGGCCGTCCCGGTCGGCCTGCGGCTGCTCGGCGGCGAGCTGGACCTGCGTACGGCCCTGACCGTCCTGTTCCTCGCCCCCGAGGCGTATCTGCCGCTGCGGGCCGCGGGCGCGGCCTTCCACGACAGCGCCGAGGGCATCGCGGTGGCCGAGCGGGTCTTCGCGATCCTCGACGGCGAGAACGGCGAGGACGGTGGGGACGGTGGGGACGGTGGGGAGACGACCACGGAGCGCGCGGCCGGCCGCGCCCCGGCCCCCGACGGCCGTACGGCGCAGCTGCGGCTCGACGAGGTGACGGTCCACTACCCGGACCGCCCCGCTCCGGCCCTGCGGAACGTCTCCCTCACCGTCCGGCCCGGCGAACACGTGGCCCTGGTCGGTCCGAGCGGCGCGGGCAAGTCCACGCTCCTGTCCCTGCTGCTCGGCTTCACGGCCCCAGGGTCCGGCCGGGTCACCGCCGACGGCACCGACCTCGCGGACCTCGATCCCGACGCATGGCACACCCAGGTGGCGTGGGTGCCACAGCGCCCGCACCTGTTCGCGGTGTCCGTCGCGGACAACATCCGGCTCGGCCGCCCCGACGCCGGCGACGCCGAGGTGCGGGCGGCGGCCCGCGCCGCCTCGGCCGACCGCTTCATCGAGGAACTGCCGGACGGGTACGACACCGTGCTCGGCGAACACGGCGCCGGGCTCTCCGCCGGCCAGCGCCAGCGGATCGCGCTGGCCCGCGCGTTCCTCAAGGACGCGCCCGTGCTGCTCCTCGACGAACCGACCGCCCATCTCGACCCCGAGAGCGAGGCCGCCGTCACACGTGCCACGGTCGAGCTCATGCGCGGCCGGACCGCGGTGGTGGTCGCCCACCGCACCAGCCTGCTGCCCCACGCCGACCGGATCATCACGGTGCGGGCAGGCGGCCTCGTCACGCCTCAACCGGCCGTCACCGAAGGGCTGTTGGCCTCATGACCCCGCACACCCAGGCCGCCGCGCCCGTCCGTGGGCACGGCCCCCGCCCCACCGTCCGTCTTCTGCGTCACCTCCTGCCGTACTGGCGCAGGCTGCTGCCCGCCGCGCTCGCCGCGGCCGGCAGCGAACTCGCCGCCGCCGCGCTGATGGCCACCGCCGCCTGGCTGATCACCCGCGCCGCGCAGCAACCGCCGCTCGCCTCGGTGAGCGTCGCGATCGTCGCCGTACGAGCCCTGGCCCTGGCGCGCGGCACGCTGCGCTACACCGACCGGCTCCTCGGCCACGACGGCGTGCTGCGGGCAGTCGCCGGTTTCCGCACCCGGGTCTACGGGACGCTGGTGCCGCTCGCCCCGGCGGGCACCCCCGCCTTCCGCAGCGGCGACCTGCTGACCCGCCTCGTCGACGACGTCGACGCCGCGCAGGACCTGCTGCTGCGCGTCCTGATCCCGGTTGCGGCCGCCTGCGCGGTCACCACGACCGCCACCGCGACGGCGGCCCTGCTGCTGCCGCAGGCAGGCGCGCTGCTCGGGCTGCTGCTGGCCGTGGCGGGACTCCTCGTGCCCGCCCTGGTGCTCGCCCTGTCCCGCCGCGCGGGCCGCGCCGAGAAGGCGGCGCGCGCCGAACTCGCCGTAGCCACCCTCGATCTGACCCAGGGAGCGGCCGATCTCGCCGCGTACGGCGCCCGGGACCGCGCCCACGACCGGGCCCGCGGGGCCTCCGCCCGGATCGCGGCGCTGGAGCGCCTGGGGGCCCTGACCACCTCGTCGGCCTCGGCCGTGGTGCTGCTGCTCCAGGGCGGGGCGGCGGTCGGCGTCACCTGGCTCGCGCTGCGCGCGCACACGGCCGGCGCGTTGCCCGCCGTG
Source organism: Streptomyces sp. NPDC007205 (assembly GCF_040634095.1). Classification (NCBI taxonomy): domain Bacteria; kingdom Bacillati; phylum Actinomycetota; class Actinomycetes; order Kitasatosporales; family Streptomycetaceae; genus Streptomyces; species Streptomyces sp. NPDC007205. The sequence continues at coordinate 16,976 of NZ_JBEYEW010000003.1, forward strand.
CACCTCACCGTCCTCGCGGTCCTCGCGCTGGTCTCCTTCGAGGCGCTCGTGCCCCTGCCCGGCGCGGCCCGCCGACTCGTCGCGGTGCGGGCCTCCGCACGCCGGCTGGCGGACCTTCTGGACACGCCGCCCCCTGTCGTCGACCCGCCCGCTCCGGCCCCGCTCGCCACCGACGAGCCGCTCGGCGTGGACATCACCGACCTGCGGGTACGACACCGCCCCGACGGTCCCCCGGCCCTGGACGGGGTGAGCCTGCGCCTGCCGCCCGGCCGCCGGGTCGTCCTCCTCGGCGCCAGCGGGTCCGGCAAGTCGACGTTGATCGCGGCACTCATGCGGTTCGTCCCGTACGAAGCCGGAAGCATCCGTGTGGGCGGGCGCGAACTGCGTGACTGCGCGGGGGCCGACGTCCGCCGCGTGATCACCGGCATGACCCAGGACGCGCACGTCTTCCACACCACGATCCGCGCCAACCTGCTCCTGGCCCGGCCCGACGCCACGGACGCCGACCTGCGCGAAGCGGCCCGCAGGGCGCGGCTCCTGGACTGGATCGAGTCGCTGCCCGACCGCTGGGACACCTTCGTCGGCGGGGACGGCGCCACCATGTCGGGCGGCCAGCGCAGGCGCCTGCTCCTGGCCCGCGCGCTGCTCGCCGACCCGCCCGTCCTCGTCCTGGACGAACCCACCGAGGGGCTCGACCCCGACACCGCCGCCGCCGTACTCGCCGACATCCTCGACGCCACCCGCGGCCGCACCACGCTCCTGGTCACCCACGAGCGGTCGGGCCTCGCCGCGGCCGACGAGATCGTCACTCTCGACCGCGGCCGGGTCCGCCCCGTCCCCCAGGCCGGCCTTGCCCGCATGGCGCTCTGAAGGCACTCGACGAGGACGGACGCGACGGGACCGGCGAGCCCTGCCCTTGTCCTTTCCGTCGGGCAGGGCCGGACTGCTCAGTGCACGGGGTCGCAGCACGCGCTGCGCAGCTTGTGGCCGGTCCGCGCCCAGTGCTTCCGCTCCGCCGCCACCGCTGACACCGCCGGCACGGATGCGATCAGCTCCGCCTGTTCGTACAGAACTCCGCCCCGCATCATGGACACGGTCCGCACCAGCGAGTCGAAGTCCTCGAACGGGTCGCCGTCGATCACCACCAGGTCGGCCAGCTTGCCCGCCTCCAGGGTGCCCAGGTCGCGCTCCACGCCGAAGATCCGGGCGGGCAGCGAGGTCGCCGTGCGCAGGGCCTGCGCGGCGGTGAAGCCACCGCGCCGCAGGGCGCGCAGGCCGAGGTGGACGCCGAGGCCGGTCGGGATGATCGGCGCGTCCGTGCCGAGAGCGAGCAGCCCGTTCGCGGCCGCTATCCGGCGGTAGGCCGCGATCTCCCGGTCGAGCGTGGCGAGTTGCGGCGCCGTGGGCGGCGTCCCCGCGACCCGGCGCACCTCGTCCGTCTCCCACGGGGGCATCAGCCGGGTGACCCGCTCGTCCTGCGCCAGCTTCGGGTCGGCCCCGAGGAGGGGACCGGCCGAGAACGGGGTGACGATCAGATGGAAGTCGCCCGTGGCGGTGTAGATCTCCGTCACGTCCTGGTAGGCGAGTTCATCGGCGGTGGTGGCATGCCCGTACTCCGCGCGCTGGGTCGCCTGCAGGTGCGTGGTCATGTCCTGGCCCACCTGGATGCCGGGAGACAGGTTGTGACTGCCCGAGCGCACGCCCAGCTCCTCGTGGGCGAAGCGCGTCGCCTCGCTCATCAGCCAGCCCGGCGCCCGTACATACGTCTTGACGAAGTCCCAGTCGAGCGGCTTCGCCCGGGACAGGGTGCGCTGAAGCCCCTCGGACGTCGTGTGGACGCGGTTGTCCCAGGCCACGCGTGTTCCGTCGAGGACCTCACCGGAGGTGATCAGCCGGGGTCCGGTCAGTTCCCCGGCGGCCGTCGCCTCGCGCAGCCGGGCACCCTCGTAGGCGTAGCCGCCCATCGACGCGGCGGTGGTGATGCCGTAGGAGAGCAGGATCGCCGCCTGCCTCCCGCCGTAGAGGGCTGACTGCGGGTGCATGTGCGCGTCCCACAGTCCCGGGATGACGGTCTGTGCCGAGGCATCGACGCGGCGGCCGGCCAGGCGCCGTGCGCGGTGCGCCTCGACGGCGACGACGCGCCCGCCCCGGATGGTGATGTCGACGTCCTCCCGGACGGTGTCGTCGCCTCCGGTGCCGTCCCAGAAGCGGCCTGCGTGCACGACCGTGTCCTCGGGCGCCGGCCTGCGGTAGTCGAGCGGCATGGCGACCGTGCGCACGGCGCCGCCGGCGACGTCGAGGAGCCTGAGCCGGCCCGCGGACAGATACAGGATCCGGCTTCCGTCCCCCGACCAGGTGGGGTGGTCGGCGGCCTCGTCGGACACACGGCGTGGCGCGCCGTCGGGGCTGCCGTCGGCGCGTACCGGAAGCAGCCACAGCGCGGACTCGACGACGACGGCCATGTACCGGCCGTCGGGGGACCAGACCGGTCCGTTGCTGTTGCGGTCGGATATCGACATGTGGGGTGCCACGGCGTGGGTGCGCGCCGTGCCGTCGGCGGTGTCGATCACCCGGATCAGGTTGTAGCCCTCACGGAAGCGCTGGTTGATCCGGTTGCGGAAGCTGACGGCCACATACCGCCCGTCGGGTGACCAGCTGGGCCGGCCCGAGAGCTCCCCGCCGGCCGGGCCGGTGGCGAGGACCTTCTCCTGGCCGGTGCTCACGTCGCGGACCAGCAGGTTGGCGGACAGGTCGAAGCAGGCCAGCCGGCTGCCGTCGGGCGAGAGCGCCGGCTGGATCCGCCCGCCCGAGGCGAGCACGCTCTCCTCGCCCGTGGCCAGGTCCCGTCGGCGGATGCCGGGCAGTCCGTCGCGGTCGTCGCTGTACAGCAGCGCCTTCCCGTCGGGCGTCCACGCGGCGGCGTACACATATCCGGTGCTCTTCGCGCGGGCGATCCGGCGCGGCGCCTTTCCTCCCGAGACGTCGCCGGTCCACAGGGAGTTGAGCGCCATGAACGCCACCTGCGTGCCGTCGGGCGACAGCGCGGGCAGGTCCAGCGCCCGTACGGCCCGGGTGCCGGTGCCGTCCAGGTCGAACCTCTTGACCTGGTAGTCGGGCCGGTCGACCGGCAGCGGTGCGGTGAAGGGGATCTCCTGCCGGGTTCCGGGCGTGTCGACGCTCACGACGGTGAAGCGGCCGTCGACGGTCAGCAGCAGTTCCCTGGCGGACACCCAGCGCGGCGGCACAGGCGCGACGTCACCCTTGACCGCCACCGGTTCGCCGGCCACGACGAGGGTGCACGAGGCCTGTGGCGCGGGGGTGGTGCGCAGGTAGGCCAGTGTTCCGGTGGTGGAGACGGCGGGCACGAGAAGCTGGCCGCCGCTGGAGTCGGTGTGCTCCGTGGTGACGGCACCACTGCCGTCGGCCGCGACGGACGCGATCGTGTGTGCCGTGAAGGCCCCCTTCTGCACAGCGGCCCGGACGAACAGGACGCGCTTGCCGTCCGGCGACCAGACGGGGTCGAAGTCCTCCCACATCTCCTCCTGGGCGGGTCCGCTCTGGCCCGGCAGCCCGGTGAGCCGGGTGAGCTTGCCGGTGCTCAGCTCCAGCACCCAGATGCGGTAGGAGGCGCCCGTCACCGGATCGCCGCCGCGTTCGGAGGCGAACGCGATGTGCCGGCCGTCCGGCGACCAGGCCGGGCCGCGGTCGTCCCACGGCCCGTCGGTGCGCTGGGTCAGCTCCGTGCCGTCCGGCTTCAGCGTCCAGATGTGATAGCAGCCCGAACGGTACGCGGAGACCGCGATCAGCCTGCCGTCAGGCGCGTGCACGGGCCGCGTGGCCTCCAGATCCGCCGGAGTGAGCGGTACGGCTGCGCCACCCCCGCGCGGCACAGACCACAGCACGTCCTGCACATCGGCGACCAGCCGGTCACCGGCGGGCGCGAGGGACGCAGCGCCGTTGGTGGCGGCGGTGAAGGTCAGCGTCTGTCTGCCGGCCGGCTGCGCGACGGTGCCGACGGCCCGCGTCGGGGCGCCGGTCACGGCGGCGTGGTCAGCGGTGCCGGTGGCGTGGGCAGCGGTGCCGGTGGCGAGGCCGCCCGCCGCAGCCGCACCCGCCGTCGCCGCGGTCTGCAGCAGCCGACGGCGCGAGATGTTCGGGATGGTCATCTGTCCTCCTGTACATGGTGCGGTTCGCGGGCGAGGGCGTCGCGCCAGTTGTCCTCGCGGACGCCGTACGCGTCGAGCACCCTGGTGACGTCCTGCGGGCAGGACGGCCACGCGTGATCTTCATGCGAACGCCGCCTCGGACAGGCCTTCGTGCAGGATCCGGTCCGCGCTGGGCATTTCTGTGCAGGAACGCGCGCTGAGCAAAGTGTGGAGACCGACATCGACAACCTGGACCGGCAGATCGTCAACGCCCTGCAGATCGAGCCACGCGCCTCATGGGCCAAGGTCGCCGCCGTGCTCGGAGTGGACGCGGCCACCGTCTCACGCCGTTGGAACCGGCTGCGCGAGGCGGGTCTGGCCTGGGTGACCGCATACCAGCCGGGGCCCGGCGAGTGGCGCACGGCCGCGGTGGAGGTGGAGTGCACCGGCAATCCGCTAGAGGCGGCCGCAGCCGTGTCGAGCGACCGGGAGTGCTTCGCCCTGGACGTCACCTCGGGCGCACGCGACCTGCTGCTGTGGGTCAGATGCGACAGCGAGGTCGCACTCGGCGACTACATCCTGACCCGCCTGGGCGCCCGGCCCCAGATCCGGTCGGTCCGCGCCCACCTGGTCACGTCCTTCCTGAGCGAGGCCAGCGACTGGCGCCTGGGAGCCCTCAGCCCGGCCCGCGCCGAACGCTTCACCGGCCGCGCCCACCACACCCCCGCCACGGCTCCCACGCTCTCCGGACTGGACCGCGCCGTCCTCGCGGCCCTGCACGAGGACGGGCGCATGCCGTCCACCGAGATCGCCGCCCGCACCGGTATCCCGGTACGACGGGCCCGGGACACGGTGCAGCGCCTCCTTGCCGACCGGCGGACGGTGCTGCGCACGGACGTGGCCGTGCCTGTCTCCGGCCGCCCTGTCCAGGCCTGGTACTTCATGCGCGTGCCGGCCGGCCGGGTGGCGACGGCAGCCGCGCAGCTGACCCGCCTGGCACAGACCCGCCTGATGATCACCACGGTCGGCACCTACAACCTGGTCATGGGCGTCTGGCTGCGGGAACTGTCCGACGTCACCCGCCTCGAAGCCCGGATCGAGGCCCGGCTGGACGGCGTACGCATCCCGGACCGCTGCGTCACCCTGCGCACCGTCAAACGCGCCGGCCACCTCCTCGACCCCCACAGCAGGCACCTCACGTTCCTGCCCTGACCCCGAACCCGAGCCGCCCTCCCCAGCGGGTTTGCCGCCTCCCCTGGCAGGCTCCCCATGCTCGCTCCCCAGCCGGCCTGCCCCAGCCCAGGCGGCCTCCCCATGCGCCCTGCCCAGCGGGCCTGCCGCCTCCCCAGGCGGGCTGCCCATGCTCGCTCCCCAGCCGGCCTGCCGCCTCCCCAGGCGGGCTGCCAGCTGGCCTGCCCAAGTGGCCTCTCCGGGCGGCGGCCACCGCAGCGGGCCGGCGCGCTCAAACCCTCCCGCCGCAGTGGCATCTCGCCCCGAGACGGCGAGCCATCACGGCTACTCAAGTGGCAACCCCGTGGGTGTCAACACCCACTCCCGTGTCTCACCGGGCCTGCCGACACAAGCGCGTCCCCGCCCATGAAGCCAACGCCGGCCTGCTGATCCGCATCGGCTGCGCCTGGTCAACCACTCCCTCCCCCGCGCCCCGGGCCAGAGCGTTCGGCCGCGCGGCCCGACCCCATCGCCACGGGGCCGACGCCCGTCCCGGACCTCCCACACCGCGGCCGTCCGCCCGCTCCGACCTGCCGCCCGGCAGCCAAGCCGACCAACCCTCCAGCCACCACAGCGCCAGCCGCTACACTGTGGGCGGTGGCACAGCTGCACGCCAGCTCTGTCGCCGCAACACTGCCGGGAGCACGTCTGACGCCCGCGTCATCTGGGCACTAGTGTCAGACACGTTTTCCGACAGATCCCCGCCTTCGTAGCTCAGGGGATAGAGCACCGCTCTCCTAAAGCGGGTGTCGCAGGTTCGAATCCTGCCGGGGGCACAACGCATCACCGCTCTGACCTGGGGTTTATCCCCCAGGGAGGGGTCTTATTCGGCCTCGGACGTCTCGTCCGGGGCCGTTTGCGTGAGCGGTGCGTGAGCGGACGGGGTGCCAGGGCCCGAGATTTCTCCGGACGGATCAGCACCGTTTGACACGTTCGCCTCCGCCCCTTCGGCCTAGCCCTGGGCTTCCGAAGCGTCGTCCTTGGAGGCGGCGCGGGCGCGCGGTACGAGCCTGGCTGCGGCCTCGGCGATCGCCAGGTCCGCCTCAGGAAGCAGGCTCGTGTATGTGTCGGCCGTGATGGTGATCGAGGAGTGGCCGAGCATCTCCTGGATGTCCTTCAGGTCGGCCCCGGCCGCGTGGGCCAGCGTCGCGGCACCGTGACGGAGGTCGTGGAGCCGGACCGGCGGGAGACCGATCTCCTCGCACAACTCGACGAACCGCCGGGTGACGTTGGCGGGGTGGAGCATCTCGCCGTTCTCCTTGGTGAAGACGCGGCCGGTCTCCACCCAGGCGCTCCCCCACTCCTTGCGGTCCTTGTCCTGCTGGGCGCGGTGCCGCTTGAGGGCCTGGACCGTGTCGGAGTCGAGCGCGATGGTGCGTGCGCCGGCGTCGGTCTTGGGGTCGTCCTCGTACACCTCCCAGCCATCCACGACGAGTTGCTTGGCGACGGTGATGAGGCCGGCGTCAAGGTGGGTGTCGGTCCACTTCTGCCCGCACGCCTCGCCTCGTCGCAGCCCTCGGAACGCGATCAGGTGGAACAGCGCGTAGAGGCGGTCCTCCGCGACGTGGTCGAGGAAGAGGCCGGTGTGCTCCGGCGTCCGGACCATCACGGGCGAGGGCTTCTCGCCGGTGCGCTTCCAGTGGAGGATGCGCTCCTCGGTCCACACCAGTGCTTTAGGCCGCTTGCCCGCCTCCAACTCGACGTGAGCCGCTGGGTTGAAGGTGATGAGCTGCTGAGCGATCGCGGCGTTCAGCGCGGCCCGCAGCGTGGAGCGGACCCGCTGGCGGGTAGCCGGGCCCACGATGCGGCGGTAGGGCTCCATTTCCTCGATGGCCGCCTTCATCACCTTGCGGCGGGCGCGGTGCTCCCGGCCCTTCCAGGGGATCTGGGCCAGGTCCTCGAACGCCTTGCGCCGCGCAGCGTTGCCCTCGGCGATCTCGACGTTGGCCTCGGCGATGGCCTCGAACATCTCCGTGAGGTGGGTGACCCTGAGCCGGTCGAGCCGCAGGTCCCCGATCCGCGGTTTGAGGTGCACCCGGATGTTGCTCTCGTCGCGGCTGATGGCGCTCTGCCGCCCCTTCTTTCCCGCCAGCCATATGTCCAGCCATTCACCGACGGTGAGACGGCTGGTCAGGTCCAGGCCGTGGCTGAGGCGCCTGCGGGTCGCCTCGATGTCCGGCAGCGGCGCCTTCTCCTCAGCCACCTTCTCCAGCAGCTCGGCGATCTGGGCCAGGCCCTCGGCGTCGTCGGAGTCGGCGAGGCCGAGCAGGGCACGGACGTGGTCGAGGTCGGTCTGGGCGGCCTTGAGGCTGTCGTAGCCGGCGCGGCTGAAGGAGCGTCGGGTGCCGTCCTCGCGAGGCGGGAGCTCCTGGCGTATGGAGTACGAGCCGTGCTTGCGGCTTGAGAGCTTGGGGCACTTCTTGCCGAGTGGCTTGCCCGTGTGGGGGTCGCGGCAGTAGCAGCGGCGGTGGGTGGAGCCCTTCAAGGGCGTTCCTCCGGGGTGGTTTCGGTATCGGGTTCGGGCGGGTCGACGTCGCCCAGCGCTGGTGGCAGATCGGGTGGGGTGGCCCGCTCCTCGCGGAGGTCGCGGCGGAGGTAGCGGAGCCTGTACTTGGCCGAGACGGCTTGATCGGCGTACTTGGCCTGCTGGCGCTCGGCCTCTTCCTTCTCGGCGCGGCTGGTGGCCGTCTTGGCCGCGAACCGGGCCTGTTCTTCCTCTTCGAGCGCAGCGAGAGCGGTGCGCACGAGGCTGGCGTGAAGTTCGAAGTCGGGGACCAGGCCCGCGTCGTGGCCGGGCACGTCCTCCTCCCCGGTGAAGCGCCGTAGAGCATCCCAGGTGGGCACGAGGTGCTGGAACGGCAGTTCCTGGGTCTCCTCGACGTAGCCGACCGGGAAGATCAGGCAGACCGGGTACGTCTCCAGGGCGGCGGCCAGGACCATGACGTCCACGAGGGGGAGGTTGGCCCGGCGGCCGGACTCCATGTTGGCGATCACGTTGCGCGGGATGGGATGCCCGAGCTGTTCGCACCGGTCCGCCAGGTCCTGCGCGCTCCATCCCATCTCCTTCCTTCTGCGCCGCACTTCGCCGGCGACGTTGGCCTTGATCCGGTCCGCCCACTCAGGGACGTCGTCTTCGTCGCTTCCATCATCGAAACCGCGTTGTGTCATGAAGACACATTAACTTGGCCATCCTGGTTTGTAGACGCCTGGAGCCGGACGTGATGACCGCGTTCGCCGAGGGCTGCATGGAAAGGAGCGCACTGCGTGCGCGACGACGCGATGGCCGGAGACTCGAAGGGCTCGAAGGGAATGAGCCGGGAAGAGGTACTCGCCCTTCCTGTGGCCGTTGACCTGGACACCAGCAATCGAGCGCTCGGGCTCGGCCGGAGCAAGGGCTATGAGTTGGCGAAGCGGGGCGCCTACCCGTGCAAGGTGCTGCGGCTGGGCAACGCCTACCGGGTGGTGACCGCAGATCTGTGGGAGCTGCTCGGGCTGGCGGCGTGAAGGCGGGGGAGCTTAGCAGACGGTTCTGCGCTGAGCTGACACAGAAACGCTGGACTGTTGCATGGGCCGGACGTACTGTCCGTGTTCCCTCGGGGAGCAGACCGAGTGTCCCGACTCGGGACAGAGCACGTGTTCGGTCGCTGAACACAGCGAACCTCCGGCGCGGCAACGCCGGAGGCTCGGGAATCCCCGTCGCCCGCATCCAACGAACGATCCGCGCCGCTGGGCCTGCATGCCCGGCGGCGCAGAAGAGGAGCCACCTGGTGCAACCTGAGAACCCCGCGCCCTATTCCACCCCCGTACCCCTTGCCACCGCATGGCCGCCGGTCGCAGTGCCGGGCAAGCCCGACCAGGGCGAACCTGAGCCGACTGCGCAGGGCGAGGCGGTCGAGACTCCGGCACCGGATCCGGAGCCGACCGTCGGCTCGGCGCTGCTGGACGAACTACGTGCGCAGATAGCGAAGTTCGTGATCCTGCCCTCGCAGGAGGCGCTGGATGCGGTGACGCTGTGGGTTGCGGCGACGCATCTGCAGCCCGCCTGGCAGCACGCACCGCGCCTGGCGGTGGTGGGGCCGGCGAAGCGGTGCGGCAAGTCGCGGCTGCTGGACGTGCTGACCGAGACGGTCCACGACCCGATGCTCACCATCAACACCACACCGGCGGCGGTGTTCCGGTCGATCACCGAGGAGCCGCCCACGCTCCTGGTGGACGAGGCGGACACCATCTTCGGCACGCCGAAGCAGGCGGAGAAGAACGAGGAGATGCGCGGCCTGCTCAACGCCGGCCACCAACGCAACCGCTACGTCACGCGGGTGGTCGGCAACGACCACACCCCGCACCGGTTCGCCACCTTCGCCATGGCGGCGCTGGCGGGGATCGGTGACTTGCCCGACACGATCATGGATCGGGCTGTGGTGATCCGTATGCGCCGCCGGGCGGAGGGCGAGCGCGTCAAGCCCTTCCGTTCCCGACGCGACATCCCCGCTCTGCACGACCTGCGCGACCGGATCGCTGCATGGGCAAGGCCGCTGCTGGATGAGGCAGCGGACCTGGAGCCGGACATGCCGGTGGAGGACCGGGCCGCAGACACCTGGGAGCCGTTGGTCATCATCGCGGACCTGGCCGCCGGATCCTGGCCCCGTCGCGCCCGCGAGGCGTGCGCACGGATGGTCGCCGCAGAGGTCGAGGCAGAGGAGGACCGGCCCGGCGGAGCCCGAATCCTCGCCGACATCCGCAGGGTGTTCGTAGCCCAGCGCGAGCCCGACAGCCTTACCACGGACGAACTACTCCACCAGCTCCGGCTGGATGCCGAGAGCCCCTGGGCGGAGTGGGGACGCAACGGGCTGAACGCCAAGGACCTGGCAGCGATGCTCCGAGAGTTCGATATCAGGCCCGGCAACGTTCGCCTCCCCGACGGAACCCAGCGCAAGGGCTACATGCGCAACAAGTTCCTCGACCCGTGGCGGCGCTACTGCCCCACTGTCCACCCAGTGGATACCGAGCCTGCCGCCCCCAGCGCAGACTGACCCCCGCATCCCCCGGGTGGGCGTCCCTGCCGTCCCTCCCGTGATTCCGCAGGTCAAGGCGCGTGTAGGCAAGACGGCAACCGACGACAAGACGGCAGCACGATCATGGTGAGTTGCGGCCGTCGAGAGGACGCCGCCCGGACCCGTCTTGCGCCGTCCCACGCGTCCTCGCCGTATCACCACAGGTCACAGCCCCGCCGGTCAGGACGGCACAACGTAGCAGTGCCGTCCTGACCGGCAGGGGGACACGACGAGACGCCGCCGGCAGGCCGCTGGCCGTCAGGCCGCGCCGCACACGCCGGAAGACCCCGAACGCCGCCGGTACGGCACATCCACGCCCTGCCGTACCGGCCCTGACCTGCGCTTGCAACGGCCAAGACGGCAAGACGGATCACACCACCAAAGCCCAGGAGCACCCCGCTTGACCCTCCCCACCCCCATACCCACCCGTCGGGGGCACCGCCCCGACGGAGGACGGCTGTCGATGACGAAGAAGGACATCGAGCGATACACGCTCGGTGCGGCCGGGGGCGTCATCGTCGCCCTCACCATCAGCGGATTCTGGCTGTCGTACGCACACCTCGCCGAGGTCGCCGGACAGCACGGGCTGCGCAGCTCTCCCACCCGCCGCTGGGCCTGGCCGGCGACCCTGGACGCCTTCATCGTCGCGGGCGAACTGCTCATGCTGCGCGCCGGCCTGCGCAGGGTGACCGACAGGTGGGCGATCGCCCTGACGGCCACCGGATCGGTCGGCTCCATCGCGCTCAACGTGGCCGGAGTCAACGGCACCGGCAGCGCGGGCACCGTGCCGCTGCTCGACTACGTGGTCGCCGCGGTCCCCCCGACCGCCGCACTGTTGGCCTTCGGCGTCCTGATGAGGCAGATCCACCAGCTCGTCGACCAGCCTGCGGGCCATCCGGAACCCGCGCCGGTCCACGCGCCGGAACCACCGGTCACCGCACCCGCCACGCTTGCCGAGTCACCAGCCGAGCCCGCACAGCTCACCGTGCCACCGACCGCCGTGGCCGCCCGGCCGACGGAACCGGCTTCCAAGGTTGCCGAGCGCAGGCCGCGCGGCGGCCGCCCGCCCAGCGCCACGCTTGACGAACTCGTGGAGATCGGCCGGATCGCCCTCGCCGAACACGGCACGCTCACCCGGTCACTGCTCCGAAAGGCCATTAAAGCCAAGGGGCTGACGATCAGCAGCGAGCGGCAGACCGACGTGATGACCACCCTCCGGCCCGAAATCGAAGCCGCCGCCGAGACCAGTCCGGACAGCGGCTGACCGAAATCCTCACGGCGTGACCGGAACCCTTCCGGTCACGCCGGCCAGTCGGCCACCCGTCTCACTCGCCGCCCGCTTCTCCACACCTGTGGACGAGGCGGTGCCCCCCCACTCCGCCGCCCCCTCCTGCGGAACTGCCCGCCTTCCCCACCTCTTCTGGAGCACCGCCCGTGACGCACGACCCGCACCGCCCCAAAGACACTCACGACGTGCCGATACCGCTGACGAAGTCCCCAACGCTGATGAGCCGTCTGCGGCGTGCGTTCGGACGGGTGGCCCCCGGCGGAGCCAGTAGTACCCCGAGTCCGACTCAAGGCCGGACTTCGGGGATCTCCGCCCCAGGGGAGGCGGAGACGGCCCAGCGCCAGGGGGCGCAGGACCAGGAGGCCGTGGCCGAGGGCGGCCCCGACCCGGACACACTCCACGCCGTCCAGCGCGAAGTTCTCCACCCTGCCCCCACCGCCGAGACTTCCACCGGCGAGCCCGTTGTGCAGAACGTGCAGCCCACCATCCGCCGCTTCAACGGCACCAAACGCGACGAGCGCGTCGGCCCCCTGCGCTTCACCCCCGACCAGCTCGCCCTGCTCCAGGACACTGCCGCCCAGCATGGCTACAAGGGCCACTCCGGCTTCGCCGCCGACATCGTCCTCGCCTTCGTCACTGGACGGTTCACCGCCAACCTGCCTCTATCCGAGGACCGCCGCCGCACTCATATCTTCCGCGCCCAGGTTCTGCGCCAGCTCAACCGGATCGGCGTCAACGTCAACCAGATCGCCCGCGCCCTCAACAGCGACCACACCCCACCCGACATCCGTCAGCGCCTGAACGAACTCCAGCAGCTGCTGGAGCTGATCGCCGAGGCCCTGCGCCAGCCCGTCGATCCGGAGACGGAGGCGGCCGCGTGATCGCCGCCATCAAGCCGGCCGGGTCCAACACCCGCGGCCTGCTCGCCTACCTCTACGGTCCCGGACGCCACGACGAACACCTCGACCCACACATCGTCGCGGGGTTCGCCATGCTCGGGATGCCCGACCCCGGCCGTGACGAGAACGCCACCCTCACCGAACTCGCCCGTTACCTCGACGAACCCGTGCGGCTGCGCAACAGTGAGTTTGGACAGAAGGTTACCGATCACGTGTGGCACTGCCCTGTCCGCGCCGCGCCCGAAGACCGCTATCTCTCCGACGCCGAGTGGGGCGAGATCGCCCAGCGCATCGTCCAGGCCGCCGGCATCGCCCCCGCCGGCGGCGACCTGGCCTGCCGCTGGATCGCCGTACGCCACGCCGACGACCACATCCACATCCTCGCCACCACCGTCCGCGAAGACGGCCGCCGCCCCAAACTCCACGACAGCGGCCTGCGCGTCGGTGACGCCTGCCGAGAGGTCGAGAAGGTCTACGGGCTGCGGCAACTGAAGAAGGGTGACCGTACTGGGGCCCTCCGGCCTACCCAGGCCGAGATGCACAAGGCCGAACGCCTCGGCTGGGACCAGATCAGTGCCGAGTGGCTCCAGGACCGCATCCGCGCCGCCATCCCCCACGTGACAGGCGCCGAGGAGTTCATCGCCTACCTTGAAGCCGACGGCATCGAGGTCAAGGCCAGGCGCGGACCGTCAGGCGACCTCCTCGGTTACGCTGTCGGCCGCCCCGGCGACCTCAACACAACGGTGAGCAGATCTTCCACCCCGGAGGCAAGATCTCCCCCGACCTTTCCCTGCCCAAGATCAAGGCACGCCTCGAATCCGGCGGGCCTGAAGAGCACCCCACCGCCCGCCGCAACCGCCCCAGCACCCCCTGGCACCAGGCCACCGAGGCACTCGACACCCTCCACACCGACCTCACCGACGACACACACGCCCAGGCTCACATCGCAGCCCTCGGCGAGCTGCTCGAAGCCACCGCCCAGAAGGCACCCGCCAACCTGCGCGCCGAACTCCAAGCCGCATCCAAGGCGTTCGCCCGAGCCCAGCGCTCCCAGATTCGCGCCGAAGACCGAGCCGCCCACGCCCTGCGCAACGCGGCACGCGACATCGTCCACACCGCCACCGGCCCCGACGGCAGCACACTCGCCGTCATGCTCGCAGCCCTCCTCTGGGCAACCATCGTCGCCAGGCGCTGGCACGAAGCGAAGTACCACGCCCACCAGGCCGACGCCGCCCGCCAGGCCGTCCAACACCTTCAGACAGCCGCAGACCGCGCCCTCGCCCCGACGCTCACCGAACTCACAGCCCGACCGCCCAGGGACCAAGCCCGCCGCGTTCTCGCGAGCGACGTACGGGCAGCTGTCCCCGACCACGCCGAACGGATCCTCTCCGACCCGGCCTGGCCCGCGCTCGCCACCGTCCTCGCCGACGCGGAAGCCCGCGGCCACCAACCCCACCAGCTCCTCAAGGAGGCCGCCGCCCAACGCGAACTGATCTCCGCCCGCCACCCCGCCCGCGTCCTGATCACCCGTATCCAGCACACCGGCCGAAACCCGGCCCCCAACCGCCGCGCCGAAGCCGCCCGCCGGCGCTCGACCATCGCGGGCTCGGTCGGCACTTCCCAGAGCCGTGGCCACCAGATCACAGCTGCGGCATCGACGCTCACCGAACAGCAGCACCGGCAGCGTCGGTAGGGACCAACACTGCCTGCGCCCCGGCGACATAGCTGTCAACACTGATGCCCTCGCTCCTTCTTGGTGACGAGGGCATCAGCGATTCCTGCGGTTTTGCCACGTTAGGCGATCTTCGCTTCACATGGGACGCCTGAGGCATCAGCCCGCGCGACGCGCAACAGGGCTGCACAAGCCAGGACCTCGACCAGGTGCTCGGCCAGGAGCCCGACGTGCGGGGCCGGCTGGATTAGGGCGGTGACATGACCACGGGCGGTGCGCTCCCTGGCCCACTCGTGGTCGAGGTTGCTGAAGTCGTCGTCGATCCAGATGGCGGGCGCGTCGCCGAGCCAGGCGTCGACGTGGTCGCGTTTCCACAGGTAGCCGTTGGGGTGGCTGGTCGTGATCTGCGGACGCGGCAGGTCGACGTGCGGCAGGGGCGGGAGGCCGAGGAGCGGGCCTATGAGCGTGGTGGCGTCCTGGCGCCAGCTGGTGCACCAGACGGGGGTGACCAGGCCGGTCCGGATCACGTGCATGAGCAGGGGGCCGTGCGTGGGGTTGAGCCAGATGGTGACCGGGTTGTCGGCGGTCCGGCCGGTGGGTATGACATCGTGGCGCGTGTGGGTCTCGGGGCCGGCTCCTTCCGCGTCCGGGAAGGGGATGAGGACGCCGTCGATGTCGAGAAGTAGGTAGGACGGGCGCATCGGGTTCTCCCAGGGGGCCGGGGGCTGGGGTCAGAGCTTGCGCGCGGTGATCAGCAGAGTGGTGGGCCAGAGGCCGTGGCGGGCGTCGTGGAACTCCTGGGCCGAGGCGAGCCAGAGACCCGCTCGTCCGAGGTGCTTCTCCCAGCGCTCGGCGTCGAACTCCCAGCGTGCGATGGGCAGGCGTGTGCGGTCGGGGAGGGTGACGTAGTCGCGGCTGGGCCGGTCGTCGGTGGAAGGGCGCCTGCCGCCCCGCTGGGGGTGGGGTACGGAGAAGGCGAGGGTGCATCCGGGTTTGAGGTGCTGGGCGATGGCCGGGAGCAGCAGTTCGGGGGCTACGAGTCCGATCGCTCCGAAGACGGAGTAGATCGCGTCGAATCGCTCGTCGGAAGCCTGCAGGTAGTGCAGGGCGTGTCCGGCGACGAAGGTGAGGTTGTTCAGCCGTCCGTAGTGGGAGCGGGCTCGGCGGACCTGTAGGCCGACGAGGTCGACGCCGGTGACGTGGGCGCCGTAGCGGGTGGCGAGGTGGGCGGCGTTGTGGCCGGGGCCGCAGCCGAGTTCCAGCAGTCGCTTGCGGCGCAGATCCGGTGCGAGGATCTCGGCGCCGGGTCCGCTGCCGGGCCGTGTGGTCCATTCCATCCGCGCGGGGACGGACAGGGGCTCGGCGAGGGCGGCCGTGGTGCGCTGGAGCGCGTGGACGTACCAGGGGGACGCCTGGGCGAGCACGTCAGACCTCCAGGAGGTGGAGGACATCGGTGAGGTGCCGGCGTGCGGCCTTGATGTAGGCCGGGTCGGTGGCCGGGTTGTTGATCCAGCGGATCGACTGCTCCATGAACCACTCGACGGCCCAGACGCGGTGCCAGCCCAGCGCCCACTTCTCCGCCGGAAGCCCGCCACGCTCGGCGAGGGCGTCAGGGGTGCCGCCCTCGGTGACGTACGTCTCCAGGAAGACCCGCAGACGTACGGGGTCGGGGTCCTCGATGGTGCCGTGCCAGCTGGCGAGGTCGAGCAGGCCGGGGCCGGTGAAGGCGCGGGCGAAGTCCAGCAGCCGCCAGCCGCGCCGGCCGATGTGGAGGCTGGTGGGGTGGAACTCGGAGTGCACCCAGCCGAACGGGCCGATCGTGGCGTCGGCCGAGCGCGTCTCGGCGGCTTGGGCGATGTGGTCGAGAGCGTCCTCGATGTCGTGGGTGTCCTCCCACCGGTCGGCCTTGCGCAGGTGGCCGAGGTGTTCCAAGGCTCGTGCCGGGAGGCGGCGCAGACCTTCCTGGTCGAGGACAGGCAGGGCGGCGGCCGTGCGGGTGCGGTGCAGGACCACGGCTGCGGCGGCGCCGTCGAGGTCATCGGCTTCGCGGATGGGAGCGCCGAGGTCTTCCAGCAGCATCCCGAGCCAGCCGTCCAGGACTGCGGAGGCGTGAACGGAAGGGACGGGGACGCCGAGCGTTTTTGCCAACCGGAGTGCCTGGTCCTCCCTGTCGAAGGGCCTTCTGGCGTACTTGAAGATGGCGGTGCTGCCGTCGGTGAAGGTCAGGCGCTCGACGCCGGACATGGACCAGACGCGCACCTGGTCACGGGATGCGCAGGTTTGGTTGGCGAGGGTCAGCAGGTTGTCCAGGAGTTCGGCGTTGAGGGTCGCGTCCATGAAGGGCTCTCCAGTGCGGTGGTGGCGTCCGGGGCGGGCGAGAGGTGCCTGCCCGCCCCGGAGCCGGGCGTGCGGTGCGGGTGCTATGCGGCAGGGCTGACGCGGTGGGCGTAGACCTGCTCGATCCAGCCGGTCTTGAAGGCCGCGAGGTCGTCGCGGAAGGCGGTCATCGAGGCACCGTAGGGTGCGACGACGCCGCCGGACTGGTCCGGCACGGACTGGCAGCCGTGCACGAGCCGACCGCCAAGGGCGGCGTGGGCCTTGATGGACTCGATGCGGCGGTGCTCGTTGAACCAGCCGCCGTGGTAGACCTCGTCCAGCGTCCCGCCCATCTCGTCGTCCAGGTCGAAGACGACCGAGGTGGCGGCCGGGAAGAACCAGCACGGGCCGACGTTGGAGATGTGCCCGTCCAGCTCGACCTTGTTGAGTGCCATCAGGGTGGCGGCCTCGCGTAGCATCCGCAGGTGCTCGGAGGTGATCTGCGGCAGGCCGAGCCCGGCGAGGTGTTCGTCGCGGAACAGGTAGGCGTACACCTCGTAGGCGGTGGACAGTACGCGGGCGGCATCCGAGGTGGACTCGCCGTGGGCCTTGATGAAGTCCAGGGCGAGCTGCTCGACCGCGCTCTCGGTGGTTTCCTCCACGCCCAGGAGCTGGGACTTGACCAGCTCCCAGTCGGCGATGAGCCAGGTGTTGGACTCGAAGCGGAAGAAGTACTCGGCCGGGTCGATCGTGATGCGCCGGCCGTCGACCTGGATGCCCGGCAGGCGGTTCCAGCGTGCGTCGAACGCCTGGGGCAGCTCGACCGTGATGGCCGTGGTGTCGATGGTGGTCACCGTGTCTCCGTCTCTGATCGGCCGGGTTCGGGCGCAGGCATGCCTGAACCCGGAGCGGTGGTACGGAACTTCGCGGAGCCGCCCGGCCGAAGGGGGGAGCCTGGTCACAGTGTCGGACCGGGCCGGGCGGCTGATATTCAGTGAACACGCCGTCACGCACAGTGGGTACGGTGAGAGGCAGTCGAAGCGGTATACGCGGTTTACAGCTCCGGAGCGGAGGCGATCGTGGCAGCGCAGAGAGAACCCAACTCCCGCCTGCGCGAGACCATCGAGGCGACGGGCTGCACCTACGAGGCTCTGGCGAAGGACATCCGACGCATCGCTGCCGAGAACGGCGAGACCCTCCAGACCAACAAGTCGGCTGTCTCCCATTGGGTGAACGGCAACCGCCAGCCGACCGGCCGGACCGCCCGGTACCTCGCCGAGGCACTGTCCCGGCGAGCAGGCCGCACGGTCACTGAGACGGAGATCGGTCTCCGCGGGGGCGAGGCACCGACCGAGCAGGCTGATCCCGTCCTCGCCGCGACCGACCTGGGCCGTGCCGACGTCGAACGCCGACGCTTCCTGGCCGTAGCCGCCTTCACCGCGGCCGGCGTCGCCATGCCCCTTGCCTATGACCACGAAGCCACAGCGCGCATGCTTCGAGCCCGCACCGGTAACTCGCTGGTCGGTGCGGAGGACGTGGAGGTCGTACGCCAGATCACCGCAGCTTTCAGTGCCGCCGACGAGCGTCTCGGTGGCGGCCATGGGCTCACCACCGTCACCGCGTATCTCGCCGACACCGCAGCCCCCATGCTCCGCGGACGGTTCCCGAACGAAGCCTTACGCCGAGCAGCCTTCGGAGCGGTCGCAGAACTCGCCTACCTCGCAGGCTGGAAGCACCACGACCTCGGCCAGGAAGGCGCCGCCCAGCGCTACTACCAAGTCGGATACCAACTCGCCTGCGAAGCCGACCCACACGGCCACGCCGCCTGGATGATGCGTGCCCTCGCCCACCAGGCCCTCACCCTCAAGCAACCCCACCACTGCGTCGACCTCGTCGAGGGCGCACTGACCCGCGGCCTGGGCCACGTCGACCGCCAGACCGAGGCGCTGCTCCACATCACCCACGCCCGCGCGTACGCCGCCGTGGGCGAGAAGCCCGCAGCCGCCCGCGCCCTGCTCGCCGCCGAAGACGCCCTCCTGCGCGATGATGGCCCACAGCCCAGCTACTCCCGCGTCAGCGGCCCGGCCGCCGGCACCGTCGCCAGCCACACCGCCCGCACCTTGACCGACCTCGCCGACCACGTCGGCACCGAGCAGCAGCACCGCGATGCCCTGGTCCGCTGGGACCCGGAGAAGTACAAACGGGTCCACGCGCTCACCTACGCCGACCTCGGCGACAGCCTTGCCGCCCAAGCCCGAGCCGACGAGGCCGTCGCCGCCTGGTCCCAGGCCCTGTCCCTCATGGAGGGAATGACCTCGGACCGCACCCGCAAGGCGATCACCTCACTCCGCTCCACCCTCGCCATCTACCAGCGGCGCAAAGTGTCCGGAGCCGCCGAACTCGCCCGCCGCACACGCGAAGCACTGGCCTAAGCTGCCCACCAACCGGCCGACGAAGGGACACCCAACCGTGGCTCAGCGGACAACCGACGACCAGCCCAACGCCCTCCCGCCCGCCCTCGAATCCATGACCCTGCTGGTCGCCGCCGTCATCGTCCACGACAAGGCCACCAACCGCGTCGTCCTCCTCCAGCGCAGCCAGAACGCCAAGTTCGCCCAGGGCATGTGGGACCTCCCGGTCGGCAAGAGCGAACCCGGTGAACCGATTACCGACACCGCCGTACGCGAGCTGTACGAGGAG
Source organism: Streptomyces sp. NPDC007205 (assembly GCF_040634095.1). NCBI lineage: Bacteria > Bacillati > Actinomycetota > Actinomycetes > Kitasatosporales > Streptomycetaceae > Streptomyces > Streptomyces sp. NPDC007205. Next base: position 36,277 of record NZ_JBEYEW010000003.1, read on the forward strand.
ACCGGCCTGACCGTGAAGCCGGAGGCCCTGAAGGTCGCCCACGTCATCCATGGCGCTTGGGGCGTCGAAGCTCCCAACGGCTTCCTCACGGTGGTCTTCGCCGCGCACGACTGGACCGGCGAACCGGAGAACCGCGAACCTAGCAAGCACGCTCAGGTCTGCTGGGTCGATGCCGATGCCATCCCGGAGGAGTTCGTGGACACCACCGCGAGCGCCCTCCACCGCTATCTCACCGGTGGCCCTCAGGTATCGCTGGATGGGTGGAAGTAGGGATCAGCACGGCGGCAGCGTGGCCTGCGCGACTCGGAGCAAGGCCGTGATTATTTGTTGCGCGCCGTGTTCCAGGGGTTAAAGACCTTGCGCGGCCGGCTGCCGGATGCTTGCCCACATCCCCGACCGACCAGCCACGCGCATGGCAGAACTGACACTGCCTGGCCGCCCTCCGGCCCCACATGATCCCCTCTCGGGCCATCACCACGACCTGCCTCGCCCACGCCCAGCTCGCCCAGGGCGCCCCCGATGCCGCCACGGCTACCGCGATGAAGGTCCCCGCTGAAGCCGCCACCCACCACGCCCGGGTCACGCGCATGCTGCAGGAGTTCGGGGCGGCGCTGCGCGCCACGGCGCCGGGCAACTCCACCGTGCAGACCTGGAAGTCTCGGAGTACGTCCAGCGGGGCCTCGTTGAAAGTGTTGGGCGCACAGACGGGGGCGTCCGAGCGGGGCCGGCGCTCGTCGTAGCATCTACCAGCCCGTAATGACAGGAAACCTCTACCCTGGACACCGATTATCTGGTGCGTCTGGAACGTGAGGGCTGCGAGTGAGACTGAGGCAAGAGGCTCGTGTCCTCAAGGAGAAGGCCGTTTCTTCGATGGTTGCGGCGGCCGAGGCATTCAACTCGCCGCACAACCGAGGGCGAGAAACGAAGGTACTTCTGCACCTTCAGCACTCCTTCGAGATGCTGCTGAAAGCCGCGCTCGTCCAGAAGGGCATTAGCGTCTTCGACCCGGCCCTGGGCCGGTCACTCGGATTTGAGACCTGCGTACGCAAGGCTGCCGAACACCCGGACATCAAGCTCAGCGAGCCTGACGCAGGAACGCTCAGAGCCATCGACGCCATGCGTGATGACGAGCAGCACTGGTTCAACCAGGTTTCCGAGCAGCTGCTGTACGTGCATGCCCGAGCTGCCGTGACACTCTTCGACGACCTGCTCAGGGGCGTATTCAAGGAGTCGCTCGCTGACCACCTGCCCGACCGCGTACTGCCGGTGTCGGTTGACCCGCCCCGTGACCTTGGGCTCCTCCTGGACGAGGAATACACACAGATCGCGGCCCTACTCAAGCCGGGCCGACGCGCGACGCACGAGGCGCGAGCCAGGATTCGAACCTTGTTGGCGATGGAGGCCCACACCGGGCCAGAGACCCGCGTCTCGAGTAAGGACGTCGATCGCGTCCAGACCGGCATACGCGGGGGAGCGACGCGCTCGGAAGTCTTCCCTCGCTTGGAGGAGCTGGCCACTGCTACGGACGGTGAGGGACTGCTGATCAAGGTGCGCTTCGTCAAGAACCAGGCGGCTCCGCCTGTGCGTTATGCAGCTGATGAATCCGTGCCGCCGGCCGCGATCCGAGAGGTGGATCTCCAGGCCAAGTACCACCGCTCAGCGGCCGAGCTCGCCGAGGCCCTTGACTTGACCCAGCCGAAGTGCCTCGCGTTGCGGCGGCACCTGGGCATCGACGCTGATCCCGCGTGCAGCCACGAGTTCGTCTTCAGCTCCCAACGCCTGAAGCGCTTTTCCGACAACGCCTTCACCCGCATGCGCACCGCGCGCGACACGTTGGATCTGGAAGCCGTCTGGCGAGCTCACAACCCGTCCGCCCGCCAACTGGAGTCCTGCAAAGTGCCCGGCTGTCGAGCTGGGTGATCATCGCGACCTACGGCGATCTTTGACTACTTGCGGAGACCATCGTGCTCTGGACGTCGGAGTATCGCCATCAACGATTGTCGAGTGTCCTGCTCGTGTCAGTGGGCTGCGCTAGCCTGCATCCGCTCTGCCGCTGTCGCCGCCGAAGGCGCAGCCTGGTCAACCAGGCACTGAGGGGAAGCAATGCGTCAAGAAGAAATCACCGAAGACTGCCCTGGGACAGGACAGGACGGGTACATGGACGAAAGTGCACCAGGCGACGAGTGGTACGTGATCTGCCCGGTCTGCAGGATGAAGTGGGCAGGAGGCAGCACCCTCATCGAACCCCACAAAGACTGGCGCAAACGCTGAGGTCGGAGTCTGGCAGTAGGTGGGCGGGCCTTGACCCGAGGCCCGCTTGCTGGCGTGCGACGTGCGTGCTGCCGTATCTATGAATCCACCTGCTGATCGATCGCTGCTTCGTAGAAGGCATCCGCAAGGGCGACGATGATCGAGTTGATGGCCGGCCCGTCGGTGAAGAAGTAGTCAGCCATCGTGTTATGGGCGTCCTGGTTGTCTGCGACCGCCTCCGTAACGGCTGCTTGAAAGTCTGGTGACTCCACGAACTGCTTCTTGGAGTTCACCTTGGTCTGCCTTATCAGGTTCGGGTCGGCGAGCAACCGCTGGACGAGTCCCTGCACGAACTCCCTGACCTGGGACTCGGCGAACGACTCGGCGCCGAAGAGGTCGTTCATCTTGTCTATGACGACCTGGAGCGCGACGTACTTCGGATCCTTCTTCATTCCCGTGCCGGCTGCGTTGATGCCCTTCAGCTGCCCGTCGCCCACGAGCGAGATGTTGACCGGGATTGCCTTGTTGTGCTTGACCCCGACCAGCACCACGTCGGAGAGGTCCACGTCGGCCGCCCAAGCGGACTCGGCGATGACCTTCTCCAGCAGGCGCAGGAAGATCGAGAGCATCTCCATGTAGGGGTCGCCGTAGTCGACGATCTGGGACATGAAGTCATAGAGACGTACGTAGGTGGAGACATCCTTGCGGAACAGGTCGAGCGCCTGGAGCGTGACCTTGTCCTCCTCCTCGATCGCCCGCGCGTAGCGGCGCCGGAAGTCGTGCTGCGCCGGGCTGATCGCTGCCGAGAGCGCGTTGTTGCCCTTCCGGGTCACCCACAGCTCGGCGACCTTGCGAACGTCGTCCTCGGTGTAGATTCCGGCCTGGGCCAGCTTGTTAGCCAGGTGGACGACGACGTACGGATCGGTCTCGGTCTCCAGGGTCGCGTTCTTGAAGTACGGCTCGAAGGCTGCCTTGATGTCCTCGGGCTTGTTGGCGAAGTCGATGACGAACGTCTTGCGCTTCTGCTCCCCACCAGCGGTGCGATGTGTGCGGTTGAGCCGCGAGAGCGTCTGCACCGCGGTGACCCCTGACAGCTTCTTGTCGATGTACATCGCCGAGAGTAAGGGCTGGTCGAAGCCCGTTTGGAACTTGTTGGCGACCAGCATGATCTTGTACGTCTCGCCCTTGAATGCGGCTGCCAGATCAGCCCCGGCGCCGGGGTTCATGTTGGCCTCGGTGAACTCGTCATCCTTCGACGGCTGCGCGCCCCAGTCGCTGTGCCAGGTCTCGTCCTCGGTCATCGTTACCCCGGCGGAGAAGGCGACCAGGGTACGGTAGTTGTACGAAGCGTCCTCGGTGCGGCGCCTGGCGATGTAGGCGTCGATGGCCAGCTTGTACTTCACTGCGGACTTGCGCGAGTCGGTCACCACCATCGCCTTCGCCTTGCCTTCGAGGAGGTAGGCAACGTTGGCGTGGAAGTGCTCGACAATGATCTGCACTTTCTGGCTGATGTTCGTCGGGTGGAGCTGCACCCACCGCATCAGACCCTTGCGGGCGGCGGCCTCCTCGACCTCATCCCCGTTACCGCTTTCGGCCCTGCCGGCGATCTTCAAGGCGGTGCCGTAGGACTGATAGCCCCTGAGCACGTCGAGGATGTAGCCCTCCTCGATCGCCTGCTTCATCGAGTACAGGTGGAACTCGCGCGGCTTGCCGTCGGGCCCCTTGCGGCCGAACAGCTCGAGCGTCTTGTTCTTCGGCGTCGCGGTGAAGGCGAAGTAGGAGATGTTCTCCGACTCGGCCCGCTCGGTCATCTCCGATGCCAGCACCGACTCCACATCGACCTGTCCGCCCTCCTCGATCTCCTTGACCTCCTCGGCAGTCAGCACCTGCTTCAGCTTCGAGGAGATTTGACCCGACTGGGAGGAATGCGCCTCATCGGCGATGACGGCGAACCGCTTGCCCTTCAGGCCAGCGTCGGTCCGAATCTCGTTCAGCGCATGTGGGAAGGTTTGCACCGTCACCGCGATGATGAGCTCACCGTTCTTCAACGCCTGCGCCAGCAGACCCGACTTCGACTTCGCGCCAGCCTTGCGGACGTCCTCGGGGCTGATAGTCGCGACGATCTTGCCCGTGCCGTCGATCTGCCGGATCGCATCCTGCAGCTGGGAGTCGAGCACGGTGCGGTCCACGACCACGATGACCGAGTCGAAGACCTTCCGATCATCGACATGCAGTCGCGCCAGCCGGTGGGCTGTCCAGGCGATGGTGTTCGTCTTTCCCGACCCGGCCGAGTGCTCAATCAGGTACCGCTGCCCGACACCCTCCACCTTCACTGCGTCAACGATGTTCGTGACGGCCTCCCACTGGTGGAACCGTGGGAAGAGCATGCTCGTACGTCGCACCGACGTGCCGGTGGTGACGTCCCACTCCTCCTTGGTCTGCACGATCATCAGTCGCCCGATGATGTTCAGCCAGGCGTCTTTCTCCCAGACGCGTTCCCACAGGTACGCCGTCGACGACCGCCCGTCCGCGCCGGGCGGGTTGCCGGCACCGCTGTCGAAGCCCATGTTGAACGGCAAGAAGTGGGTCTTCTCCCCCTCCAGCCTCGTGGTCATCGCCGCCAGGTCATTCGAGGCCGCGAAGTGCACCAGCGCCCGGTGACCGAACGACAGCAACGGCTCCGGTCGGCCGTTCGTCAACGGATTGCGGTCCTGCTTGTATTGGTTGACCGCCTCGTCCAGCGACTGGGTGAAGTCGGTCTTCAGCTCCACCGTGGCCACCGGGAGCCCATTGACGAAGAACACGAGATCGATACTGCGCTGATCGGCGGTCGAGAAGTGCACCTGCCGCACCACCCGCACCCGCATCGCCTCATAGTGCGCCATGGTGGTCTCGTTGAGCGACGTCTCGGGACGGAACTGCGCCATCTTCATCCGGCCACCGCCGATGTACTGCACCCCGTTACGCAGGATGTTCAGCGTTCCACCGCCATGTTCCAGCGGCCGGTCGAGCGCCGCGGTCAGCACGTCGAGGAACTTCGCCTGCGACCCCGCCGCCTTCAATGCCTTCTCGTACGCCGGCCTCTGCGTCTCCTCAAGCCACGCGAACAGGTCTGCCGGGAACAGCGCCCGCTCCCGGTCGTACTCACCATCGTCACGGTCGTTCTTCGAGTACAGCCAGCCGTGATCACGCAGGTACTCGCAGATCTCCGCCTCGAAGACCACCTCGTTGTGGTCGGACATCACGCCACCTCTGGCACGTCGATCTGCCCTGTCACTGCCGCCGTGATCAACGCCGACCGGCGCTCCCGCGAGAGCTCGATGAACCGCTCAGCCTCCGCAATGAGTTCGTCGATCTTGGTCGTCTGCTCGTCGAGATACGCAACGATCTGGCGCTGCTCCGCGAGACTCGGCAGCCAGATCGGCGTTGTGCGCAAGATCGGCAGTCGAACATTTGCCACCGTAGAGCCATTTGCCGAGAGCAGGAAGTGGTCCTGCACGCGGTCCGAGTAGATCTGCCACATCAGAAACTTCCCTACACAAACTGCGACGTCGATCCGAAGCAGGACCATGCGCTGGCCGAGGCAGATCTGCTCATTAGGAACCATGCATGCCTCACCGGCGGGCGCCTCACGCGTGAACAACACGTCGCCTATGGACGGTGCGCCTCCAGCGTTTCGGGCCTCCCATGTCTCCGCACTGACAGGCAGTCCGTTTCCCGGCCGGAACTTTCCATTCCTGACCGAGGCAGTTCGGACTGCCTCGTATGCGCCGTCTTCCGCAACCTCCGGCGTCGTATGTGGGCAGTCGACGACGTCTGCGCATGCGTTCCGCAGTCGGGTGTTGACCGGCTGGGCTTCGAAGACTCCGTTGATAAGCGAGTGGCGACGCTCGTGGAGCAACTCGATCAGCCGCTGCTGCTCCTCAATGAGCGTGTCGATGCGGGCCGTCTCGCGGTCGAGGTAGTCAGCGATGGCTCGCTGCTCGTCGGCCGGGGGCAGTACTAGAGGAATGCGAGCGAAGGTACTCCAGTTGCGGAAGTCAACGCTACGCTCGCGCACGTTCGGCGCCTGGGTAGCGAGGAAGCCGGAGGTGCCAAGGTGCCGTAGCAGGCGGGCAAGGTAAGCGGGATCGTCGCCCGCCACAGGCTCACAGACGTGGTAGACGGGTGAACCGTTGCCATGGCTGTCCGAGACTCCGACGGCGCCAGCAAAACCGTCGAGGGCGTGGAAAACCAGGTCGCCGGGGCGGATCTCCTGATAGCCGTTCTCGGTGTCAGAGAAGGTGTAGCCGTCCTCACGGCGGTTCGAGCGCAGAGTGACTGTGCCATCCCGATAGGCGGTGACAACACCCATCCCCGACCGAGCAGGTCGGTTCAGCAGCCGCAACACTCGCCGCACCGTTGTCTCACGCCAGTCGGACGGCGGCGTGGTGATCACTGCTCCACCTCCCGGAGGAGATCGAGAATTTTGGCGACCTGCTTCTCCAGGTCGGCGTCGATCTCGGCTAGCGGGCGAGGGGGTACATACTTGTAGAACTGGCGGGTGAAGGGGATCTCGTAGCCGGTCTTTGTCTTGGCCCAGTCGATCCAGGCGTCAGGAACGTGCGGCTTCACCTCAGCCTCGAAGTACGACTGGATGACTTCGCGCTCCCCTGCGGCGCCGGCGGTTGAGCCGCCGTAGGTAAAGGGCACAATTTCGGTGTCACGCTTTTTCGAGTCGGGCTTCGGGTTGCCCTTGCGGTCGACGACAGGGTTCCCGTCCTCATCGAGCATGGGACGCTCGACGCTGATGGTCCAGTAGCCGAACTCGTCGTTGCGCAGCACCTTGGAGAAGTCAGGGTCGGCGTCCTCGAAGTCGGCGTACAGCCGCACGACCTCGGCGCGGTCATCGTCGCTTATCTCGCGTCCCTTGGACCCGAGGTTCTTACGCATCTTGGTCCAGAACGACGTGCCGTCGATGAGCTGGACCCTGCCCTGGCGGTCGGGGTGCTTGGTGTTGTCGAGGATCCAGATGTAGGTGGCGATGCCGGTGTTGAAGAACATGTTGGTCGGCAGCGCGACGATCGCCTCGACCAGGTCATTCTCCAGCAACCACTTGCGGATGTTGGAGGGACCGGATTCGGCGGCGCCGTTGAAGAGCGGCGAGCCGTTCATGATGATGCCGACGCGGCCGCCGCCGTCCTCGGGTGCGCGCATCTTGTGGGCCAAGTGGAGCAGGAAGAGCATCTGGCCGTCCGAGGTCGCGGGGAGTCCCGGCGCGAATCGGCCGTAGGGGCCGGCGGAGTCGCGCTCCGCCTTGACCGCCTTGGCATACTGCTTCTAGTCCACCCCGTAGGGCGGGTTGGACATGCAATAGTCGAACTGGCGGCCCTTGAAGGCGTCGTCGGTGAGCGTGTTGCCGAAAGCGATGTTGGTCGTGTCGTGTCCCTTGGCGAGCAGGTCGGACTTGCAGATGGCGTACGACTGCGGGTTGTACTCCTGGCCGTACAGGCTCAGCTTCGCCTCGGAGTTTTGGGCGAGCAGGTGCTCCTCTGCCAGGGAGAGCATGCCGCCGGTACCGGCGGTGGGGTCGTACAGCGACCTGATGATGCTGCCCTCGGAGAGTTCGACGTCCTTCTCCGCGAAGAGCAGGTCGACCAGCAGCCGGATCGCGTCGCGCGGCGTGTAGTGGTCTCCGGAGGTCTCGTTCGCGGCCTCGTTGAACTTGCGGATGATGTACTCGAAGGCGTCGCCCATGTCGGAGTTCGACACCACATCGGGGTGGAGATCGACAGCGCCGAAGGACTTGACGATCTCGCGCAGGAGCCCGGCCTTCTCCAGGGCCAAGATCTCCTTCTTGAAGTCGAAGTACTCGAACACGTCCACGTCGGCGGAGAACCGGTCGATGTAGTCAGCGAGGTTGTCCGCCAGCCCGTCCGCATCGGCCAGCAGGTTCGCGAACTCGTAGTTGGAGGTGTTGTAGAACGTCCGTCCCGTGGCCTTCTTAACCTCGACCTTGAGCCGGTTCGGGTTCTCGTACCTCGCAGCCAGCTCCCGTACCACCGCACGGTCCGGCTCAAGCACGCAGTCGAGCCGTCTCAAGATCGTGAACGGAAGAATCACAGTCCCGTACTGGTTGGGGCGATAGGGGCCCCGAAGCTGGTCAGCGATCGACCAGATGAAGCTACCGAGCGTGCTCACAGGGTTCCTCACGAGAATCGTCTAGCAGTGACGATCACTTTGCCAAAGGGAGCAGCCAGCATCCCATGGTTCAGCTATACGGAGCCCTCGACGTGCTCTCGCCGATCGGCCCGGAGATGCGTCGGCACGACACCGAGGTACCTCGGGCGCGTGAGCGATGCGTGAGCGGACTGCCCGATACAGCGCGTCATGATCCGGATCAAGTGGCTCGCCGCGCGGCTCTGACCAGGGGAAACAGCACCGCGCGGCAGCGCCAGGCATCCCCCGGCAAGGATTCGATCCCACTCCTAAAGCGGGTGTCGCAGGTTCGAATCCTGCCGGGGGCACCAGGGAAAAGGCCACCTACCGATCTTGGTAGGTGGCCTTTGACATCCACTTTTGACATCAACGGGGGCGGTCACTGACGACCGGGGCGCCTCCGCAGCAGACGGTCCATGTGGCTCATGGCCTCGCGCTGGGTGTCCTGCACGACGTGCGTGTAGACGTCCATGGTGATGCTGATCTGGGAGTGGCCGAGGATCTCCATCACGACGCGGGGCGCGACTCCGGCCGCCGTGAGGAGGGTGGCCGTGCCGTGACGGGCGTCGTGTAGCCGGATGACGCGAAGGCCGGCGGACTGGGCGACGCGGGTGAAAGAGCGGTAGAGATTGCGCGGCTCGACCGGGCGACCGGTCCGGGTGGTGAAGACGTAGGCCGAGTCCTGCCACCGCTCCCCCGCCTTCGCGCGAGCAGCTGCCTGCCGCATGCGATGCCAGCGCAGAGGCGCGATGCAGAGGGCAGGGAGCGGGACGGCTCGGCGACGACGGCTCTTGGGGTCATCGTCGTACAGGACGCCACGGCGCCGCTGAGTCTGCTGGCGGACGTACAGGACCCGGTTTTCGAGGTCGAGGTCCGACCAGCGAAGGCCCACGATCTCTCCCCGGCGGAGCCCCATGGCGATGGCCAGCACGAAGGCCGCGTAGAGCGGGTCTTTGCGAGCAGCGGCGAGGAAGTCGAGGGTTTCGTCCAGAGTCCAGGGGCTCAGCGCCCGCTCCTTGATCCGGGGCGGCTCGACGAGCTTCGCGACGTTGCGGGTGATCAGTTCCTCTCGGCAAGCCGAGGACAACGCCGACCGCAGTACGCGGTGAGCCTCCTTGGCCGTGGCTGCGGTCGCCTCGTTCTCCAGGCGGACGAGGAAGCAGCGCACGTCGGCGACGCCCAGCGATTCGAGCCGCTTCGCTCCGAGGAGCGGCACCAGGTAGAGCCGGACGTGCGCCTCGTACTTGTCGTACGTGCTCAGCTTCCGCCGGGGCTTGATGACGTTGTCCAGCCAGTACGGCAGCCACTCGGAGAGCTTGGCCGAACGGGTCGGCACGGGCACGCCCTGGTCGACCTTGTCGAGCAGTTCGCGGCGCTTGGCGTCGCACTCGGCCCAGGTCTTGCCGTAGGCGAACTTGCGGGCACGGGTGCCGTCCGGCTGGAGCACGTAGACCGCACATTGGAAGCGGCCGTCCTTGCGCTTCGTGATGGTGCCGGCGCCGTTCGGGTTGCGCTTGCGCTGCTGGGCCATCAGGCGGCCGCCTCCAGTTCGTTGGTGATGTACTCGCGGACGGCCCGTGCCGGGATGCGACGGCAGCGGCCGATGGTGATCGAGGGAAGACGCCGGGAGCGGATGAGGTCGTAGACCGTGGAACGGCCGACCTTCAGCCGCTCCATCACGTCCGGCACCGTCAACAGCTCGTCGTCACGCACGGGTCGGCTCTCCTTCCGTTCCGGGGGATGGTTCGAGGGATGCGGCAAGCCAGGCTTCGGCGTCGGACAGGCCGGTGCCGGCGAAGACCCAGTGGGCGAGGACGTACGTCGTCTCGGTCTCCGGGCCGTTGGCTGCTGCGGCTTGTGCTCGGCGCCATTCGGCGCGGGCGTCGCGGAGGGCGCCGAGGGTCGTGGAGTAGCGGCGGGACTTGGTGGAGAAGTGGCCGCGGAAGCCGAGCATGTGGGCCCAGGCCCGCAAGCGGAGGTGTTCCAGGTCCTTCCGCGCGCCGAGCGTCCAAGCCGTTCGGATGAGGCGGCGCGCGTGGTCGCTGATGTCGAGCTGGGCGAGTTCGGCGGCGAACTTCAGCGGGCGGTCGAGGGCACCCGTCGCGGTCTCGGCTCCCTTGGTGGCGTACTTGGCGATGTACGCCGCTACGGCCCGCTCGGTCAGCTCCTGGCCGTCGTTGAAGTCGGCGGAGCGGATGGTGCGGACGTCGAGTTGGCGGCCGAAGGTGAAGGTGTGGGCGCGGCCGTCGATGACCGGGCCGTCGACGCGGACCTTGGCGGCGGCGGCCTCGACGGCGTCGGTGAGGAGTTCGGCCGTTGCCCAGGCCGGGGGCGGGGTGTCTCCGCCGCTGGGGCCGTCGAGGCGGATGACCGCGTGGAAGTGGACGGCTCCGCGCTTTTGGTACTCGGCGACCTTGGCGAAGGACACGCGCGCGTGCTCGCGGAACCGGCGCTGGGACAGGCCCGCCCGCTTGGCGACCTCTCGGCGCAGGTAGACGGAGAAGCGCCGCCAGAGCTGCCCGGCATGGGCGTTCCACAGGACGGCCGCTTCGTAGTCGTAGGTGTCCGGGTCGAGCGGGGTACCAAGAACGTCATCGTCCTGGTCGTGGTCGGTGCCGCAGCGGCAGGGGCGGCCGTCGGTGCGGCGGTTGTGGACCGGGCCGAAGCCGGGGGCGGTGAAGGTGGCGAAGACGCGGGGGTGGGCGGCGACGTGTTCCGGGGTGCCCTTGCCGCCGCGCAGTCCGGCGGTGATGAGGTGGAAGGTGTCGCGGCGGTAGACCTCGGCGCAGGCCGGGCAGCGGGTGGTGCGGCGGTTGTTGCAGCGGACGAGGAGTTGGCCGGCCGGGAGGGCGGTCGAGTCGAGGTGGTGGAGCACGCGGCCGATCTCGCCGGTGGTGGTGTCGATGTCGTACTCGGTGCGGTGGCCGTCGAGGCGGATCGGGTTGGTGCAGCCGCCGAGCCCGGAGAGCTGCCGGAGGGTACCGGGCAGGGTGCCGTCTTCGGCCAGCCTTGCGAGTTCCGGGAGCGGGGGCGGGGTGGTGCGGGTGAAGATGGCAGTCTCCTTCTGACTGGATCGGTCAGGGGTGATGGCCCGGGGCGGCCGGATGCTTGGCCGTGTCGTGGCCGCCCCGGGTGCGGTTCGGCTTGTCAGCGCCGGTACTGGTCGCGGAGCAGGGAGCGCACGACGACAGCGGCGACGGCCACGGATATGGCCGTGACGGCGACGGCGGCCAGGAGCGCGGTGAGGACCACGCCGGCCACGAGCACCGTCGCGACCGTCTTCTGATCCACGGAAAGCGACGGGAGGCCGCGTCGGGCGGGAGCCGGGTCGGTGGGTGCGTGGGTGTGGGCGGGCGGCGGGGTGGGGCTGTCCGGGTACTTGGGCAGGAACACAGCGGGCGTCTCCTTATCTACTCGTCTAGGCATGTGAGCACGCTCACGCCGGAGCGCGTGCCGGACTCGATGGCGGGAGCCAGGAAGGTGTGTGGGGGTGTCGATCGGGACGCCGGTACGGGCGTGGTGCTCGGCGGCGACCTTGCGGGCATGGTCGACCAGGGCGGACGGGACGGGTACGGGCGAGGGTTGCGGTGGTGCCTCGATGGCCGGTTGGGCAGGTGGCTCGGACGCGGTTTCGGGCTCGTCCTCCTGGTCCTCGATGACCTCGGCTTCGGAGTCCGTCTTGGGCGCGGTGTGAGCGAGGAGGGTCCCGCCGAGGAAGGCGATTGCGGGCCAGCCCGCGACGAGGATGCGCAGCCAGGCCGGGACGTTGCCGAGGTCGAGGAGGCCGGCGGTGGCGACGTTGGCACCGAGGGAGGCGGCGAGTGCGATGACGAACCAGCACCAGGCCGCCGCTTTGCCGTGCCCGGAGCGCAGTCGACGCCAGGCGGCGACCAGCAGCAGGTCGACGGAGACGGGGTAGGCCCACGCCTTCCATCCGTCCTGTCCGGCGGCCACGGCGACGTCATGGAGGTGGGCGAAGGACAGCGCGGCGGCGATGAGCGCCTGGACGAGCACCGCGTCGACGCGGGCCAGGTGGGCACGCATGATGCGGCTCCTTCCGGAGTCGGGCAGGGGAAGGTCAGTCGGTGACCGGGTGCGGCAGGACGACCGGCGGCGTGCTCTCGACCGGATGCTCGGGCACGTCGGGCCGGAAGGGCTTCAGGGCGGGGAGGTCGGGCACCAGGTGGGCCGACTCGTGGCAGGTCTTGGCAGCGTCGCCGAGGGAGAGGTACGGCGTGCGGATGCGGGACCAGCCGCCGGAGGTGTCGCCCGCCACGGCCAGCCCGGGCCGTTCCGGGGCGATGGAGCAGGCGGCGGAGACCGCTTCAGGGGCGATGTCGCCCAGAGCCATCTTGGCGGAGGCTTCGTCGTTGACGCGGTGACAAACGCGGCCGGTGAGCTGGGCGCGGAGCATCGTGGCACCCTTGCCGAGTTCGGCGCCGAAGCGCTGCCCGCACACTTCCAGGTAGATGCCGGCGGCGCGGCCGAGCTGGGCGAGGCGGATGAGCTGGGTGACCATCTCGTCGCGTCGCTCCTCGTCCTTCTTTGTGGCGACCATGAAGAGTTCGGCCACCTCGTCCACGAACAGCACTACCGGCACCGGGCGTTCATGCTCCGGCAGGCCCCAGATGTCGGAGGTGATTTCCTCGTCCGGGGTGCCGGGGGCGATGCCCTGTCGGGCCTTGATCAGGTCGTACCGGTCCTCCATTTCCTTGACCAGCACCGGCAGCAGCTCAGCCGCCTGTTCCGGGTCGGTCGCGAGTGCGGAGAGCCGGGGCGCGAAGGGAGCCAGCTCGACACCCCGCTTGCAGTCGATGCCGACGAGGGCGACCGACTGAGGAGCGAGTCCGGCGATGAGGTGCCGCAGGTACATGGACTTGCCGGACAGCGTGGCACCAAGGGTGAGTTGGTGGGGGATGGTGCGGTAGTCGCGGACGAACGGCGTAGCGTCCTCTCGCAGTGCGACCGGCACCTTAAGGAAACCGCCCGCAATCTTGCGCGGCATACGCACCCGCCGTAAGACGTCGTAACCCACGAGCCGCAGCTCGACGACCCCCGGCTTGACGGTGGTGACGTACACGGCGTGAACGCCCCACGCGTGCCGGAGTCGTTCGGCCGAGGCGGCGACGTCGGCGGGTTCCTGGCCCGGCGCCAGGCGGAGGCGTATCCGCAGCCCGGTCGTGGTGGGTCGGATGAGGCCCCGACGTGGCGGCACGGGCCGTACCTCACGCTGCGTCATGGCCTTCACGGCGAGCACCCGCAGCCGGGAGGGCGCCACGGTCAGGCCGCACGCCTCCATGACCGAGCCGTACGAGCTGATCAGCCGGACCGTGGACACCGGAAGACCGACCGTGGACCAGTACGCCGCCGGGTGCTTGGCCCGGGCGTAGGCGGCCCCGCCACCGAGTGCGGCGACAGGACCACCCACTTCCAGAAGCGTCGTCAGGTCGGACATCAGGCGGCGGCCCCGGTCGCGGCCGGGAAGGCGGCCGGAGTGACGGCGGCAGCGCGGTAGGCGATGCCGTGGCGCTGCTGGCCGTTGAAGACGGACTCCCACGGCCGGGCGACCAGACCCGGCAGCGAGACCGGCGCGCCGAGAGCCAGCCCCTCGGAGATGCCGCCCTCCGGAACGGTGACCTTGATCAGCGACGACTCGCCGTCCTCGATGTAGACGACGCCGATGGTCATCAGCGCCTCACCGCTGTTGGTGTCCTTGGCGATCTCACCGGTCTGCCGGTCGCGGACCTTCGGCTCGGGGGCCTCGGTGAGGAGGATCGTCGCTCCGGAGGTCTCCACGCGGATGGTGCGCAAGGCACACTCCTATCTACTCGTCTATACAAGATGGGTTTTGCGAGTCCCTTTGATCGGGATCACGTACCCACCTTGCCACACAACTTGCCCACTCGTCTATACGAGTAAGCGTGTTGGGGTGAACGAGTTCGGAGAAGCGTCCCCGCGCACCACCGCAAATCGTGACGATCAGGTCGCAGGAAGCTGGTACGAGAGGACGTACGCGTCCGCCGCCATCACCGTGTCGCAGACCTCGACGGCCCGGCCCTCGGTGTCGAAGGCCGTCCGGATGAGGTGGATGACCGGCACGCCGGCGGCCAACCGGAGCGTCTTCACCTCTGCGGGTGAGGGCATCCGGGCGCGGATCTCTTCCTCGAAGTGTTCGAGGCGGTGACCCAGCTCTTCCAGGCGGGCGTAGATGCCGCCGGGCCCGGGGTTGGGTTCCGCGATCGGGGTCCCGCGGGCGATGTCGAGCGGGAGGTAGGAGGTGGCGAACTCCACCGGTCGCCCGTCGAGCAGGTACCGGCGCCGACGAGCCAGCACGCGCCGCACTGATCCCAGCCGGGCGGAGACGTCCTGGCTCGCCTTCTCCTCCTTGACCTCCAGGCTGTCCACCTGGGGGTGACTGCCGGCCGCGTCGGCCTCCACGATGAACGCGGACTTGCCCTGCTCCCTGTGTCGCCGGGCGAAGCGGTCCGAGGCGAGCCGCCGCACGGGCGGTCGCGGTCGTACGAAGACCCCCCTGCCGTGCTCGGCGTGCACCAGCCCCTCACCCTGGAGGATGGAGAAGGCGTTGCGGACCGTCATCCGGGACACCCCGAAGTGGTCGACAAGGTCGGCTTCGGAGGGCAGCTTCCCGCCCTCGCGAAATCGCCCACGGTCGATGGCCTCGCGCAGCTGGTCGGCGATCTGCCGGAAGACCGCACGATCGCTCGTGGGGTCGAGATCACCGAGGAGGCCCGAAGGGAGAGGGCTCACGTGAGTACTCCTTTAGGTATCTAGACGAGTGGGCGAGTGTTGTTGCTACGGTGGAGAGCCTAGCCAGCCGAGAGGTCCGAGGAACGTGAGCACTGAACGCCCGCACTCCGTGAGCGTCGCCGGGGTCGTCGTGGACGACCAAGGCCGGGCCCTCCTGATCCAGCGCCGGGACAACGGCAAGTGGGAGCCGCCGGGCGGCGTCCTCGAACGCGAGGAGACCATCCCGGAAGCCCTCCAGCGCGAAGTCCTCGAAGAGACCGGAATCAAGATCGCCCTTCCGGCGACCCTGACCGGCGTCTACAAGAACATGAAGGGCCTGATCGTCTCGCTGGTCTTCCGCTGCGAGGCCGCCGACGGTGTGCCCACCACCGGTGACGAGACCCGCGCACTGCGCTGGGCCACCCGCGAAGAGGTCACCGAGCTCGCCGACGAGGCGTACGCGATCCGAGTCCTGGACGCACTCGACGCGGCAACCCCGCCGGCCATCCGCGCCCACAACGGCGTGAAACTCGTCTAGCCCGAACCCGCTGCACATGGCGGCCTACCAGCACGAAGGAACTTGTATGCACGAGTATACGAGTACAGCCCGGGTCTGGGGACTGAGTTGCCCAGGATTCCCCGAAGAAGTGAGCCGGGCCCGCCGCTGGACCCGTGACATCCTGCGCGGCTCCCCGTTAGCCGAGGACGCCGAACTGATCGTGAGCGAGCTGAGCGCAAACGCGATCCTGCACACGGCCAGCGGCCGGGAGTACGGCAGCTTCCACCTGGCGGTCGCGGTATCGGCTCAGGTGGTCGCAGTGTCAGTCACGGACGACGGCGGTACGGCCACGGCCCCGAAGGTCGAGCACCAGGACCAGGACGCCGAGCACGGCCGAGGACTGGGCATGGTCAGCGCCATCGCCCACCGGATCGTCGTGCACGACAGCGACCAGGGCCACACGGTCACCGCGGAGTTGTACGCGGACGGTCGGTGGGGAGGCCATCCGTGCTGAGCCAGAACACCCGCCGCGGCTTCTGGTGCGAGTGCTGGACGGAAAACCTCACCGAGGCGCAGGGGCCGGCGCTCCTGGCATCTTTCGACGCCTACTCGGCACCACAGGCCGACCGGTGGGTCGCGGTCGCACTTCGCACCATCTCACCAGCCCTGGACTCAGATGCCTCAGATGAGGCATGGGAGTGGCTGCACGACGGCCGTGTCGAGACCAGACGAGCACTGCTACGGTGCGAACCCTGCACGGTGTCGGTCACACACGCTGACACCCGCGTCACCTGGACTATCCGGCCAGTGACCTACCTGCCACTCGCTCATCGTGCACTCAGGGAACCCCCCGCTCTGCGCTCACGACTTCAAGCGTCTGCCTACCACGACCCGTCTCAGCTGATGACGAAGGCCCGGCCTCGCATCTGAAGCCGGGCCTCATGCATGCTCAATCGCATGAGCGCCTACAGCAGCGATCTGGACCTGAACGTCAGCGACACCACCGGCAACGGCGTCGAGGTAGACGTAGCAACGAACCCCCTGAACGGCACCGTGCGACTGTCAGTGCTGTGGACCCAGGAGATCTACCTGCACCCGGACGACGCCGAACGGGTAGCCCAGTCACTGCTACGAGCGGCCGAACACGGCCGCCACATCGCAGAGGCCCGAAGCGTCAAGCATCTACCGGGATCGGACACCACCGGCCCGAGCCTGTCGGATCCCAGCTGATGCCTGACGATCTGGTCCCAGGTGATGCTTGACGGTGGGCCACATGGGAAGCCCCGTGGGGCCTGTTCGCTTTCACGTTACGGACCGGGACGTCGGTCGTGCGCCGGATCACCCGGACCTGGCCGTCCAGCTCGACGCTGATCGTCGTGTCGGACACGTGGACGGTCACGGTCTGCCCTGCGTAGGGGCGGCCGAGGGAGACGACCTGGCGGCAGACCATGACGGTGCCGACCGCGCTGACCCGCCGCTGCACCCGCACGGGCTCGACGCCGGGCCGTGGTGGCGGTCCGGCCGGCCGCAGGCCCCGCAGCTTGCGGACTTCCTCGCCGGTCAGCGGGTTGGGCCGCACCCGCAGCAGCTCCCGCGAGGACGGATCGAAGAACGACAGCGTCTCGTCGTCGATGCGGATGCCCACCTGGCGGCCGCCGAGAATCTCCGCCGCCAGGAGCTGGTGCCCGCCCAGGCCCACCAGGCCGCTGTTGTTCACGACCCGGTCCACCTCGAACGCGGCCCCGTCGCCAGCCGGAAGCGGGGCCGGTCCAGCCGCACGTCCGCCCCGGGCGGCCAGCCGGCCCAGATCCGCCACCGACAAGTGCGACCGCACGGTCTTGATCCGTGTTCCGGCGATCAGCAGATGGATCATGGAGCTGTCGGCCCAGAAGGTCACCGTCAGTCCTGAACGGGCCGGCCCGAGCCAGAACTGCTTGCCCGCGACCTGCAGATTCCCACTCGCAGGCACCACCCGCTCGAACTCCACCGGCCCACCGGGCTCCGCCGGCACCACCTCAGACCGGGCGGCAGAAACAGCCGACGCTTCAGCCGGAGCCAGCTCCGCAGGAGGTGTCCGCTGCTGCGGCACCAGGGCGAGCACTCCGGGGATCTTCAGCCCGAGGACGTCCCGCTCCTGCTCAGCAACCGGGGCGAACCGGTCCCCCGGAGACTGCATGTCCAGCGCCTGATGCGGCCGCGAGGAGTTGTATTCCTCCACCCACGCATCCAGCACCGCCTCGATGCTCTCGAAAGCCCCGCAGTCGTCAAGGAGTTCACGCCGCAGCGTCTGATGGAACCACTCGACCTTGCCCGTCGTGGTCGGCGACGCCGGCTGGGTCAGCCGGTGCGCGATCCCGTTCTCCCGGCAGATCCGGTCGAACAACACCTCACCACCCTGCCCGAACCGGTCGGTGAACTGCTTGCCGTTGTCGGTCAGCACCTCCTCCGGCACCCCGAACCTCTGCAAGGCCCGGGCGAAGGCCGCACACACCGCCCGCCCCGTCGCCCTCTCGACCACCGACGCGATCACGCAATACCGGGAATGGTCATCCACCCCAGTCACGACCTTGGCCTCGGTCAGTTCCCCGGTCACCGGGTCGACCAGCATCACCCCGCCGATGATGTCCATCTGCCACAGCTGCATCGCCCGGTCCCGCTGCCAGCGCTTGTAATCCGACCGCTTCCGGCGCCGCACCCCCGGCTCCACCAACCCGTGACGGACCAGGATCCAATACACGGTCATCCGCGACGGCACCGGATCCACCATCCCGGACCGCTCCAGCACATGAGCGATCCGCCGCGGACCCCACCGAGGATGCTCGCGCCGCAACTCGCACACCGCCGCCTCCACCTCGGCAGACGCCTGATGCGGACACGACGTCGGCCTGCGTGAACGATCCCCCAACCCCGCCAGACCCGAGGCCTCATACCTCGACTTCCACCCACTCACCGTCTGCCGGGACACACCAAGCTGAGCGGCGACCTCCGTCACCGTCGCACCCGCCAGCACCGCAAGCACAGCCCGGCATCTCTGCTCGACAACCGACAACTCCACCAGCGCCAATCCCGGCCTCCCCACACGCGCCGCAACGACGCGCACAGAAAAGCCGATCACGGCCACTGTCAACCATCAGCTGGGACCGAAGTGTCAAGCATCTACCGGGACCGGACACCACCGGCCCGAGCCAGTGAGTTACAACTTTCTCTACTGGTTCAAGCATCTACCGGGACCGGACACCACCGGCCCGAGCCAGTGAGTTACAACTTTCTCTACTGGTTCAAGGCTCGCTTCGCTCGCTGGTCCGGCGGTCAACGGCCCTCTTGGATCATCGCCAACCCGACCGCCGCACCCTCCGCCCAAGCGCATCAACGGCCGCTCCCGACCAACACACCACCGCCACCACGATCCGGCCTCAGGAAGGGAACGACGCAACAGCAGCTCAACCCCAGCACTCCGCTACCAGGGCCACCGCGTACCCCTTTCCACCCGGTTGCCTACTTCCGGTAGGTCGGATCAAGACCCGAGGGCCGCGCCAAGCGCGGCGGCGCCGACCGGTCGCCGCCGCGCCGCCTCACTGTCTTCGCCACCGGCCGCACGTCGCCGCCCGTCCGTCGCCGCACGCAGCGGCCACATTCCAACACGGGCACGGGAACGAACAGTGATACCCAACGGTGCAGGTCAAAGACGCTTTGTTACCGCAAGAGGCCGGATCGTGGTGGCGGTGGCATGCGGGCCGACGCTGCCAGATGCGCGGGCGTTCGTACGGCCCAGTGATCCACGCGCCAGGCCGGCCGGATGGCGGGCGCGGCCATGAGAAGGGGGAGAACCCCTCTGTGGCTGGGGCGGTCGGTTGCGCCGGTGACGGCTCACCCGTGATCAGTAACCAGCGGGTGAGCCACAACCGAACCAGCCAGCCTCACCGGATAGCCCGGAAGAGGGTATGCGGGGCACGGAAACGTTATTTAACAGCCCATGCGTCCCTACGGGTGCCATGGACTGGTTGGTTGATGATCGGGCGTGCGCCGGGCTGTGGAATAATCATGATCCGGTCGACATTGTTGTACTGGTGGGTGTCGATGCGCTGTGCGGTGGCGCTGATGGCCTGCCGGTGCCAATGGGCGAGATTGCCAGTGAAGAGGGTCACCTCCGCCTGCGGCAGGGCCACGCCGAGTTGTTGCTTGCTGGTTCCCCAGGGGCAGGTGGCCATGCCGCCGTACATTACCGCAGTGATCAGGCCCTTCTCGTTGATGGCCCAGCCCGGGTTGGTCACGCCGCAGTCGTCGTAGCTGGCCAGCGGGTCAGGGGCCACCAACTGGCCGTGTTCGGCAAAGTGGAGGCCGTCCCGGCTGGTGGCGTAACGCAGGCGCCACCACGAGTCCATGCCGGGGCCGATCCTGCGATAAGCGGCGATGTACTGCCCGTTGACAAGCTTGATGTCGGCGTCGCCCATGAGGCCGATCAGCCGTACGTAGGTGAAGTGCCTCGGGAAGGCCTCGTAGGAGACAGCCAGGTGCTGCGACCAAGGGCTGTTGTTGACCGAGCCATCGAAGTACATCTCCCACCGCCACCGGTGGTGCCTGTCCTTATAGTGGGAGTTAAAGATCAGCGACGGGCGGCCGCACATGGTGACGCGCGCTCCCCGAATCGTGACCTCGTGCCTACGGTCGGTCAGCTGTGGCCAGTGAACCCCGTCGGGGGAAAGCAGTGTGGAGCACTTATCGACATCCCCTACCGGTCTGGTGGTCATCGCCATGACCCAGTTACCGTCCTGGAGCCTGACCGCCGAGGGATCGTTGACGTGGTCGTAAACGCCGTGACCGATAATTGTCCTGATACCGGAGAAACCATGGGTAAGTGTGTCGTCTCTGGTCCTAGACAGGTAGATCTCGTCGTTCTGCTGTCCTGCGGCGCGCCAGCCACCGAAGTAGACGTTCCAGACGCCGCCCGCCTTGACGGGGTTGGCCGCATACAGATTCGGCCCCCTGACGACCGGGTTGCCGCGGTAGGGCACAAAGAACGCCTGACGCGGGTCTTTGACTGACCGACCCAAATGGAAGACGGTGAACGGATCACCAACCTTCTCCTTGAGAGGGATCAGCCTGGATGATGCCATGGCGGGGGCTGCCAGTAAGCAGACCACCATCACCCAGAGGGAACTAACCGAGAGTAATCGCCGTTTTAACTTCATGCGATCTCCTAGAACCATGTGGCCAGGGCGCAGTCACGGTCGACGGGCAGCCAACTTTTGAACTTATGAGCTGCACCATTCCCCAGCATGTGTTGACTGTCTGCTCACCGCAATCGCTCAGCACATCACCATAACTGGAGATAAATGTCTTGGCACTTTCAGCGGCTGCACCGTCACCGACTGGCTACCCGGGCTGGAGTGCAGCGATCTGACACACTCCGGGGTCGTCTCCGGACCGTACGAGGGGTGTCAACGACGACAGGAAAAGCAGTTGTCGACGGCTCTGCCCCTGGTCAGGAATGGCGCGGTAAGCGCCATTGCAGGTGCTCATCGGCGAACCTATGTTGAGGAACCAGTGAGACAGGCCGCCTGCGGTACAGCACAGAAGTACAGCAACTGTGGGGGCCCCAGGCGTCCGGTCGTGGCTGCTAAGAACCCCGCGACCAGCTAAAAAGATCTCAGCGACCTACCTGCCCATAGTTCGCATCGAGGGACGACCTGACATCCACAGCTGACATCAACGATGCCGGACGGGGGCGTACAACAGCGCCTCTGTCCGGCCGTCGCTCCAGTCGACGGCAGCAGCCGGAACGGGCCCGGATCGAACTCCTAAAGCGGGTGTCGCAGGTTCGAATCCTGCCGGGGGCACAGAGAAACACCCGGTCAGAGGCCCTCCCGTCCGGCAGACGGGAGGGCCTTCGCACTCGCGGTACGCATGTGGCGCACACGTGGCTGCGGGCAACGGTGGGGAGCTGTGCGACATGCCCGCGAAGGACGAACTGGCCCCGCTCCGGTACGAGAAGCTGGTCGAAGGCCGTCCGTCGTGCGAGGCGGGCCGTCGTCTCGGGTGCCACCCGAAGACCCATGTCGTTGACGCAAGACTCTTCGTGTATGACGACCGCGAGGTCTCCAAGGAGAACAGCGAGCTGGCCGCAGGGGATGCTGCTGAGGCCATCGACGCAGAACTCCGAGGCTGCGAGGAGAAGCGAGTACGGTCGGCCGTCGCCGCCCCACCTTTGCTGACGAGCCTGCGCAGCATGCCGGAAATCTGTCGAGCCCGACCCTGTGGTGGCTCTACCCTTCCCGCATGGCCCATGGAAAGACCTCGTACGTTTGCCTGCCCTGCCGGGCCTCGTACAAGCAGCCCTACCCCGGCTACCACGACCACCACCGGGTCTGTCCACGCTGCGCCGAACCACTGATCCACGTCGGCTCCGCCTTCGCGGCACCCAAGAGGCGGGACACCGCCGCCTGGCGCACCCTCTCCGTGCTGCTGCACGCCGGTGTGCGCTTCCACAAGAGCTGCTGCGGCGGCCCCGGCTACCGCCCGCGCACCCTCGGCGAGGTTCGCGAGCGGATGGCTTACGCCCGGGCCACCGGCGAACCATTCGCTCAGGCGTTGGTCCGCCGCGACCTGCCCTGGTAGCCCGGAAGCAGGGGGCGTTCCGCCGCGCCGCCGAAGCGACCCCTGCTGTCATACACAGCACGCATAAGGCACACATCATGCCGCGGGATCCTCCAGGACGACCACGGCCTCGGCAGCCTTCGGGGGACCTTTGCGCCTGGATCGGGGCGCCATCCTGGTCGTCGCGCTGATCGTCCTGTTCACCTGGAGCTGTCCGACCACGATGGTCGTCATCTGGACGGCGGTGCTCACCCTGCTCGGCGTCGCGATCCGCGAGTTCCTGGACACCGGCACCGCGACCGCCACCGACCCACCCGAGAGCTCCCGGGCCCGTGGCGCCGCTCCCTGAAGGTCATCCGCCGGTGGCGAAGCCGGGGAAGAGGGTCATGCCGCCGTCCACGTAGAGGGTGGTTCCCACCACGTAGTCCATGAGGTCCGAGGAGAGACCGACGACGGCGTTGGCGATGTCCTCGGGGTCGCCGATGCGCTTGTAGGGAATCAGCCGCAGCAGGTCTTCCCGGGCCTCGGGCGTCTCCCAGGCGCTGCGGTTGATCGGTGTCTTGATGGCTCCCGGGGCCACCGCGTTGACGCGGATCTTCTGCGGTGCCAGTTCCTGCGCCAAGGTCTGCATCATCATCTGCAGGCCCCCCTTGGAGGAGGCGTAGTTCGCGTGTCCTGCCCACGGGATGAGCTGGTGTACGGAGCTCATGCAGATGATCTTCCCGGCGGCGCTGGAGACCTCCGGCACGACCCCGCGCCGCAGGAATTCCTTCGTCGCCTCCCGGGCGCACAGGAACTGACCTGTGAGGTTGACGTCCAGTACCTTCTGCCACTGGGCGAGGGTCATCTCGGTGAAGGGGGCGTCACGCTGGAGTCCGGCGTTGGCGACCAGGATGTCGATCGTGCCGAAGTCCTGGATCATCCGGTCCAGCATGGCGACGACCTGGTCCTCGTTGGAGACGTCCGCCTCGTGGGCGGCAGCGCGGCCGCCGAAGGAGGTGATCTCCTCGACCACTTTTTCGGCGTCCTCGCGGCCGGCCACGTAGTTCACGACGACGTCGGCGCCGGCCCGGCCGAGGGCGATGGCCGTTGCCTTGCCGATTCCGGAGTTGGCGCCGGTGACCAGTGCCTTCTGGCCCTTGAGGATGTGGGCGGGTATCACGTCCCGAGGACGTGCGTCGTCGGGGGTGGAGTTCACGATGGTCTGCCTCCTCGCTCGGTGTCCCCTGGTCCCGCAGGACCGCGTACCGCGACTTCCGCTGCGCAGGGCACCAGCGCCGGCGGTTTCGGCCTCCTGTACCGTCAGCCGCTCTGCTCGACGTGCAGATGGATCGGCCCCCGAAGCACAGGGCTTGGCCGGTACGGCGGAGGATCGGCGACCAGCCGGGGCCCGTCGAGACGGCGTACCAGCTCCTGCAACGCGATCTGCGTCTCCAGGCGGGCCAGCGGTCCACCGAAGCACAGGTGGATGCCGCTGCCGAACCCCAGGTGCTGGTTGTCCTGACGGTCGGGATCGAAGCGGTCGGGATGGTCGAAGCGTTGCGGATCGCGGCTGCCCGAGGCGAGCATGAGCATGATCTGCGAGCCCTTGGGGATGACGGTGTCGCCGACGGCGATGTCGCTGTATGCCGCCCGCCACGGAATGATGTGGACGGGGGGCTCGTAACGCAGCAGCTCCTCGACCAGCGGTACGATCAGGTCCGGTTCGGCGCGCAGGCGTTGCAGCACGTCGGGGTTGCGCAGCAGCGTGAGCATGCCGTTGGTGATGAGGTTGACGGTGGTCTCGTGGCCGGCGATGAGCAGCAGGTTCGCGGTGCTGACGATTTCGTCGTCGGTCATCCGCCCGTCGGGCCCGTCGTCGTTGGCCAGTCGTGTCAGCAGGTCGTCGCCTGGCCGGCCGTGGCGTTGGTCCAGCAGCCCGCCCAGGTATTGGCGCAGGTCCTTGGTGGCCTGCAGTCCGTTGTCCAGTTTCTCCTTCGGGTCGGTCTTTGGGTCGTAATTGATCGAGTCGATGATGGCGTTCACCCACACGTGGAAGCGCGGCTCGTCCTCGCGCGGCACGCCGAGCAGGTGGCAGATCACGGTGACGGGGAACGGGTAGGCGAAGTCGTCGACGATGTCGATCTGCTCTTTGCCCGCGAAGTTGTCGATCAGGCCGCTGACGGTGGCGGTCAGGTCGGATTCCATGCCGGTGACCAGTCCCGGAGTGTGCGGGGGCCCGAAGTGGCGCATGGCCAGGCGGCGCAGGCGGTCGTGCTCGGGCGGGTCGAGGTTGAGGAACGCCGGCGCAGCGCGTTCCTCGGCTCCGGGCATCGGCCGTGACAGATTGCGGGTGTCGGAACTCAGGTGCGGATCGTGCAGGATGCCGGTGAGCTCCCGATAGGTGCTGATGACGTAACTGCCGTCCGCCTGCCGGGCCACCGGCGTCTTGCGCAGCTCGGCGTACAGCGGGTACGGGTCGGCCCGGGAGGAGTAGTCGAGGATCCGGGGCAGGATGTCGGACGTCTCGTTTGCGGTCATGTCACTTACCCTCCTGCTTCCTCTCCTACCGGTGCTGCCGCACGGCGGTGACGCGTCGTTCGCCCGGGTCATGGCCGGTGACGACCACCGTGGCGCCCTGCGCGAGCAGCGTGGGGCCGGGGAAGTCGACGGGCACCGGTTTCGCGTCGACGGGCTGGTCGGGCGTGGGACAGGGGGGCGGGAACGGCGCGGCGGCCTCGATCAACCGCCGGTAGTGGTCCAGCCACTTCGCGTTGTTGAAGCTGACCGCCGCGGTCACGCGGCCCTGGTACCCGTAGACGGCGACGAAGCGGTGGTCGGGCACGGACCCCTGTGTGACGACGACCTCGTCGGCGTAGGTCGGTACGCCGACGGACTTGATGTTGACGCCGAACTGGATCGACCAGAACGTCGGGATGGACAGGTGCGGCCAGCGGTCCGCCTGGGCGCTGACCATGTTGTGCGCCGCGATCCGGGCCTGCTCCACGGCGTTGGCCCAGTGTTCCAGCGAGATGAACCGGTACTCGTAGACGGGGTTCGGGCAGCGAGCCACGTCTCCGGCGACGAAGATGTCATCGGTGACCAGGCCGTTGATGTCGAAGGCACGGCACCCCGAGTCGCAGGCGACTCCCCACACGCCCACCGCCAGCCCCGAATCGCGTAGCCACTCGGTGTTGCGGATGCCCCCGAGCGCCACCACCACCACGTCCGCGTCGACGGTGCTGCCGTCGTCGAAGTGCGCGCGGCGGAACCGTCCCTGCGCGTCGCCCTCCAGCCGGGTGACTTTGACACCGCAGCGCAGATCCACACCGTGGGCGCGCTGCATGTCCGCCGCGACTTCACCGATCATGGCACCGAGCCCCCCGACCAGCGGGGCCGGCGCGAGTTCGGCGACGGTCACCGGGATGTCACGCTCCCGGCAGATGGAGGCGATCTCGGAGCCGGTGAAACCCGCGCCGATGACCAGTACGCGGGAAGGCCCGGCGGCGATCGCTCGCTGCAGGCCGTCGGCGTCCTCGCGTGTGCGCACCACGAACACGCCGTCCAGGGCCGCCTCGTCCTCGACGAACCAGGGCCGCGCACGTACACCGGTGGAGATCAGCATGCGGTCGAAGGGAATCCGGCGACCGTCGGCGAGGTGTACCTGGTTGGTCGCCAGGTCCAACCCGTCAGCGGGCACGCCCAGCAGCCACTCCGCATCGATGTCACGACGTCGCGGCAGCGCGGTGCCCTCGGCCGGCACCCACCCGGTGAGCACCTGCTTGGACAGCGGGGGGCGGTCGTAGGGCTCGGCCGGCTCGTCACCGATCATGGTCAACGTCCCGGTGAACCCCTCGTCGCGCAGGGCCTCCGCGGCTCGCAGTCCCGCCAGTGACGCCCCGACGATCACGACGCGGCCGTCGCGCTTGAACTCCTGCAGGGTGTCGGCACTGCTCATGGCTGCGGCACCCCCGCCGACGTGTCCGACCCCTCCAACTGGTCGACCAGAATGGCCTGGAGCGGGCAAGCAGCCGCGGCGCGCAGCACCTGCTCGCGTTGGACGTCGTCGGGCTGCGGGTCATACATCAGTGCTTCCTCGCCGTGCATCCGGAAAGCGTCCGGAGCCAGAAACGCGCATTGCGCATATCCTTCGCAGCGGGAAAGATCCACGACAACTCTCATCCTGACCGACCTCCGCCTGAACACTGAATAAGCGCAGGTTCTGAGGGCAGCGCCGTCCGGCGCGCGAAACCCGAGGGGCGAACAGACCAACTGCGGGAAGAAGATGGCGGACCGTTGCCACCTCGCTCGCAGGCAGATGACAACCGCGCTCGTCAAAGGTCTCCGCAGGTATTTCCGATCTCCGAATGTAAGGGATCTGCGTCTGCCGCTCTGCGCCCTGAGAACCCGACTTGACCCTCACCAGCCTATGCCGTGTGAAGGTCCCCCGCACCCGGGGAACTGCACTGTGAGCACACCCACCGGCGCCGGATTCATGGCCCTTGTCACGCCTGCTCACGGTCGAGGGCGTCGTCGAGAGTGGTGGCCGCCATAATGAGGGAAAGATGGGTGAAAGCCTGGGGGAAGTTGCCGAGTTGTTCGCCGCTCGGGCCGATTTCTTCGGCAAACAGGCCCACATGGTTGGCGTACGTCTGCATCTTCTCGAACGCGTAACGCGCCTGCCGGACCCGGCCGGCCCGGACGAGTGCGTCGACGTAGAGAAAGGTGCAGAGGCTGAAGGTGCCCTCGGAGCCGCGCAGGCCGTCCGGAGATGCCGTCGGGTCGTAGCGGTAGACGAGGCTGTCCGAGACGAGGGTGCGGTCCATCGCATCGAGCGTCGACAGCCAGCCGGGGCTCCTGGGGGCCAGAAAGCCGACACGGGGAATGAGCAGCAGCGACGCGTCAAGGACATGGCCGCCGTAGTGCTGGACCAGGGCCTGCTCCTGGTCGCTCCACCCGCGTTCCATCACCTGTTCCAGGATGGCGTTGCGCGCAGTGGTCCAGCCGGAGATGTCGGCAGGACGGCTGAACTCTTGCGCCAGGCGCAGTCCTCGGTCGAAGGCGACCCAGCACATCACCCGGCTGTACGTGAAGTCCTTGCGGCCGCCGCGGGTCTCCCAGATGCCCTCGTCCGGCCGGTCCCAGGTGGCGGCGAGCCAGTCCAGGATCGCGGCGAGACCCTTCCATCCGTGGTAGCCGGTCTGAATTCCTACTCCCCGGCTCTCGGACAGGGCATAGAGCGCCTCGCCGTAGATGTCGAGCTGCAGTTGGTCCATCGCCGCGTTCCCGGCCCGCACCGGCGCGGAACCGCGGTAACCCTCGAAGTGGTCGAGGGTCTCCTCCGGGATGTCAGGGTTCCCGTCTACCCGGTACATGATCTGGAGACGTTCGCCCGGTACGTCGGCGCGGTCCCGCATCCGGTCGCCGAGCCAGCGTGTGAACCGGGCCGCCTCATCGACGAATCCCAGATCCAGCAGCGCCCTTACGGACAGGGCTCCGTCGCGCACCCACGTGTACCGGTAGTCCCAGTTGCGCTCGCCGCCGACCTGTTCGGGAAGTCCCATGGTGGCCGCGGCGACCGGTGCGCCCGTCGGGGCGTAGGTGAGGAGCTTGAGGGTGATGGCCGAGCGGTTCACTATGGCCGGCCACCGACCGCGATAGCCGGAGGTACGAAGCCAGCTCTGCCAGAACTCGCCGACGACGAGGAGCTGATCGGTCAGCTCCTCCAGGGTGACGGGGGCAGGCGGCTGCCCGCCGATGTCGCAGACGGTGAAGACCGCCGCGGCCGTCTGCCCGGCCTCTAGCGTGATCTCGCACCGGACGTCCCGCCCGTCCCGCTGCACGGGGAACGTGGTCTGGAGGTAACCGGTCTGCGCCGACGCCCGGAACACAGCTGTCTCACTGGTCAGATCGAGGTCGTGGACGGCCCGCCCGTAGTCGAATCGGGGCCGGCATTCCAGGGAGAAGCGCACGGTGCCGCGTACGGCGCGTACAAGACGCATCACGGCGTGTCGGTCTGTCGGTACGAGGGCCTTGTCCGGTGGCATGCAGTCAAGGACCTCACCGACGCCGGCCGGTGACATGAACCGCGTCACCAGCACGGCCGTGTCCGGATAGTAGAGCTGTTTGCAGACAGCCTCACGGTCCTGCGGGGCGAACATGAAGTATCCGCCCCGGTCGTGGTCCAGCAGGGAGGCGAAGACGCTCGGGGAGTCGAACCGCGGAGCGGCGAACCAGTCGATCACACCACCGGAGGAGACCAGAGCAGCGGTCTGCAAGTCACCGATCAGACCATGGTCGGCAATGGGCGGATAGCGATCCATGGTGACTCCCGTACGTTCATCCGGTTCGTCGGGCGGCCTACTCGGGGTGAAGCGTGAGAACGAAGCCAGCCCCGAACAAGCACCCTGCCGGGCTCGGCTGCAGCTCCTCACAGCTCAACGGAGCCCGTCACCGGCCGACCGCTACGCGCCATGCTGCAAGCCCTCGCGGCAAAGAGCGGCCACATGATTTCTGGCGGTCCGAGGGCGAGCACGAGGGGCCGCTGACGTCGCGCATCCGGCGCGGGGGCCCCAAGGATCACCCAGCCATCCGGCGGTTCTCATGCCGCTGAGTCCATTGCATCACCTTGGCAGACCATGCGCACCTCGGGCCCGGTTCCGGAATCGCTGCACCCCATGGCCGCGAAAGCGGCTGCGATGAGGCGGCCAAGCAGTCCGGACGGCTCCCTTCTCGCCTTGTTCGCATCCCGTCCTTGCGCATGTAGCTCGCACGACGTCGGGAACGGAACGGATTCAGCACACATCAGGACAGAAAACCCCGTGAACACGTGGGAGGCGAGTGTCGCAGGTTCGAATCCTGCCGGGGCACAGAGAGAAGGGCCGGCTCAGGAAGGTTTCCTCCAGAGCCGGCCCTTCGCCGTTTCAGGCACCGTGCCACACGCGTGCCACTACGTCCGCCTCCCCGCCGTGGGCGGCCCACCCGCACCCAGGCGGCAAGCCACGCAACGGGGCGCCCTCCGCTAACTCACTCCGAGTGCCGGATGGTCTGCAGGGTCCCGCCGGACCCATCATCAAGCAGCCAGAACGACCAGCCGTTGCGGTTCGGGTTCACGTCCGGCTTGTAGTGCGCCACCACCGCCCGGGCCGCCCCCGTCGGCGTCTTGAAGCTCTGCCCGGCAAGCGGCCCCGAAGTGATGTCGATGCGCTTCGTGTCCCGGTCATAGCTGCCACGGGTCCGATGACCTTCGTAGTCGACGTACACGTCGACCGTACGCTCCTTCTCCGCGCCCGCGGCGGCCGGGGCGGAGGGCGGCATGCTTGCGTTTCTCACGAGCCGAGCAACAACCTCGCCAGCAGTGGTACCACCCATGCGCGCCGCGAACTCGATGGAGCGGTACGTCTGTTCGTCAACCTCAATCGTCGGGCTCATGCCCTCCCCCTTGCCAGTCGGTGTCGACCATTGAAGACTAACGCAACCACAGGACGTAAAGCAAGCAGAGTACGCATTTAACGAATTGTGCGAAGCGGGCGAGGGTCCGGGCGCAGGCAGAAGGGCCGGCTCACGAGAGGTTTCCTCCCTGGCCTTCACGTTTCAGGCGTTACGGCTACGCAGTCGCTGCTACCGGGGGTCCGGTCACGGTCGCTGGTCATGTGCCGGTAGATCAGTGCGGCGCGTGAGCTGCTGTGGCCCATGCGGGTCATCAGCTCGCGCGCCGGCACCGGCCGTGGGCGAGCGTAATGAGCGAGGACTCGCCGTCCTCGACGAAACGCCTCCGGTGATCCTCAGCACCTCACCACTGTTGGCATCCTTGGCGATCTCGCCGGTCTGCCGATCGCGGACCAGCTCCCCTGGTGTGCATGGCTTCAAGCCCTTGCCGACGGCCAACGAGTCGGCTACGTGACGTCCAACGTCGACTTCTGGCACTCGCCCAAGTGAACCCCTCACCGTCCTGGAACTCGATCAAGACCCCGGCCGGCCTCCAGGGCGGTTGAGGGCACTCCGATGCAGCCACTTTGACGCGAGCCTCGAAGATCATGGTCCCAACACCGCCCCGCAGCCTTCAGCGCAGCAACTGCCGCCAGAGAAACCGATCTTCCCCACCTGATGTTTCGCCAGATGTGCTCACGGACCGGTCGGCGCGAGCCCGACCGTGCACCAAACAGCCAGAAGGGCCCCCAGAACGACTGCCGCCGACGCCCGAAGGCGAGGTTCGCCCGAGGCTGCAGGATTTCTGCTTCTCCGGGTGGGACGTAACCCTGTGGCCACAGCGTCTTCAGAGTGTGGACGACGAACAGGATCTTGGATGAAGCGCCGGTACGAAGAGGATTTCATGGCGTTCGCCGCTGTGCGATCCGCACCTCTGTTCCGCTCTGCGTGTGT
Source organism: Streptomyces sp. NPDC007205 (assembly GCF_040634095.1). Classification (NCBI taxonomy): domain Bacteria; kingdom Bacillati; phylum Actinomycetota; class Actinomycetes; order Kitasatosporales; family Streptomycetaceae; genus Streptomyces; species Streptomyces sp. NPDC007205. The sequence continues at coordinate 66,926 of NZ_JBEYEW010000003.1, forward strand.
GCTCACCAGCGGGGATGTGCACCTCGCGGAGGACCTGGTGCAGGACACGCTGGGCCGGATGTATGCCCGCTGGCGCAAGATCGCGCAGGTGGACGACCCAGCGGCCTACACCCACACCGTCCTCGTACGGACCTACCTGTCCTACCGCCGCCGGCGCAGCAGCTCTGAGCAGCCCACCGACACCCTGCCGGACTCCCGTGCCGTCAGCGAGCACGACGCCACGCTGCGGGTCACGTTGCTCGACGCGCTCGGCCGGCTGTCCGCCCGGGACCGGGCCGTGCTGCTCCTGCGCTACTGGGAGGACCGCAGCGTCGAGCAGACCGCCGAGATCCTTCAGGTCCGGCCGGGCGCGGTACGCAACCAGAGCATGCGCGCGCTCGCCCGCATCCGGGACCTTCTGGGCCACGACCTGTCCGAGCTCGTCAGTCCCTGACCCGGTGCCGCGGCACCTACTTCGCCCTCATCACCGACCCCCGAAACGCGGTGACCCGCCATGCCCATCGAAGAAGACTTCACCGAAGCCCTCCGCACCACCCTCCTGACCTTCGAGCCGCCCCACACCCCGTCACTGCTGCAGGCCGGTGTCCGCAACGGCCGGCGCAGGCGCCGCCGCCGCGCCGTGGCCATCGGCGTGAGCGGAGCGGCCGTACTCGCACTCGTCGGGCTCGGCGCGGCGGTTGTTCCCGGACTGCTGTCCGACGAGGGAACAGCCGGCCGAACGCTCGCCGGTCCGGCGGCCTCGGCCACAACCGGCTCGACCACGGCATCCGCCACCCCGAAGCCGACCTTCACCGGCACACTGCCCGCCGACCGCGCCCTTGCCACCCTGACCGCGCTGCTGCCGACCGGCCTGACCCATTCGAGCCCGCCCGGCGGCCGGCGGTCCGGGCAGCTGTGGGTGGACGACGGCCACGGCACGTCACTGCTCGAAGTGCACGTCTCGCGGCAGACCTCCACCACCGCGATCCGCAGCCACGTCTTCGCCGGCACGACGCCCTTGGCCGACGGCACCCTGATCGAGTCCCGGCAGGCACCACCCGGAACGGACCCCGGGCACGAGGCGGTGAACGTACTGCATCCCGACGGGCTCTACGTCACCATCATGGAGTGGCAGGCACCGAACCAGAACGCCCCCTCGACCCGTACCACGCCGATCCTGACACTGGCCCAACTGCGGGCCATCGCAACCAGCCCGCAGTGGAGGTAACGCCCGCAGCGGCCGAGCGGCGGGCCGACACGATCAGGGCGGGCAGATCGCCTCGGTGCGGGTGTCGCACGTTCGAATCCCGGACGGTCGAAAGCCGCTCCCCCGCCACCTCGGATCACGGCACCGACCGGGCCTCGCCCGCCTCGCCGGCCTCGCCCGCCTCGCCCGCCTCGTCCGCCATGAAATCCACCACCTCTACGGCCTTCTCTGCATCGCCCGAATGAGGCCACACCGATGACCCGATCCCGGCTCGTCCAGCCGTCGCGGTGGTCAGCTCGTGGCGCCCTGGATGTGGGCGGTGGCTCCGGGCTAAGTGCCGGAGCCACCTGGGGAACTGATGCGTTCGCGGAGGATCAGTCCTCGTCGGAGCCGAGGACGCGGCCCTTGAGCTTGACGGGGTCGGCGGTGCCCACGCGGAGCTCTCCGTCGGTGTAGCGGCCCGGCGTCGCGCTGTCGAGGGCGGAGACCTGTGCCGCGTAGCCGATGCACTCCTGGTTGCTGGACAGGGACGGGTTGTGGGTGAAGGTCAGCTTGCGGCCTCCGTCACTCACGGCGCCCTGGGTGGTCTTGAGATTCCCCTTTGCCTGGAGGGTGTTGACGTCGTGGTAGGCCCAGGAGAGCCAGCCGGTGAAGTAGAAGCCCGTGGGTGCCTTGAGGGTGAAGGTGATGTCGCCGGGGTTCACCGGGTCGGGGACGGTGCTGAGGACGCCGAAGCTGAGGTGGGCGGGTACACCGCCCGGCGCGTCTTCGACGATGCCTTGCTGGAGGATGTACAGCTTCTTCTCGGACCCCTCCTTGACGGGGGCCTGGGTCTGCGTGGCCATGATTTCCCTTCTGTGGATGCGGGTTGTCCGCATGAGCGGACCCGCCGGTGGCGGGTTTGTGGCGGAGCTCGGCCGCCCGTCGGGGTCGGTGACGGGCGCCTTGAGCTCCGGTGGGGGCCGGCAGCAGGCGGGTGGTCAGTCGCTGCCGGAGGCGGGTGGGTCGGCTGCGGGTGCGTGATCGGCAAGGAGTGGACCGAGGACGACGAGGGCGCCGAGGACGACGTCCTCGTAGAGGTGGAACCCCGCCTCCAGCGGCGGCAGTGCGTCATCGCTGCTGTCGGTGTCGGCGTCCGTGCCGGAGTCGTCGTCGAAGTCCAGGTCGGTGGCGTGTCCGGCGTGGTGGCCGCCGTCGTCTTGGGGAGCGGGCGTGCCGAGCAGGTCGGTGAGGTCCTGCGCGGCACCCTGGAGAGCGGAGCGGGCAGTGGTGGCCAGCAGACGGAGGGGGAGGTCGAGGGCGGCGGCGGTGCGCTGGCCGGGGACCAGTTTCGCCGCCGTGGGGACCTCCGCGGTGGCGGCGGCGAGCCACTGCACAGGCAGCGTGCAGGCGGAGACGAGCCGCTCGGGGGGCATGAGGGGTGGGGGCTCGCCGTCGACCATGAGGTCCTCCCACTCCATGAGGTCGAAGAGGAACTGGCCGCCCTTGTAGAGGGGCCAGGGCCGGACCGTGTCGAGCAGGACGCGGGCGCGTTCGGGGTCGTGTCGGCGCAGGGCCACGCCGTGCCTGGCCAGCGTGCACAGGCACCGGCGCAGACAGCTGTTGACCTGGCCGAGGAAAGCGAACGCCCGGTGGTCGATCGGGGTCAGCGGGCCGGTGGCGGTGGGATCGGCCGGCGGGGGTGTGGTCGTGGTGGTGGTCACAGTGGCCTTGAGGTGACGTAGTGGGCGATCTGCCGCAGGACGGCTTTGCCTTCGTTTTCGGGGATGGCCCGCAGGTCTTCTTCGAAACGGGCGATGCCTTCGGCGGCGAGCCGGTCGGCGAGGTCGGTGGCGTATTCGATGGAGCCGTGCCGTTGCATGGCGGCGAGGAGTTCCTCGGCGTGCTGCTGGGTCTTGTCGGTGCGGCGCTGCCGCAGCACGTCGAAGAGGCGAGGCCGCTCGTGGGTGTAGACGGTGCGGAAGAGGTGGATCAGCATCACGGTGCGCTTGCCTTCGAGCAGGTCCCCGAGGGGCTCCTTGCCGTAGAGGGCTTCCTCACCGACCAGGTTCAGGATGTCGTCCTGGATCTGGAAGGCGATGCCGATCAGGCGGAACGCCTCGTCGAACCGGCCCAGTACGGCCGGGTCGGTGACGCCGGCGCAGACGGCGCCGATACGGCAGGGGCTGATGCAGGTGTACCAGCCGGTCTTCTTCGTGCTCATCGTGAAGTAGGCGTCGTCGGCCTCGGGGACGACGTCGTGGCGGATCCAGCCCAGCTCCATGGCCTGGCCCTCGATGGACTCCCGGCACATGTGCACCGCCTCGTGGATGAGGCCGAGGGTGCGTACCAGCCCGAGTGTTTCGAGATTGGAGAGGACGGCGTCGACGGCCAGGAGGTTGAGCCCGTCGCCGACGTTGACGGCGAGGCCCAAGCCGTGTTCCTCGTGCATGGTGGGCAGGCCGCGCCGATGGGTGGACTCGTCGGCGATGTCGTCGTGAACGAGGAAGCCGTTGTGGAACAGCTCCAGCGCGGCGGCGGCGCGTACGGCGTCCTCGGGGCGTCCGCCGAATGCGGCGCAGGCCGCGATGGTCAGGGTGGGGCGCAGGCCCTTGCCCTGCCGGGCCGGGTAGGAGCGCATGAGGTCGTACAGCTCGGCGCGGGGTTCGCGGTCCGGCAGGAGCCGTTCGATCTCCTCGTTGGTGCGGGCCCGGCACCGGCGCATGGTCTCCATCAGGTCCGCGTCGCGGACGGTGTCCTCCAGCGACCAGCTCGTGCTGGTCCGGCCGTCCCACAGCAGACGCGGGGCCGCGATGGTCGTGCCGCCGATCAACGGGGGTGGCGCGGGAGCGTCCTCGGGCGAGCGCCGGGCGAGGAAGTCCAGTGCCGTCCAGTCGACCGGTTCGGCGGCCGGCTCATGGGCGGCGGGCGCCGCGCTGCCCCACAGCCGAGGAGCCTGTTCACGGTAGGTGCCCCAGAGTTCCTGCATGCTGCGCAGGCCCGCCGCGCGCTGGGACAGCAGCGTGAAGGCGCGCCACACGGCGAGGGTGTCCTCCCGGGAGCCGCGGACGTCGAGGCTGTCGGGCAGGACCTGGTCGACGGGCGGGCGCTGGAGGTCGAACAGGAGGTTCATGGCCCGGTTGTCGAAGACGACCTCGACGTCCGGGTCCGGGCAGCGGTCCTGGCGTACGACGATACGGCTGTGCCGCGCGGTGAGCGTGGCGTGGCTGTCGTCGTTGAAGTGCAGGCCGAGCCGGATGCCGTGGAGCTGGTCGGCGGCGGCGGCGAGGATGGCCGGCGCCCGGTCGGACAGGGCGGCGACGGTCTCGTCCAGCAGCCGGGCACCCGTGAAGGCAGGCACGGTCTCGGTCATGGGCACCACCGGCTCAGTCATGGGCACCACCGGCGAACTCCACGATGCCCTTGGTGCGGAAGCCGATGGTGCGTCCGCCGACCCTGCCCTCCACCGTGCACGGGCCGAGCGTCTCGTGGACGCTGAACGGGTGCAGGCTCGTCTCGGACGGGTTGGTGATCCGGCCCGCCGTGTGTGAGCGGAAGTCGAGGACGAGACGGTCGTCGCCGAGCCGTGCGGTGATCAGCAACCGGCCGGGTACCGCCGCCATCGGTGGGGTCCCCAGCATGTCCGCGAGCGGCGGCACCATCACCACCCGGTCGCGGTCCAGGCTGCCGCTGACGGCGACTCTCAGATTACGGCGCGGGAAGTGCCGGATCATGCGTCCCTCGCGCCACAGCATCACCGACCCGTTGGCCGCGTCCGCCGGGCTCGTGGGCTGGATCAGGGTGAAGACCACCGCGGAGGGCGGAGCGGAGTCGGCGGAGCCGGAAGGGTCGTTGACGAACCCGAACACCCAGCCCCCCAGCGTCGGCCAGGACCAGCGGCCGCGCACCCGTTCGTGATAGCCCAGCAGGTCCGTCTCCGTGGCCGTTCCGTCGCCGTGCCGCAGCGTGCCCGAGCCGAGGACTCCGGGTTCCGACTGCCACCGCAGATGTTCGTCCTCGCCGAAGGGCGCGCACTGGGAGGTACACGGCCTGCTGGTCCGGATCAGTCGTACGTCCACGGCCGGCCCGCTGGACCGCGCCGCCACCCGGAACGCGCCGGACTCACCGTGCGGATGCGGTAACCGGAACGCCGACCAGGGCAGTTCGGGCTGGTCGGCGTTGAACTGCGTCGAACTCCAGCCGTGCCCCTCCTCGTAGGCGAGAAGGATGGCCATGTGCTGTCCCTCGGCCGCCGTGCCGGTACCGCTGCGCCGCCCCGTGACCGGAGCGCCCGGATCCGCGATGACCGCGCCTGTGGAGGACCCCAGCACGGACAGGTTGGCGATCAGGGCTTGCCGGCCGCACCGGGACAGAAACGCGTAGTGCAGCCACTTGCGGTCGAGCGGATGGGTGAGCGGGGCGTGCGGGAAGGGGCCCGGAGGCCCGAGCCTCGGAAGGGTCGGCATGGACACATTTCGAACGCTAACCCAGTGTTGTGGAAAAGTCACATGCAGTAACGATCAGGCGGGTGACCTGGGCGTACAGAAACGTTCATTTCCGTATCCGGGTGTGAAATTGCAAAGAGCTGTCTGTGCGGGACGCCGCCACCGACAGGGTGGAGACCAAGGCCGCCGCCGGATCATGTCCGCCTCCTTCCCGAGCGGTCGCTGACACCCCCTGCACACCGGCCGGCCGGCGCCGGTGCGCTGCACTCCGCATCCGTGCGCCCCGTACGCCTCGGCTCCACTCGAACAAGTGACGCAGAATCGATCCAGCATTCCAAACGGCGGAACGGCGGCATACCGCCCGCAGGACTGGGCTAACCATGGACGCAGATGACGGCCAGGTGCATTCCGTTTGTCTGCCGCAACGCCCCGGCCGAAGCCGCCGACGGCGTTCTGGATTCCGCCTCCGGAGACCGCTCTCCTGGCCTCCCGTGCTCCGTGAACCGCGCGGCATGCTCATGCCCGGTCCTGCCCGTCGCCCGGGGACCGGGTGCCTGTGCCAGGGCGTCCCGTTTCACCGCACGCTTCGATCACAGCCCCAGGAGGACCCGGAGATGGCCACTGAAGTGCAGTCCGCGAAGAAGGAAGCCTACAAACGGGGAGAGGAACAGGGGCGGGCCGACGCGCTCGCCGGACGCCCGTACGCCGACCCGCCGCGCGACGGCACACGCGGGGAGAAGGACCACTACGCGAACGGCTACGACTGGGGTTACGAACAGGGCCGTGCGCAGAAGCTGGACCTGGTGGTCTGGCAGGAGGGCGGGGTCGAAGACGCCCCCGGTGGCCTCGGCACCACCGTCAACATCTGCGTCCGTACGCCCAACTGGAGCGAGACCGTCGATGCCGGCGAACGGGAGCACGTCTTCACCGCCCCCACCGGATTCCGCTGGAACGGCATGGTGGGCGCGCAGTACAAGCGCATCGACCAGACCACGGGCGGCAGTCTGCCGCCCGTCCAGGCCAAGGTCAGCGAGGACGGGCGCACGCTGACCTTCACCTACCACGTGCACCTGAACACGAACGGCGAGGACAAGGACCTCATCGCCTACACCTGCGGCCTCGAAGCCGTCGACGGCGCCAAGCCCGGCCGCTTCACCGACGGCGTCGCCCAGATCGGCACCGCGCCCCCGGCCAAGCTCAAGGCCGAGGTCATCGAGGACGAGGACTGAGAGAGCAGGAGTCAGACACCATGACCACCGTCGTCACTTCCGGCGTCTTCCCGTCCACCAGTCCGGCCGCCTCGCCGATCAACGGCCTGGGCACCGCCGACGTCAGGTGGGGCAGCAGCGGTTCCCAGAGCGGGTACCAGTTCCGCGGTTCCGCCGCGGACGTCGAGCTCGACGGCACCGAGTTCGTCGTCGGTACCTTCGTGCACCGTAATCTCCCCACCAACGTCAGCCCGGACAAGTTCAACGTCGCGCTCGCCATCAACGTCATGTTCGAGGACGGCAGCACGACCGATCTGAGCTTCACCTTCCATCACTACGAGACACCCAACACCAGCGGCAGCAGCCCCGCGGACGATGACCTGGTCGACCTGCAGGAGTTCATCCACCCTCAGCCCGTCACGATCGACGGGAAGCAGTACAGGGCGGTCCTGAGCGGGTTCAAGCGGGGCGGCCAGATCGTCCGGCAGTTCCGCAGCCCCGAGGGCGGAGTCAACTTCGCCGAGGTCGTCTGCATGTTCACCGTCGACGAGCCGGACGTGATCATCTCCGACCTGCGCTACCTGGGCAACGGCACGGGCCAGCCCGACGAGTACATCGAGATCTTCAACAAGGGCGGCGCGCCCCAGGACCTGACCGGCTGGGTCGTGGAGTCCAAGCCCACCGGGCACACCTACGCCTTCCCCCCGGGGACGGTCATCCAGCCCGGCCAGCGCTACCGGGTCTACACCGACGAGGTCCGCCAGGAGTTCGGAGGGTTCTCCTTCGGCTCCTCCGAGCAGGTCTGGCGTGACGAGGGCGGCATCGGCCGCCTGGTCCACGACGGCTTCGTCGTGGACCAGTACCCCTACCTCGACAAGGGCTTCCACAAGACCGCCGCGCCGTAGCGGGTCCTCGCCGGACGACACGGCGTTCCTGGATGTGCCCGGAGCGGGCACATCCAGGCCACAGCGCCGCGGAAAACGCCACGGACCAGGGAGAACCACTGAGCCCAGTGGTCGGCTCCGGAAGTCCTCCGGGGGCGGCGTGCCGTCGGCGCGGCCCTGTCGCAGACTCAGTCGACCAGTTCGCGGGCGGCCAGGGTCGTCCCTTCGACACGGGCGCGGATCTTGGCGAAGGCTGTCTCGCGGGAGGTGGAGGTGTCGTCGGCGAAGGGAGAGAAGCCGCAGTCGTCGCAGGTGCCGAGGCGGTCGACCGGCACGTGGCGGGCGGCCGCCAGGACACGGTCGCGGACCTGCTCGGGCGTCTCGACACAAGGGTCGATCGGATCGGTGACGCCGATGAACACGCGGGCCTGGCTGGGCAGGTGATCGGCGATGACGCCGAGGACCTTGTCCGGTTCGGGCTCGCTCGCGAGCTGCACGTAGAAGGCGCCGACCTGGAGCCGCAGCAGCGCGGGCAGCAGGGCCGTGTATTCGACGTCGAGGCTGTGGGTGGAGTCCTGGTCGCCACCGGGGCAGGTGTGCACACCGATCCTGGCGCGTTCGGCGGCGGAGAACCGCTCCAGTACGCGGTTGTTGAGAGCGAGGAACTGTTCCAGCAGGCTCCCGCCCGGATCGAGCTTCAGGGCGAGGCGGGCCTCCGTGAAGTCGAGCTGGACCCTGTGCGCGCCGGCATCGAGGCAGCCGCGGATGTCGGCCTCGGCCTCGGCGGTGAGGTCGTCGAGGAAGGCTTCGCGGGGATAGCCGTCGATGCCATCGGGAGGGTAGAGCAGACTGAGCGCCGAGGGCGCGATGACAGCCTGTTTGACCGGTACGGTCGCGTGCCGGAGGGCAGCGCGGAGATAGCGGTCGGCGTGGACGGCATACCGCAGGGGTCCGGCGGTCAGGCGGGGCAGCTGCCGCTGGTGTCCGTCGGCGAAGGGGATGACGACACCGTCGGGCGCCAGCCGGTCCAGACCGGCCAGGGGGTAGGTGGCGAAGCTGGGCTTGGACTGTTCGCCGTCGGTGACGACCGGGGAACCGATCTCCTCCAGGCGGCGGACGGTGTCGGCGACCGCGCGGTCCTGGGCGGCGGCGAGTTCGCCGTCCCCGATCCGGCCTGCCGCGTGGTCGGCCATGGCTGCGAGCAGCTCAGCGGGCCGGGGGATGCTGCCGATGGGTTCGGTGGGGATCCCCGCCACGGGCCGGCTCACAGCCCGATCTCCAGCGCAGCCACACCGCTGCTTCCCCGGAGCCCGGAGGACAGGCACTCGGTGGGCAGCCCTCCAGGGAGCGCGGGGACGATCCGCTGCGCCGGCAGCCCTTCGCCGCGGCCCTCGACGACCCGGCCCGACAGCCTGACGACGAGGACGCCGGCGACGCGGACACTGGTGCCGCTGTTGTAGACGATCAAGGAGCGTCTGCCGTCCGCGTAGTGGACGAACTCCTTGAGGTGCGGGCTGTCCAGCGTGATGCAGGACGCCGAGGGCGACACCCCTTCCAGGTAGCCGGTGGCCGGCACGGTGCGGCCGGGCTTGGCCGTGCACTCGTAACTGGCCTGTGTGCGAACACGGGTCGAGCGGGACTCAAGGGTCAACGGCGGGTCGTACATGCTGGTACTGGAGCCGGCGCACAGTACGTGCTCGCTCTCATGGGCTTGGCCGGCTGGAGCCCACACCACCGAAGAGCCCACCAGGGCCAGGGAACTCAGCGCCACTGCCACACCGCGTCTGCCGAACATGCGCCCTCCACGGAATCCGATCAGCCAACGGGCCCTGACTACCCCAAGCCGGACCCCGACTCCCCCAAGCCGCTCCTGCCGCCCCGGCTCCTTGCGGCACACCGACGGCGCGCAACGCGCGCCACGCGCTGGACGTGCGCAACGCACACCCGGTGGGTGCCTTGGCCTCCGGGCCACCGGGTAGGACAGCTCGACCGGCATACGGCTCTCACCGGCCGGACAGCACCCGGCAGAAGGGATATCGATGGATCAGACAACCGCGCAGAGGCTCGTCTTCGCCATGCTGGACGCGGATGGGGACGGGGTCGTCTCCAGGGACGAGTACATGGCGCGCACCAGGAACGCGGCGCTGGCGACGGGCCGTAAGGAGGACGACCCGCTCGTCGTCACCGCGCGCACGCTGGGCGAGCAGGCGTGGGCGTCGATGGACGCCGACGGCGACGGCGGGATGACCTTCGACGAGTACGCGGCATGGGCGGGCGCTGAGGCGTTCGACACCGTCTGCGCGCCCGTCCTCGGCGCGCTCTTCGACCTCGCCGATACCGACGGGAACGGCGCCCTCAAGCTGTCCGAGTTCACAGCGCTGCGCACGGCACTGAACAACCCGGTCGTCAACGCCGAAGCAGCGTTCGCGGCACTGGACAGCGACGGTGACGGACGCATCAGCCGTGCCGAGTACATCGCGTCGATCCGTGCTCATGTCACCGGAGAGGGCTCCTCCATGGGCGAGGCGCTGTACAGCACAGGGACGGCGGAAGCGCTCGGAGGGAAGTAGAGGAAAGCAGAGGAAAGCAAGGGACCACTTGCGCCCGTTGATCTTCTTGCCGGTCTCGGAGCCCCGCGAGGTGTGGGAGACAGTGGTGTCCAGGCCGGCACCGGCAGCACATCCCGCACAAGTGGCCACTCTGTGTCACTCATGTTCAGATGTCCGTGGTTTTCGATCCTTGTCATCACCTGTCGTGTAGCCTCGGTCACGTCTCGGTGAAGGTCGGCGGAGCGTACGCGCGCCTGATCGGTCGCTCACTCGTGCCCGGTGCAGAGGTCAGCGCTGTCTGCGAAGGAGACCTGCGGTCGAGTTTCGCCTCACGAGGGCTCGAAACCGCAGGTCAGCGGCGTGACGCGGTTGTCCCCTTCCGGATCTGTGCCGACGGCCACAGCGAACAGGACACACATAGGCGCATACTGAGCCATGACAAAGCCCGCTGCACCGAAGCGTCATTTGCCTACCAGCCCCTTCAAGGCCCCGGTCACACCGGCTCCCAAGCACTTCGCCCTGGGCGACAAGGTCACACATGACGTGTACGGCCTCGGCCGGGTGATCGGCATCGAGGTGGGAATCGCGGCGCTCGTGGACTTCGGCTCAGAGCAAATGCGGATCTTGAGCCCGTACGCCAAGATGACCAAGCTGTAGGACCGCTGTGCCCGGTCACGGCACACCAGGCCCCTTCAGGGACCTGCAACGAAAGGGAGACCTCTCATCGATCTGACGCCGCTGTTCTCCGCTCCGGACGGGCAACCCCGCTGTTCCAGTGCAGCATCGCCGCCTCCGACGACAAACCCGTTCCACGCCCCTGACTTCGGGCCGTACGACACCTTGCCGTTCGAGGGCGCGCAGGAGCCCGACCCGGGCATGCGTGCGGCGCGGCCCAAGGCGGCTTAGCTCCACGAATGACGGTGGCTGCGGCAACTCGCCGCGGGCCGTCTGATCAGAGGTTGCCGACATCTACAGCTGACATCAACGGGGGCGGTCACTGCAGACCCGCCTCCTGAGCAGGCGATCCATGTGGCTCATGGATGCAGACGTCCATCGTGATGAATGACGAAGGCCCGGCCTCGCACCTGAAGCCGGGCCTCATGCATGCTGAGTTGCATGAGCGCCTACAGCAGCGACCTGGACCTGAAGGTCACCGATGCCACCGGAAACGGCGTCGAAGTGGACGTGGCCACGAACCTGCTGACCGGCACGATCCGACTGTCAGTGTTGTGGACCCAGGAGATCCACCTGCATCCCGACGACGCCGAACGGGTAGCCCAGTCACTGCTACAAGCTGCCGAACACGGCCGCCGCATCGTGCGGACTCACACCCCGGGAACTGATCAACCTACCGATCCCGGCCGGTGAGTTACCACTTCCTCCACCGGTTCACGGCTGCTCGCTAGCGGCCGGTCCGAGCAGGCCGATCTGGAGCACCGGCGAGTACCCGCCGGGCATGAACGCCGCGAACACCACAAGGACCTCGGCCTCCCGCCGGACCAGGTGACGGCGCGTGCCCGGCGGCCCGACAGGCTCTCCACATCAACCGGCCGCTCATGCGTGCGTTCTCCAGAGCCGTTCATGGCGGTCCGCCAGGTACTCGCCGAAGCGCTGCGCCGCGATCTCGGACGTACGAAGTTCCGATTCGATGCAACCTGCCCCCGAGCCCGTGCGTATAGGAGGCGATACCGCACCTCACAGGGGGATTGACATGCACGTGGACCGTTCGGCCGGTCGGACCGTCGGCCGTCTCGGCGCCGCTGTCGCGGCCTGTATCGCTCTGCTGTCGGCCGTCGGCTGCTCGACGGACGCGGGTACCGGCGTTCGTGTGGCCGCCGATGCGCCGGATGCCCGGGGCTCCGCCGCGACAGCCGCGAAGGACAAGGGTGGGAACCACGGCGGCGCGCGCCCGGCTCCGTCCATGCCGGAGCCCGCCGTGCTCGCGCAGGCGCGGGTGAACATATCCGACGGGCAGACGGTCGGGGTGGGCATGCCGATATCCGTCACCTTCTCCCGGCCGGTCCTCGCCGCCGAGCGCAAGGCCGTGGAGAGCTGGCTGCGTGTGCAGACCTCGTCCGGCACGACCGGCGCCTGGAGCTGGCTGAAGGACCAGAACCTTCTGGACGGGCAGCGGGTCGACTTCCGCCCCGGTACCGCCTACTGGAAGCCCGGCGCCAAGGTCACCCTGCGCCTCGGTTCGCACGGCGTCCGCCACTTCACCGTCGGCCGGTCGCTGGTCGCCACCGTCGACGCGAGCAGGCACGAGATGACCGTCCGCACCGGCGGGGCGACGCAGCGGATCCCGGTCACCACCGGGCAGCCGGGGATGGACACCTGGAACGGGACGATGGTCGTCATGGACAAGCAGTCCAAGGTGCTCATGGACTCCCGCACCGTCGGTCTCGGTGCCGAGTACCGCGGCGACTACTTCTGGGCCGTGCACCTGACGACATCGGGGACGTACGTGCACCAGAACCCGCGGGCCGACACCGAGGCCGGACACCGTAACGTCACCCACGGCTGTGTCGGCCTCGCCACCGACGGCACCGCCAAGCGCTTCTACGACCAGGTACGGGTCGGCGACGTCGTCACGGTCACCGGGTCGGACAAGGCCACCGTCGCCGCCGGCAACGGCTACGGCGACTGGAACCTGACCTGGAAGCAGTGGCTCGAGCACAGCGCCGCCGGAGAGACCACGACCGCATGACCCCCACCGCACCGGCCGTACACGACGCGCCCCGCGCCGTGAGAGAGAGCACGACAAGGTGACCGAGGACGAGTTCGACCTCTTCTACACGGCTGCCTACCCGCGTCTGGTCGGCCAGTTGTACGCCCTGACGGGGGACTACGCCGAAGCACAGGACGTGGTGCAGGAGGCGTTCGTACGCGCCTGGGACCGGCGTTCGTCCGTTCTGGCCGGCGACCAGGCTCCCGAGGCGTGGATCCGCACGGTGGCACACCGTCTGGCGATGAGCCGCTGGCGGCGGGCACGCCGCTGGTGGGAACTGGTGCGGGGCGAGTCCGCGCCGCTGCCGGTGCCCGAACCGAGCCCGGACCATGTGGTGTTGGTCGCCGCTCTGCGGTGCCTGCCCGAAGTCCAGCGGAACGCGATCGTGCTGCATCACCTGTGCGATCTGAGCGTGGAGCAGATAGCCGCCGAGACGGGCGTGGCCGTCGGCACCGTCAAAGCGCGGCTGTCACGCGGCCGTTCGTCACTCGCAGCTCATCTGGTGAGCGAGGAACCCCACCCGACGGAGGAAGCCTGTGTCTGATCAGCCGCCACCGCGTTCCCTGACCGAGGCGGAGCTGTCCGCCCGTCTTCGTGGCCTGGCCGCGCGCGGCGTGGCACCAGCCCCGGCCACGGGGGCGCAGGTGAGGAGCCGGGCGGCACGCCGCCGCCGTGGCCGACGCGTTCTGCTCTCCGCCGGCGCGCTGGGGGCAGCGGCCCTCGCCACCGTCGCCTCCGGCGCCCTCGGCTCCTCCCCCACCCCGCCGGCCGTGCCCCTCGCGACGTCCGTGCCCCATCCGTCCCCGGCGCCCGTCCAGCGGGTGACGGTCGACCTGGACGCCCACACACTGACCATCGAGGGCAGGAGGTTCCCCATCAGCGCGCCGCAGGAGACCTGCCCGATCGGCGAGACGTCGGTCACGGTCACCGCCAAGTACCCCAGCCTCACCCTGCGCCCCGACCCGATCACCAAGTACGCGGACATCAGGCAGTGGGCGGTCACCTTCACCGACCGCAGTCACCACCAGCGGCTGCTGATGTGGGCGCTGGACCCCGCCGCCGGTCTCAGCAGCCTCGGCCACAACGCCCCCGCCGGCTCCATCGCCCTCGCGCCCAAAGCCGGGAAGCGGGTGTACGACGCCATCGAGCCCGGCGCCCGTGTGGAGATCAAGGGTGGGCAGACGGCGAGCGCGCACCCGGACTCCATGTGCTCCGACCGCCAGACGATCACCGTCAACCGCTGACCGAGCCCAATGGAAGATCATCATTCCGCTAGGATCACCCCCCGTCATGTCATGAACACGGGGGAGTGGGTCCGTGAACCACAGGAGCGGGATACGTCCGCGGGAGCGCGGCGCGGTCGTCGGGATGTCGCTCGTCGGGATGTCGCTGTCCCTGGCGCTGCTGACCGGATGCGGCGGCGGTGGCGGTCACGGGACGGCCGGCGGTGGTAAGGCGACGGCGCCCGCCCCGGCCGCCGACGACGCCGTGAAGGGCCCCGCCTACCGGGGGCCCGCGCTGCCCGGCTTCGCCGCCCGGCCCGCCTGGAGCCTGCGCGCCAAAAGCACCTCGGCGCCCGGCGCCCTCGACCTCGGCTCCACCCTGCTGCTGGCGAAGGACGCGCAGGGGGACTACGCAAGCACGCCGACCGGGAGCGTGCTGTCCGACTCCGAGGAGGCCGCGCCCCTCACGCTGGAGTTCCGCGATGTGAAGACCGGCGCCGTCCGCAAGGCGCTGAAGGTGCGGGCCAGGACGGTCGAGGCCGTCACCTGGCGCGGCGGTGCCCCCGCCGTGGCCGTGACCTCCTCCACGACCAGCAAGTCCGACGGCCTCACCGAGGCGAAGACCACCACCACGGCCACCCTGTACGGCGCCGACGGCGGCGAGCTCGCCAAGGTCCCCTCGTACGAGCGAGGCGCCCTGCTGGACGGCTACCGCGTCGAGAAGACCGGCGACACCCTGCGCCTCACGCCCGTCGGCGGCGGCCCGTCCCGCACGGTCACCTGCACCGGCACCGCCGCCAGCTGCACCTACGACGCCGAGACCGGCACGGCGGACGCCTCGGTGGCCCATGCCCCGCTCATCAGCGGCGGCTACTACGCGGGCTTCCTGAACGCCAGCGACTTCCAGACCGAGCCCGAGCAGATCACGCTCAGCGAACTCGCCACCGGCAAGCAGGTGTGGAGCACCGCCGGCGCGAAGATCCCCGAGGGCGTGGCACTGGACGACAAGGGCCACCACCCCGAGAGCGAGGAGAAGCGCATCCTGCGGATCGCCGACGGCAAGGTCCTCGTCGGCTGGAAGGCCGGCCTCTCCTTCTCCTCCGGCAGCTGGATCCACGCCTGGTACGACCTGAAGAGCGGCGCGCTCCTGACCTCGTACAAGGGTGCGGAGGAGGTGCTGTTCTCGCCCTCCGGCGACCTCGCCGCCCGGGACGTGGTCAAGTTCGAGGACTTCCCCGGCACCGCCGTGTGGCAGACCGCCGACGGCAAGCGGCTGTGGGAGCAGCAGGGCGGCGAACACGCCCTCGACCCGGTCCGCTTCACGGCCGACGGGTCGGTGCTGTACGGGGTGACGGACGACAAGAGCGCCACCGACACCGGCATCGCGGTGGACACCCGGACGAAGAAGGTGCTGGCGAAGAACCTGCCCGAGGAGAACATCCCGTCCGTCGACACGGCCACCGGCTACGGCTACGTCGGCACGGAGGCGGCCCTGTTCGTCTTCGCGCCCGCGTGAGCCGGTCCGCGCCTCGGTCAGCGCATCGGTGAGCGCGTCGGACCGGGCGTCGATCCGAGGGCGTTGGGTGAACTGCCGTGCCCCGGCCGGGCGGGAGCCGGGCCGGGGCACCACACAGGAGAAGCGGCGCCCGGGTGTTCAGGGCACCTGCTCCCCCGTCGTCAGCTCCCGTTCCAGGGCGCGTTCGTATGCGGTCAGGGGGACGTCGGGGCGCAGGCGTTCGGGGTGGAGAAGCGGCGGGTCGGAGCAATCGGGATGCGGTTCCGTCGGGGGGAGCCAGACGTACATGCGGCCCGCCGCCACCAGGGTGCCGTAGATCACCTTCAGGACGCGCAGCGCCCTCGTCGCCGTCATGGACCTCATGGCGTCGCCGCGGCGAGTTGGGGGGCGGGGGCGGTGGCCTCGGCGCCCGTGTGCGCATCGGCGCTCCACGTCCACAGGGCGGACAGCGCCACCGGGGAGGGGACGTGGCCCTCGGTCCACAGCCTGGCCGCCGCGGTGAGGACCGACTGGCGGTCGGCCTCCGCCGTGCCGGGGCGGCCCGGGAGCAGCGGTACGGCGGCACTGGCACCGAGGCGTACCGCCCGGTGGCGGCGGGCGAAGGCGGTGAGGGTCTGCCGGGGGCCCGCCTCGATCAGGAGCATGTCGTCGGCGGCGAGCAGGGACTCCAGGGCCTGTTTGAAGTACACGGTGTCGGTGATCTGGCGGGCCCAGAAGCGGGGGCTGAGTGCCTTCTCGGGGCTCAGCAGCTCGCCCGTGTACCCGGAGTACAGCGGCAGCGCCGGCGGGCGCAGGGGGATGTCCCGGTAGGCCGCCTCCACGGCCTCGGACGCGGGGGCCATCGCCGGGGAGTGGAAGGGGCTGGTCGCCGGTACGGTGACCACGGTCAGGCCGTCGGCGCGGAGGGCCTGGGCGATCTCGGCGAGCGGTTCGGCCGGACCCGCCAGCATGGTCTGCTGGTTGGCGTTGACGGCGGCTATGGCCACGTCGTCGCGGAGGTAGGGACGGAGGCGGTGTTCTTCCGCGGCGACCGCGAGCATGCCGCCGGGCGGGATCTTCACCGCCTCGCGGACGCGTGCCATGACCATGGCGACCGCGTCGGGCAGGGCGACGGCACCGGCGATGGTCGCGGCGACGAGTTCGCCCGCGCTGTGGCCCAGCACCGCGGTGGGGCGCACTCCCCAGCCGATCACCATGCGGCCGAGCGCGTAGTCGACGGCGAACAGCAGCGGCTGGGCGCGGCGTACGTCGTCGACGGGGATCAGCGGGCGGCCGTCGGTGAGCCAGTCCGCGCGGATCCGCGGGCCCTCCTCGCCCATGTGGGACAGGGCCGCGTCGAAGGCGGCGGTGAACACCGGCTCCCGCCCGTACAGGCCGGCCGCCATGGCGCGGTGCTGGGAGCCCTGGCCCGGGAAGAGCAGGGCGACGGGCCGGGGTCTGGCCGCGGTGACCGCCGTCGCCTTGTGCACCGTGGCGGCGGACAGTGCGGCGACGGTGACGGCGGCGCCGCGCACCGGTCCGGGCGCGGTGCCGCACGGCACCACGGTGGGCAGGGCGGGGAACGCCTCGTGGTGCAGGCCCGAGAGCAGGGGCAGCAGTTCGCCGCGCACCCGTTGCTCGTCCCGCTCGTCCCGGCCCGACCACAGCAGCAGCCGGTGCCGGTCCGGGTCGGTGGCGCGGTGGCCGTGGGCGAGGGCCGTCAGCTCCGGCGCGGCGTCGGGGTCGGTGGTGAGGTCGAGGACGCCGAGGACGGTGTCGCCCTCGGCGACCGCCTCGGCGGCGCGTTTGACCGCGTAGACCGTGATGGTCCCGGCCTCGGGCTCGTCGAATCCGGCGACGAGCGCGAAGTCCGCGGTGCCGTCGTGGAGTTCCTGGTGGGCGAGGCGCAGAGCGCGGCCGGGCGCCGAGGCGGTCCGTACCGCGAAGCCCTCGTGCTCGGGTGCGAGGGCGGGGTCGGGTGCGTGGGCACCGACGTAGACGACGGTTCGTACGGGCAGGTCGCGCGGGGAGCGGCCGAAGGCCCGCAGCACCGCGGAGACCGCGGCGGCCGACGCCGGCACGGGTGCCCTGTCCTCTCCCGCGGGGCCCGGACGGACCATCAGCCTCCGGATCACCGCGCTGTCAGCCGTCAGCGGCATGGGTACCTCCTCGTGGGCCGCGGACCGCCGCGGCCGGTGGGGCAAGGATCGACAGGAACCAGGGGGCGTGGGGGGAGGGATCGGGGAGGGAGGAGTGCGGGCCGGCCCTGGCGGCGGGGGATCCGGATGGGGGCGGCCCGCACTCCGGCTCAGGCCGCGTTGTCGCCGGCGGAGTTGATGAGTTCGAGCAGCGCGCGGGGGGTCTCGGCGTCGACGACCGCGTCGTCCGGGACGCTGATGCCGTAGGTGCGCTGGACCTCGCCTATGACCTGGAGCAGGGCGAGCGAGTCGTAGCCGAGTTCCAGGAAGGGGGTGTCGAGGACGTCGCCGTCCAGGTCGATGCCCTCCTCCTCGCCGGCGCTCTCGCGCAGCATCCGGGTCAGGTCGGCCAGGGTGACGGTGGTGCTCGTGGTGGTGGTCACGGTGGGTCCTCCGTTGGGTGATGGGTGTGGTGCCTGGCTCAGGGTGGGATGAGGGCGGTTCACGCCGTGCGGCGTACGACGAGTGCCGCGTTGAAGCCGCCGTGGCCGCGGGCGAGAACCAGTGCGGTGCGCAGGTCCGCCTCCCGGGGCGCCCCCGTGACCAGGTCGATCGGGTGGCCGGCGGCGGGGGCGTCGACGCCCGCGGTGTGCGGGATGACCCCGTCGCGCAGGGCGAGCAGGGCGGTGGCCGCGTCGAGGGCGGCGCCGCCGGCGAGCAGCCGGCCGGTCAGCGACTTGGGCGCGGTCACCGGTACGGCGTGGGGGCCGAACACCTCCGCGAGCGCCTCGGCCTCGGCCCGGTCCAGCTCCGGGACACCGGCGGCGTCCGCGAAGACGACGTCGATGTCGGCGGGGGCGAGCCCGGCGTCGGCGAGGGCGCTGCGGACGGCCCTGGCCAGGCCCGGCGGGCGCCCCGAGCCGGGGGCGGGGTCGAGCGTGGCGGCGTACCCGGCGATCTCGCCGTAGATGTGGGACGCGCCGCGCTCGCGGGCCGCCGCGAGGTCCTCGGCCACCAGGATGGCGCCGCCCTCCCCCACCACGTATCCGCTCGCCTCGGCGGAGAAGGGCAGGAACGCGCGGGCCGGGTCCTGCTCGGTGCTCATCAGACCGGTGGCCAGCTGCGGGACCCAGCCCCAGGGGCAGATGCCCGCGTCGACGCCGCCGGAGACGACCGCCTGGAATCCCTTGCGGACGTGGCGGCGGGCCTGGCCGATCGCGTCGATGCCGCCGGCCTGCTCGGTCAGCAGGACGCCGCTGGGGCCGCGCAGTTTGTGCCGGATGGAGATCTGGCCGGTGTTGACGGCGTAGAACCAGGCGAAGGACTGGTAGGCGCTGACGTGCTCCTTGCCCTTGCTCCACAGGTTCTGCAGCTCGCGCTGGCCGAACTCGACGGCGCCGCCGGACGCCGAGGTGACCGTGCCCATGCCGTACTCGGACACCTCCCCGGTGTCGATGCCGGCGTCCTGGAGGGCCCATTCCGCGGCGGCCAGGGCGAGGCGGGTCATGTGGTCGGTCTGCGGCATGAGCCGGCTGGGGATGTGCTCCTCGGCGACGAATCCCGGCACCTCGCCGGCCAGCCGGGACGGGTAGCGCGTGGCGTCGAACCGGGTGACCGGGCCGATGCCCGACTCGCCCGCCAGTGTCGCCTTCCAGTAGTCCTCGGTGCCCAGACCGTTGGGCGCGGCGATGCCGAGGCCGGTCACCACGGTCGTCGTGGTCATGCGATGCTCCTTTCCGGTCGCGCGAGGACCATCGCGCTCTGGAAGCCGCCGAAGCCGCTGCCCACGCTGAGAACGGCGTCCGTCTGCTTCTCGCGGGCGGTCAACGGGATGTAGTCGAGGTCGAGTTCGGGGTCCGGCTCGTGCAGGTTGGCGGTGGGCGGCAGCACCCCGTGCTCCATGGCGAGGGCGCAGGCGGCGATCTCCAGGGAGCCGATCGCGCCGAGCGAGTGCCCGATCATCGACTTGATGGAGCTGACCGGGGTGCGGTAGGCGTGCTCGCCCAGGCTGCGCTTGAACGCGCCCGTCTCGTGGCGGTCGTTCATCTTGGTGCCGGAACCGTGCGCGTTGATGTAGTCGATCGCGGTCGGGTCGAGCCGGGCCTCGGCGAGGGCGGCGTCGATGGCCTCGGACATCTCGCGGCCGTCCGGCTTGAGCCCGGTCATGTGGTACGCGTTGCAGCGCTGGGCGAAGCCCGCGATCTCGGCGTAGATGTGCGCTCCCCGGGCGCGGGCGCTCTCCAGCTCCTCCAGGACCAGCACGGCCGCGCCCTCCCCGAGGACCAGGCCGCTGCGCGTTCTGTCGAAGGGGCGGCAGGCGCTCTCGGGGGTGTCGTTGCGCGGGGTGGTGGCGAGGATGGCGTCGAAGCAGGCGGAGGTGATCGGGGAGATCGGGGCCTCGGTCGCGCCGGCGATCATGACGTCGCAGGTGCCCTCGCGGATCAGTTCCACCGCGTGGCCGAGCGAGTCCAGGCCCGAGGTGCAGCCGGTGGAGACCACCGCCGCCGGTCCCTCGGCGCCGGCCGCCTGGCCCACCTCGGCGGCCATCGAGCTGGGCACGAAGTGCCGGTACAGCTGGGGAATCGCGTAGGTGTGGTCGACGAGCCACTCCCGGCCGCCGTCGCTGACCACCGCGTACTCGCGTTCCAGGCTGGTGGTGCAGCCGACCGCGCTGCCGACCGAGGTGCCGATCCGGCCCGGGTCGAGGGCGGAGGTGTCCAGGCCGCTGTCGGCGAGCGCCTCACGGGTGGAGACGACCGCGAACTGCGCGGCCCGGTCCAGCCGGCGGGTCTCCTGCTGGGAGAGGCCGGCGGCCAGCGGGTCGAAGTCGCACTCGGCGGCGACCCGGGAGCGGAACTGGGAGGGGTCGTAGAAGGAGATGGTGCGGGTGGCGGTACGGCCTGCGGTGAGCAGGTCCCAGTACTCCTTGACGCCGATCCCGCCAGGGGCCACGACGCCCAGTCCGGTGATGGCAACTCGACGCATCATCTACCTCGCCTTCGACGGGGCGGGGTGCTTCGCGCACTCCCTGCCGGATGGAACTGTGCGGGCCACTGTCGATCCCTTCGTCCGGAGCACTGCGGTGTCGCGGCGGCCGGGGCTGCCATGGATGGGATCTCGCCCCGGCCGGCCGGCCCGGACGGCCGCCCGCTCGTGACGCGCCGCCGTATCCGGTGCATCCCATGGAACGGGCAGGTGCTCGACGGCCGCTCGCGTCCGCGTGGACGCCGCGTCCGCGCAGGTCAGGTGGGCAGATTGCCGTGCTTGCGGGCCGGTACTTCAGCCTTTTTCCCGCGCAGCATGGCCAGGGACCGGATCAGTACGGAGCGGGTCTCGGCCGGCTCGATGACGTCGTCCACCAGGCCGCGTTCGGCGGCGTAGTAGGGGTGCATCAGCTCGGTCCTGTACTCCTTGATGCGCTGCGCCCGTACGGCCTCCGGGTCGTCGGCCGCGTTGATCTCCCGGCGGAAGATGACGTTCGCGGCGCCCTCGGCGCCCATCACGGCGATCTCGTTGGTGGGCCAGGCGAAGGACAGGTCGCAGCCGATGGAACGGGAGTCCATGACGATGTAGGCGCCGCCGTACGCCTTGCGCAGCACCACGGAGATGCGGGGCACGGTGGCGTTGCAGTAGGCGTAGAGCAGTTTCGCGCCGTGCCGGATGATGCCGTTGTGCTCCTGGTCGACGCCGGGCAGGAAGCCGGGGACGTCGACGAGGGTGACCAGCGGGATGTTGAACGCGTCGCAGGTGGAGACGAAGCGGGCGGCCTTCTCGCTGGCGTGGATGTCGAGCACACCGGCGAGCACGGCGGGCTGGTTGGCGACGATGCCGACGGTGTGCCCGTCCAGGCGGGCCAGCGCGCACACCACGTTGCGCGCCCAGGCCTCGTGGACCTCGAAGTACTCGCCGTCGTCGACGAGTTCCCCGATGACGTCACGGACGTCGTAGGAGCGTCCCGGCTCGGCGGGTACGAGGTCGCACAGGGCCTCGGTGCGCCGGTCGGCGGGGTCGGCGCCCGGCGCGGCGGGCGGCAGCTCGCGGTTGTTGGACGGCAGCAGCGAGATGAGGAAGCGCACGTCCTCCAGGCACTCGGTCTCGTCGTCGTACGCGAAGTGGCAGACGCCGGAGGCCGTCGCGTGCGGTTCGGCGCCGCCCAGGCCGTTGTGGGTGATCTTCTCGCCGGTGACGGCCTGTACGACGTCGGGTCCGGTGATGAACATCTGGGCGGTCTCGCGCACCATGAACACGAAGTCGGTGAGTGCGGGCGAGTACGCGGCGCCCCCGGCGCACGGGCCGAGCATCACGCTGATCTGCGGGATGACCCCGGAGGCCGCGACGTTGCGGCGGAAGATGCCGCCGTAGCCGGCGAGCGCCGTGACGCCTTCCTGGATGCGGGCGCCGGCCCCGTCGTTGAGCGACACCAGGGGTGCTCCGGCCGCCTCGGCCAGGTCCATCACCTTGTGCACCTTGGCGGCGTGGGCCTCGCCGAGCGCACCGGCGAAGACCCGGAAGTCATGGGCGTACGCGAAGACGGTACGGCCGTGGACCAGGCCCCAGCCGATCACCACTCCGTCGCCGTGCGGCTTCCTGTCCTCCAGGCCGAATCCGGTGGCGCGGTGCCTGCGCAGGGGCTCGATCTCGGTGAAGGTGCCCTCGTCGAAGAGGACCGCCAGCCGTTCGTGCGCGGTGAGCTTGTTCTTCGCGTGCTGCCGCCGGGTGGCCTCGGGATCCGGGCCACGGCTCACTTCCTCCTTGAGGCGCCGCAGTTCGGCGGCGGCTCGACGCAGGTCAGGGGCGACTGTGGAGACCGTGAGGTCATCGAGGATCGTCATCGGCCGAACGTAGGCCCGCCACCTCGAACCCGCCTGGAGAAGTCGGCGCTCGCAGCGGCCGGGACCCCGGGTTCCCGGATGCTCGACGCCGACGGCGACATCGGTCACGTCGAGGCCGAGATCGGCGAGAGCGTCATGCTCGGGGGGGGACGGCGCGTACGGACCAGCCGTAACCGGTCCGCACCCCGCTCGCAGACGGGGAAGGCTCCGCGGACTCAGCCGACCACGGCGTCCAGGGCCGGATCCGCCGAGAGGATCGACTGGTGCAGTCGCTGCAGCCGGGCCGACGGCTCGAGACCGAGTTCCTCGACCAGCGAGCCGCGCAGCCGCTGGTAGGCCTCCAGGGCCCGCCAGGCCTTGTTCGAGCGGTGCAGCGCGGTCATCAGCTGGGCACAGAAGTTCTCGTGCATGGGGTGCTTGGCCACCAGCACCCGCAGTTCGGGCACGATCTCGGCGTGCCGCCCGAGACGCAGGTCGGCCTCGACGCGCAGCTCCAGCGCCGCCATGCGGTCCTCTTCGAGCCGCAGCGCCTCCAGTTCGAGGACGCTGCCGACGGGGACGTCCACGAGCGCCGGCCCCTGCCACAGGTCCAGGGCCCTGCGCAGCAGCTCCGCGGAGGTCCGGTAGTCGGCCGCCTCATGGGCGTCCCGGCCGGAGGCGCACAGCTGCTCGAACTCCTGCACGTCGATCTGCCCCGGCTGCACCTCCAGGAGGTAGCCTCCGTGCTGGGTGACCAGGATGTCCTTGGGCTGCCGGCTCGGATCGCCCTCCAGGGCGGCCGCTATCTTGCGCCTCAGCTGGAGGATGTAGGTCTGCAGGGTGGTCGCGGCGCTGCGGGGTATGTCCTCGCCCCAGATCTCCTCCATCAGCGTCGGCACGGTGACGACGCGTCCGGTCTGCAGGGCGAGCAGGGCGAGAATCTGCCGCGGCTTGGCGGCACTCGGAACCACCGACACGCCGTTGAGTTCCGCCGTGAGCCGACCCAGTACCTTGATGTCCATGTGATCACTCTCCCGTCTCGCGCGGGCGGTGCTCGCCCCCGTCTTACGCGGGTGGTGCCGTCGGCCGAGGGACCGGCGGTCGCCGCCTCCCGAGCAAGGCAAAAGCTTCGCAGCAGCCGGGTTCGAGTCACAGTGCGCGGGTCATGAAGAGGCCTATGAAAATGTCATACCGCGATGGTGACGGCCGCACTGGGCGGCTGGAAAGCACGCCCTCCAGAATTCGGTGACGCGGGACACGCCGAACGGATTCCCGATTCGCAGCGCCTCTCAACACTCATGCCTCTGGAGGGCCCCATGAGCACGTTGACCATCCCCGCCCCGGCCCGTACGGCCGGAACGGCCCCGCACCACCACGACATCGCGCTCCTCACGGCCCGCGCCGGTCTGGAACCGGAGCTGGCCGCGCGCTACTTCACCGACCCGGTGTCGGTACTCGCCGAGTTCGGGCTCGTGGCGGCGGAGCCGGTGTATCTGGTCGGGGCCGGCCGCGAGACGCTGGTGATCGAGGAGCTGGACGGGACGGACACCGGCGTCACGTACAGCTGCCCCACCTGCTGGCAGGACGCGCCGTACGACTCGGCCGTGTCCGCCGCATGAGCAGATCTTCCGTGTCCGCCAGGGCACCGCAGGTGGGGTTCAAGCCCCACCTGCGCGTCGAAGTCGTCGGCGGCGAGGCCGTGTATCTGTTGTCGGAGCGCGGCACGACCGCCCTGCACGGCCCGCACGTCGAGGCCGTCGCCCCGCTGCTGGACGGGACGCGGACCCTGGAGGCCGTTCTCCAGGAGGCCGCGACCGTGGTGGACGTCGCCGCGGCGGGCCGGACGATCGCCGCGCTCGCCCAGGCCCAGCTCATCGGCTATCGCGCTCCGTCGGCGGATGCCGCAGCCGAGGCGTACTGGGAACTCGCCGGTCTGAGCGGCACGGGCGCCCAGGCTGCGCTGAGCGGCACACCGGTGCAGATCCTGGTGCTCGGACGGACGGACCCCGGCCTCATCCGCGAGGAGTGCCTCGCCTCCGGTCTCACCCTGGCCGGCGAGGACGGGTCCGCCACGTTCACGCTGGTCGTGTGCGACGACTACCTGGACCCGGCACTGGCCGAGGTGGACGCCGATCACCGGGCAGCGGGCCGGCCCTGGCTGCTGGCCAAGCCGTGCGGCGTCGAGGCCTGGGTCGGGCCGGTGTTCGGGGTCCCGGACCGGGCCTGCTGGTCGTGCCTGGCCCACCGGCTGCGCGGGCACCGCGCCACTCAGGCGCCGGTGCAGCGGGTCCTCGGACTGCCCGGCCCGGTGCCGCTGCCGCGGGCCTACCTGGCTTCCGTACGCGCTCTGGGGCTCCAGAGCGCCGTCCTGGAGACGATGAAGTGGGTCGCCGGGATGCGCTACACCGAACAGGGCGCCCTGTGCACTCTGGACACGCGCACGCTACGCACCCGCCACCACCCGGTGGCCCGGCGCCCCCAGTGCCCCGAGTGCGGCGATCCCGGCCTGATGGCGGCGAGCGCAAGGAGCCCGGTGACCTTCGCCTCCCGGCTGAAATCGGCTACGGCCGGCGGCGGCCACCGGGCCCTGTCGGCCGACACGGTACTGCGCCGCTACCAGCACCTCGTCGATCCGCTGACCGGCGTCGTTCCGGAACTGCGGCCGGCCCCGGGCACCCCGCAGGGCCTCAACCGATATGTCTCCGGGCGCAACGCCGCGCTGCGTGCGGACTCGCTCGTGGGGCTGCGTCACGGGCTGCGCAGCCACAGCGGTGGCAAGGGCACCACACCACTGGAGGCCGAGGTCGGAGCGCTGTGCGAGGCGGTCGAGCGCTACAGCGCGACCCGCCAGGGGGACGAGCCGGTCGTGGTCGACACCCTCGCCGGACTCGGTGAGAGCGCGCTGCACCCCAACGCGTGCCAGCTGTACGCCGACCGGCAGTTCGCGGAGCGAGACGGCTGGAACCGCTCGGCCGCCGCGTTTCAGCAGGTTCCACCGCCCTTCGACCTGCACGCTCCCGCGGAATGGACGCCGGTGTGGTCCGTGACTGCGGGCGTCCACCGTCTGCTGCCCACGTCGATGCTCTACTTCGGCCACGCCCCGGGTGGACGGCCGTCCGCGCCGTGGGCGGATTCCAACGGCAACGCGGCAGGCAGCAGCCTCGAGGACGCGACGCTGCAGGGTTTCCTCGAAGTGGTCGAGCGCGACGCGGTGGGTCTGTGGTGGTACAACCGCACCCGGCAGCCGGGCGTCGACCTGGACGCCTTCGACGAGCCCTGGCTCGCCGAAGTCCGCGCCACCTACGGCGAGTTGCGGCGCGATGTGTGGGTGCTGGACCTGACCACCGACTTCGGCATCCCCGTCATGGCCGCCGTCTCCTGCCGCAGGGATGCGGCGTTCCCGGGCATTTGCTTCGGGTTCGGCGCCCATTTCGACCCGCGTACGGCGCTGCGCCGGGCGGTGACGGAGATGGCACAGCTGCTGCCACCGCCGGAGGCGGAAGCGGAAGTGGACACGGAGTTCGCCTCCCTCCACCCGGAGCTGGCCTCCTGGTGGAAGAGGGCTACTACCCGGAATCAGCCATATCTCATACCGGACCCAGCCGAGTCACCGCGTACGCCCGCAAGTTACGTGTGCACACCACGAGGGGACCTGCTCGACGACCTCGCCGTGGCCGGGAGACTGGTGCGGGAGCGGGGCATGGAACTGCTGGTCCTCGATCAGACTCGGCCTGACGTGCGCCTTCCCGTGGTGAAGGTGATCGTTCCCGGAATGCGTCACTTCTGGGCCCGGTTCGCGCCGGGCCGCCTCTTCGACGTCCCCGTGACCCTCGGTCGCACCACGCGCGCTACGCGTTACGATGATCTCAACCCGATTCCGTTGTTCGTGTGAAACCGGCTAATTACAGCCATCACTGGCCGCCATCCAGTCGTGCCCATACCATGCCTTGCGCCATGTCCCCGGGCGAGGAGGTCGCGATGCCGGACACTTTCCGAATAACGGAAAGTCCCGCGGATGCCGAGGGATCCCCCCACACCTCGGTCCCCCCAGCACTGGCGCCCCGCCTCGCCCGCGCGATCATGATCGTCGTCCTGTGCTGCTACTGCTCCATCGTCATCCTCAATGTGCTGACGTACGGCTCGGCAGGCGCCGCCAAGGTCGCCGTCTGCGTCGGCGTGGTACTGGTCGAGTTCGGCTTGCAGTTCGCGCTCACCTCGCCCTCCGCGCGCAGCTGGCCCCTGCGGCGACGCTTGGTCACCCTGGCCGCCCAGGCCGTCCTGACGTATCTGCCGGCGGTGTGGTTCGGCCTCAACTGGGGCAGTATGCAGGGGCCTTTCGCCGCGACGGTCCTGCTCACACTCCCCAACCGGGTCGCCTGGCCGTTGTTCGGGCTCGTGGTCGTCGGCTCACCGGTGTACCCGACCATCGAGTCGGGCCCGCTCTACGGTGCGTACATCCTCATCTCCATCGCCCTCGGCGGACTGGTCATCTACGGCCTGACCCGCCTCACCGACCTTGTCCGCCAACTGCACGACACCCGTGAACAGTTGGCACGCATGGCCGTCACCCAGGAACGGCTCCGCTTCGCCCGGGACCTGCACGACCTGCTCGGCTACAGCCTGTCCACCATCACGCTCAAGGGCGAGCTGGTCAGCCGGCTGATCCCCACCCGGCCGGAGGTGGCCGCGGACGAGACCACGTCCCTGCTGCTGGTCGCGCGGCAGGCCCTGGCGGACGTACGGCTGGTCTCGCGCGGCTACCGGGACATGTCGCTGCGCGACGAGGCGGAGTCGGCCGCGCAGGTGCTGATGTCAGCCGATGTGCGCACGGAGGTCGACGTACAGGTCGACCGGCTGCATCCTGTGGTCGACACGGTTCTCGCGACCGCGCTGCGGGAAGGAGTCACCAACATCCTCCGGCACAGCAAGGCCGAGGTCTGTACCATCAAGGCCACCAGCGGGACTGAAACGGTTCTCCTCACGCTGCTGAACGACGGCGTGGCGAACGAGGGGGTGCCCGACACGCGTTCCGCGGGTGGGAGCGGTCTGGGCAATCTGCGGACCCGGCTCACCGGCATCGGCGGGGAACTGACAGCCGGCGTCGACGAGGAGGGTATGTTCCGCCTCGTGGCACGGGCCCCGCTGCAACCGCGCAAGGGGGAGGCGCGCGCGGGCACGGCCACCGGCGCACCGGACGCCGAGAAGTCCCCAGCCTGAACAGGGCTGGTCAGACGAGACACCGCTGCCTGGGGGAGGTAACAGTGCTGTCCATCACCGTCCTGCTCGCCGAGGACGTGCACATGATCCGCGGCGCTCTGGTCGCCCTGCTGGAACTCGAACCCGATCTCAAGGTCATCGCCACCGTGGACCGGGGTGACACGATCGTCAGCACCGCGCTCGAGGTGCGGCCCGACGTGGCGGTGATCGATGTCGACCTGCCGGGCATGGACGGTCTGACGGCCGCCGCCGACCTGCATGTACAACTGCCCAGCTGCCGCTCGCTGATCCTCACCAGCCTGGGCAAGCCCGGCACCCTGCGCCGTGCCATGTCGGCTCATGTCTCCGGTTTCCTGCTGAAGGACTCCCCGCCGGACCAGCTCGCCTGCGCCGTGCGCTCCGTGGCGAGGGGCGGACGGGTCGTCGACCCCCAACTGGCGCTGACCGCCTGGGACTACCCGGACAATCCGCTGTCCCGCCGGGAGATGGAGGTGCTACGGCTGGCGGCCCGGGGAGCCGACGCCGCCGAGATCGCCGGCTGTCTCTACCTCACCAAGGGCACCGTGCGTAACTACCTCACCTCGATCGTCGGCAAGCTCGGCGCCCGCAACCGCGTCGACGCCATCCGCATCGCCGAGGACGCCGGCTGGATCCCCTGAGCCCGCCGGGCCGGGCGGCCGCGGCTCCTCACCGGTCGCCCCGTACAGCGCGTCCAGCAGTCCCTCGTGCAGCGTCGTCCCCACCGAGACGTCCGACAGCTCCCCGAACCCGTCGTCGAACACCGCGACGCTCACCACATGGCTGCCGCCGACGGCGAAGGTCCCGAACGTCCAGCCGCCGTCGTCCGTGGCCGAGCCGTCGGGACGGACCAGCCGGGCGCCGGAGGAACCGTGCAGGGCGAAGCCGAACTCGGTGAAACGGAACCGCAGGCCCTGGCCGAGCGCCTTGCTGTAGGCCTCCTTCAGGGTCCACAGCCGCACCATCGTGTCGTTGCGGGCGCTCTCCGCGCCCCGGTCGAGGTACCGCTTCTCGAACGGCGTGCAGGCCTGCGCCTCGGAACCGGTGTGCGCGAGCCGGCGGTCGGCGCGTTCCACGTCGACCCCGATCCGGCCCCGGCGGGTGACGCCCACGACCATGGTCTCGTCGGTGTGGCTGAGGCTGATGTCGATCTGGTCCAGGCCCCGCACATAGGGGCGGCCGCCCGGCAGGTACGCCACGTCCACCAGGTGCGGCAGCGTCTGCACGGCCGCGGCGGCGGTGTACCGCAGGAACAGGCGGGAGGCGAGGAAGCGCTCTCTCATACCGGCCCGGGCGAGCTTCTCGTAACGGGCCCAGTCACGGCCGAGGAGCAGGCGCAGGTCCGCCGCGCCGGGGTCCGGCTGCCAGCCGGGCATCCTGCCGTGCACCACGACGCTGCCGGTGCGCACCAGCTCCTCGTGCACCCGCTCCCAGGAGCTCTCCGGTCCCGGCGCGCACAGCGGCCGGCCGATCGTCGTCATCGGCTCACGCCCCGGCCAGCGCCGCCGCCAGCGGTCCCGCGTCGAGCGCCGAGATCACCCCGGCC
Source organism: Streptomyces sp. NPDC007205 (assembly GCF_040634095.1). Lineage (NCBI taxonomy): Bacteria > Bacillati > Actinomycetota > Actinomycetes > Kitasatosporales > Streptomycetaceae > Streptomyces > Streptomyces sp. NPDC007205. The sequence goes on from NZ_JBEYEW010000003.1 coordinate 96,353, forward strand.
AGGTCCACCGCGTCGCTCTCCGGCCCGCGGCACACCACCAGGCAGGCCGGCCCCTCGCTGCCGCCCATCCGGCGCAGGAACGGCGTGAGCACCACGCGCGGCCCGATCTCCACCACATGGGTGGGGGTCTGCTGGGCGAGCATCGCCCGGGCGGCGTCGGCGAAGCGCACGGGGGAGGTGATCTGCTCGCTCCAGTACGCACCGTAGAGCGGTTCGGTGGTCAGCCGGCCGTACAGCGTGGAGTAGAACGGCACCCGGGCGGCGCCGCCCGCGACCCGGCGGGCCACGGCGTCGAACTTCGGCACCATGGGGGCCATCAGCGGCGAGTGGAAGGGGTGGGTCACCGTCAGATGACGGCAGGCGATGCCCCGGCTCTCCAGCTGCTCCTGGATGCGCTCAAGACCCGCCCGGTCACCGGAGAGCACGGTGGCCTTGGCGGCGTTGATGGCGCTGATGCCGACGCCGGGCTCGGACGCGACCAGCTCGGCCGCCTCGAACGGAGCCGCGCAGGTGGCCATCATGCCGCCGTCGGAGGGCAGGTACTGCATGAAGGCGCCGCGCAGCGCGACCAGCTTGGCCGCGTCGGGCAGCGACAGGGCGCCCGCGACGGCGGCCGCCGCGAACTCCCCGATGCCATGGCCCAGTACGGCGACCGGGGTCACGCCCTCCTCCCGCAGCGTCTGCGCCAGCGCGTACTCGACGGCGAACAGGGCGGGCTGGGTGAACGCGGTCTGGTGGATCCGCGGGTCGTTGCCGAGGATCAGCTCCACCACGGACGTGCCGGTGTAGGGCAGCAGCTCGGCGGCGGCCTCGTCGAGATGGGTGCGGTAGCCGGTGCAGTTCCAGTACAGGCCGGAGGTCATGCCCGGGTGCTGGGAGCCCTGTCCGGTGAACACGAACGCCGCCCGCACCAGGCCGCCGCCCGCCGGACGCGGGTCGTGCTGGGCCATGTACCGGGCCAGCTCGCGCACGGTGGGGTACGTCTCGATGTCGGTGGGGTCGAGCACCGGGCCGAACTCCTCCTCGATGTCGCCGTACAGGCTGAGCGCGGCGACCGAGTCGAAGCCTCCGTACTGGTGGAACGGCACGTTCTCGTCGACCGGCACACCGAGGTAGTGGGTGAGCCGCTCCGTGAGCCATTCGCGCTGGGCCGCGCCGAAGGAGTCGTCGTGTGCTTCGTCGTGCTGGGGTTCGGACATGGTCGGTGCTCCATCTCGGGCTCGGGTGGATGGCTCCGCTCGCGGATCAGGCCAGCGCGGAGCCGTACAAGTCGTAGCTGCGGCGGCCGTGCAGGCGGTCCAGCGCCTCGGCGAGCACCCGCTGCTCGCAGGCGGCGAAGGGGCCGGCCCCGCCCGTCCGGTCCGGGGGCAGGTCGGGCACGGGCAGGCCGAGGCGCCGGGCGAGGCGGTGGAGCACCGCGGACGCCCAGGCGGGATCGGCCAGGAACGCGTCGGACGGAGCGGCGGTCTGCGCGCGCCAGGTCCCCAGGCAGGCCGCCGCCGCCAGGACCAGGGTGTAGCGGTCGGCGAGCGCGAAGTTGCTCGGGCTGGCCAGCGCGGCGCGGTCGCCGGGGTCGATCTCGCCGAACGCCCTGGCCAGCTCCCGCAGTTCACCGGTGAAGGACCGGGCGAGCGCGCGCAGCAGCGGCCAGTCCTCGCGTCCCGGCACGGTGAGGTCGGCCGACTCCAGCCACGCGGTGCAGGCCACCAGGGTCGCGGCGAGCGGGTCGCCGTCGGTGAGCAGGGACAGGCGCGGCAGGTCCAGCGGCGGCAGGTCCTCGTGCGGCCGGAACAGCGCGGCGGGCGCCTCCGCCTCGGTGAACCACGCGGTGCGGGCCAGGTACGGCAGCTGCGGCAGGATGCTGACCTGGCGGCCCGCGCTCCCGGCGTGGCCGAGCGAGGTGACGGGCAGGTCGCGCAACTGCTTCTGGAACATCCCGTACGTGCCGCTCACCGCGAAGCTCTCCTCGCCGAGCACCGCCGCCATCTCGTCCATCGTCTCGGCGGCGAGCCGTGGCGCGAGGTAGGCCGCGGAGGCCGCGTACACGCTCATCTGCCGCGGCAGCAGATGCAGCGACCGGGTGGCGACCAGGGCCAGGCAGTCGATGAGCAGCAGGTCGAGGAAGGCGCCGGTGAGCACGTCGCGTACGTGCCGTACGTCGAGCGAGGAGCGGCCGTCGGCGCGGCGGCGGGTGGCGAAGGCGGCCACCGTGCGCAGCGCGGTGTCGACGCCGGCGAGCACGATCGACGGGATGAGGCCGCGGATCAACAGCGAGGAGCGCAGCGACAGTTCGTAGCCGTCGCCGACGCGGCCGAGCACCGCGCTGTCGGGCACGGTGCAGTCGGTGAAGGTGAGGGCGCCGAACTCGGCGCCGCGCATCCCGGTGGTGGAGTGCCGCCCGGTGTCGGTGATCCGGTCGGCGGGGTGGCCGGCGCGGTCCAGGAGCAGGACCGAGTGGCTGCGGCCCCCTTCCCGGGCGTCCGAGGTGCGGACGAAGACGACCAGGCCGCGGGAGCGGGCCGCGTTGGCGATCGCGGTCTTGCTGCCGCTCACCGACAGACCGCCGCCGGCGGCGGGCCGGGCGGTCAGCTCGTCGCGGACGAAGTCGTTGCCGTGCGCCACCTCGTGCCGTGCGACGGCGACGCGGTCGCCGCCCAGCAGCAGCCGGGCCACGAAACGGCGCTGTGCGTCGCTGCCCGCGGTCCACACCGGTACGGCGGCGAAGAAGCAGCTCAGGCCGTATCCGAAGCCCACGGAGGCGTCGCGGCGGAACAGGGGACGCAGAAGCCGGCCGAGGACGTCCATACGGCTCAGCCGGCCGCCGAGCTCCGCCGGCACGAACTCCGCGTTCAGGCCGAACACGTCGAGCACCCGCTCGGCACCGGGTACCGGCTCGCCCGCCGCGTCGGCGGCGAGCAGGGCGGCGGCGCCGAGCGGGTTGTGGGGGTCGTCCAGGGGGCCCAGGGCGGCCTCCAGGGCGTCGATCCGGGTGGCCGGGGGCACGGAGTGCGCCGCGGGGGGTGCCGTGCTGGGCCGGGGCGCGTCCGCGGGTGCGTCGTGGCTGGCCGCGCCCGGCGGCGGAGCCGCACGGTGACGCTGCCCCGCGCCCCTTGGGGGCGTCGTGGTCATCGGTGTTCCTTTCGTACCAGGCGTTCGACCTCCGGGTCGACCCACTGGTGCAGGGCGGTGAGTTCGCCGTTGAGGAACATGCGGCGCATGGCGGCCCGTTCGAGCTTGCCGCTGGTGGTGCGGCGGACCGTGCCGGGGCGGACCAGGAGGACACCGCCCGGGGCCACGTCGTACTGCTCGCTCAGCCGCCGCTGCACGCCGGCGGTGAGTTCGGCCAGGTCGACGCCGTAGCGGCTGCGGGCCCGCAGCTCCTGGACCACGACGACGCGCTCACGGTCGCCGGGCACCCCGAACGCGGTGCCGGAGCCGAACAGGGCGCTGACCTCGCGCACCGTGCGCTCCAGGTCCTGCGGATACAGGTTGCGCCCTGCGACCACGATCACGTCCTTGATCCGGCCGGTCACGCACAGCCGCCCGTCGACGAGGGCGCCGAGGTCGCCCGTGCGCAGATAGCCGCCCTCGCCGTCCTTGATCCGCCCGTCGAAGGTGTCGGCGCCGTCCCGCGGGCTGCCCCAGTAGCCGGGCGAGACCGACTCGCCGCGCACCCAGATCTCGCCCACCCGGCCGTCCTCGACCGCTCTGCGGGTGTCGGGGTCGACGATGCGCACCTCGACGCCCGCAGGCCGGCCGCAGGCCACGACCTCGCGCTCCGGCGCGACGGCACCCGGCGGCGCGGGCAAAGTATGGGTGCCGAACCCGCAGGTGGTGCGGTCGCCGCTGACGAGCAGCGTCGCCTCGGCCAGGCCGTAGGCGGGCACCAGCGCCTCGGCGCGCAGGCCCGCGGCGGCGAACCGGTCGGCGAAGGCCCGCATGGTCGCCGAGCTGACGGGTTCGCCACCGTTCACGGCGACCTGCCAGCCGGACAGGTCGAGCCCGGCGAGCTGGCTGTCGTTGACGCGGCGCACGCACAGGTCGTAGGCGAAGTCGGGGGCGCCGCTCACGGTCAGGCCGTAGCGCGAGATGGTCTCCAGCCAGTGCGCCGGGCGCTTGACGAAGGCCACCGGGGAGAGCAGGACGGCGGTGCCGCCGAGCCACAGGGCGTGCAGCAGCTGGCCGATCAGGCCCATGTCGTGGTGCAGCGGCAGCCAGCCGCCGATCCTGCCGCCCGGTACGGTGCCGAGCGCCGCGTGGATCGCCCGGTGGTTGGCGAGCAGCGCGCGGTGCGTCACGGTCACCCCGCGGGGCTCGCGGGTCGAGCCGGAGGTGTACTGCAGGAACGCCACGTCGTCGGGTTCGCGCCGCGGCGGCTGCCACGGTTCGTCGTCGTCCGCCGGGCCCGTGACGTCGGCGTCGGTGGGGATGCAGGTGACGTGCCCGTGTCCGGTGCGGGCCAGCAGCTGGGTGACGTCGAGGGCCTCCGCGAGCGAGGTGAGCACACAGCCGGCGGCGCAGTCCTTGACGATGCCCGCGATGCGTTCCCCGGGCCGGCCCAGCGCGCCGAGGGGCGCGGCGGGCACCGCGATCACGCCCGCGTAGAGGCAGGCGAGGAAGCCGATGCCGAACAGGGCGGGTGACTCGTGCAGGATCAGGACCCGTTCGCCGGGCGCCGTGTGGCGTCCGATCCGGGCGGCCACGGTGCGGGCGGCCCGGTCGAGTTCGGCGTAGGAGAGCGTCTGGGGCCGCAGCGCTCCGTCCCGCTCGGTGAGGACGATCAGCGCCTCACGGTCGGGTGACGCGGCGACTCTGCTCCGCACGATGTCGGTGAATGTCCGGTGGCCGGTCAACGCCCTCCCCTTTCGGTGTCGTGATGTCGCTCGCGTGCGCCGGGGCGACAGCTGCTGGTGGTCCGCCGGTCATCTCCCCGGCCAGGACGGCACCCGGTGACCCGCGCTCTTGACGGTCCAGTCCGCGTACGCCGCCTTCACCTCCTGGTCCGGCTCCCGGTCACGGCGGGACAGGGCGAGCAACACGGCGGTGACGGCGGCCAGTTCCGCGGCGTCGGGACGGCCGCGCACCACGGTGATGTGCGTCTCGTCGGTCATGGCACCAGCGTGCACGCGGCAGCTAGAGCCGCCCTCGCGTCCCGAACGCGACCGAGCCGAGGACCAGGAGGTCCTCGGCTCGGTCACCGCTGGGGCCCGCACGCCCCGGGAGGGATCAGTCGATCACGCGTTCGTAGGCCACGTGCCGGGTCCGCTCCAGCACGACCTCGGCACCCCGCTGCAGCTCCCGCCGGGCGGCCTGGACCGGCTCGCTGTCCAGGGCCCGGTCCAGCGACTCGGCGTCCCGCCACCACAGCAGGCCGGTGTAGAGGGTGGGGCGCAGCAGGGAGCGCAGCAGGTCGCTGCCGCCGAAGCCGTCGGCCTCGCCGAGGCGGTCGGTGAGGCCGGCGAACCGCCGCTCGAAGGCGCGCCAGTCCCCGCCGACCCGGGCGCGCAGCAGGACGACGCTCTCGGTGCCGACGCGCGCGTTGTCCCGCAGCACCCGGCCGACGCTGACGGCCTGGTCGACCTCCGTCTCGACGAGCGGTTCCAGACGTTCGACGTGGCCGAGGAACGTCTCGTCGTGCACGGTGTCGCGGAAGGCGCGCAGGGTGCGCCAGTGCCCCAGGTGGACGTACACGTGCGGATGGTCGGCGAGGCGTACGGTCACCAGGAAGTCGAAGTCGGTGCGGCGGCGCAGGAACTGGGAGTGTTCCCGGAACAGCCGCTCGAACCTGTCGGTGTCGCCCTTGACCTCGAAACGGTTGATGATCGTGACGGGTCCGGTGAGATCACGTCCCGGCATGCACGTCCTCCGCGTATTGCTTGGCATGGCGCAAGGTGGTCGAACTGTTGGTACCCAGGGCCTTGCGGACCAGGGCCCGGGCTTCGGCGAGCGTGGCGTCGGGGCCGAGCGCGGAGCGCACGCCCTCGGGGTCGAGCACCACCGTGTGCCAGGAGGTGACGGTGAGGGTCTCCGCGTCGCCCGACGGTTCGATGGTCCAGCGTCCGGTGTGCACGCGCATGGCCACCGGTACCCGCAGCTGCTTGTACACGATCTCCTTGCGGTCCGCGAAGCACACCCGGACCGAGGTGGTGTTGTGCAGGGACCCGTCCGGGCTGCGGGTGTCCATGTCCATGTGCTGGATGCCCGGTTCGTCCTCGGTGAGGGCGAGCCGCGCCACATGGGGCAGCCGCTCGGGCCACAGGTCGGCGCGGTCCAGGAAGGCGTACACGTCACCGGCGGCCCCGGCGACCGTCACGGAGTCGCTGAAGGTGAACCGGAGTTCGTCGGCGGACTCGCCGAGTTCCGCCGCGTTCTTCAGGGCGGCGAGTTCGGCGACGCTGTTGCGGTCGACGGCGCGCTCGATGAGCTGCTCGGCCTCCGGGTCGTCGTGGACCGCGCGGTAGTCGTGCAGCAGCACCACCCGGGTCGTGCCGTCCTCCAGGGACTCGATGCGCCAGGTGCCGCCCATCGAGGCGACGGGGGCCGCAGGGACCACCTGGCGGAAAGTGACCGTACGGGAGTGCGGATCGAGGGTGCGGCGTGAGGTCCAGGTGCGGACCTGCTCGTTGGCGATCGCCCAGATGCGCAGCAGCTGCTCGCCTGCGCCCCTCTCGTCCCGGCTCTCCTCCAGCACCTCGACGTGGACGGTGGGCCCGAAGACCTGGGGCCAGGAGGCGACGTCGGCCACCAGCGCGTAGCAGGCCTCCGGGGGCGCCGCCACGGTGACGGAGTGTTCCGTCAGATGCGTTCCGGTGACGAGGGCGGTGTCCGGTGTCTCGCTCGTAACGGTCGTCGCCACGGCGGGTCCTTCCTTCGAGTCGTGCCGTCCGGGACGGCGATCAGCAGAGTGGCACAGCCGCCTCGAGCGCACCTCGACGGCGGGTGGAGACCGGCCATATCGGGCCGGGTACGGCCTCAGGACCTGTCGGGGCTGTCCCAGTCGGGGCATTCGGTGATCTCGACGACGGCACAGCCCCAGCTGTATCCCGCTCCGACGCTCACGAGTACGCAGCGGTCGCCGGGGCCGGCCTTGCCCGAGACCAGCAGGTGGTCGAGGCTCGCGAACTGGTCGCCGGCGCCGAGGTGGCCGACGGTCCGGCTGAACTCCCAGGTGGTGCGGTCCGGTTCGATGCCGAACGGCTTGTAGTAGATGGACTGCAGCCGGCGCCGCCCGAAGTGCGGCAGCACCACCCACCGGGCGTCACCGAGTTCCATGCCGGCGTCGGCGAGCGCCTGCTTGAGCACGGTCTGCTGTCCGGCGTGCGCCCGGGTGATGGCGTACGACATCCCCACCCGGCCGACGAAGGCGCGCTTGGCCTCTTCGAAGTCGACGGGTATCCGGCTGCTGAACGGCGCCCTGGTGAACGGCTCGTCGCCGCGGTGCAGGGGTTCCAGTGACGGGTCGGCGTGCAGGGCGAGGGAGACCAGGCGGGCGAAGCCGCCGCGCCGGGACAGGACCAGCGCCGAGGCGCCGTCGGCGTAGGGCGTGCCGGGGTCGGTCTGCCAGCGGTCGATGCCCGGGGGGCAGAAGCGGTCGGCGCAGGTGAGCAGCGCGTCGCCGTGGCCGTGGCCGGCCGTGAGATAGGCGGCGGCCAGGTCGAGGGCGGCGAGGCCCCCGTTCGACATCTGCCGGATCTCCAGTGCGGGGCAGTTGTTGCCGAGGGCCTCCCGCTGGATGTACGAGGCCACGGGCCACAGGTCCTGGCCCTGGTGGTAGGTGTCCGCGTGCAGCACCAGGTCGACGTCGGCCGGGGCGCTGCCCGCACGGGCCAGTGCCGTCCGGGCGGCGTGGGCCGCCATCTCGGCGGCGGACTCGTCCGGGGAGTACGCCACCGAGACGGCGCCGGTGGCGGCGACCAGGCCGGGCGGGCACTCGCCGGCGGCCACGGCGTCCTCGATGCGCAGTCGGGAGGGGAGACGTACGGAGGTCCCCCGCAGATAGATGTCTTCCACACGCACAGCCGCTCCAGAGGGTTCGAAGGGTCAGCCGGCCGGTGCGGCCACCAGGCTCTCGGCGTCCTGGCGCCGCTCCGGCGCGTCGGACAGGGCGTAGTGGACGGCGTCCAGCAGGGCCGCCAGGGCCGCCCCCGCCGCATGCCGGTCCACGCCGACGGTGCCCCAGCGCCGGTCGCCGCACTCGAACGACAGCAGGACCCGTACGGAGGGCGGCGTCGTACGGTCCCCGGCGAGTTCCCGGACCGTGTGCCCGGTCAGGCGCAGCCCGGCCAGCTCGGGGAAGACCGGGTCCAGCGCCTGGTGCAGGGCGGCGTCCAGGGCGTGCACGGGCTCCAGGCCCAGGCCGGTGGCGGTGCACGACGACCCCGCGACGCGCACCCGCATCGAGGCCCGTGCGCCGCCGTCCCCGTCCAGGGCCACCTGCCAGGACTCGACACCGAACGGCTCCGGCGGGGTGTGCCCGGCCAGCTCGGCGCGCAGCAGCAGCGCGAAGGAGGCGTCGGCGGCTTCGAAGCTGTAGCCGCGGCTCTCCAGCTCCTTGACCCGGGCCGCGGCCCGGCCGACCGCCTCGGAGCCGGCCCCGACGTCGTAGCCCAGCTCGCGGGCCTTCAGCTCGACCGAGGACCGTCCGCCCATGTCGGAGACCAGGACGCGCATGGTGTTGCCGACCCGGGCCGGGTCGATGTGCTGGTACAGGCCGGGGTCGACGCGCAGCGCCGATGCGTGCAGGCCCGCCTTGTGGGTGAAGGCCGCCGCACCGACGTAGGGGGCCGCGGGAACGCCGGGGATCCCGGTGACCTCCGTGATGACCCGGCCGGTGGGCTTCAGCTCCGCGAGCCGCTCCAGCGGGATCACCTCACGGCCCCGCTTGAGGACGAGGTTCGCCATGACGGTGAACAGGTTGGCGTTGCCGCAGCGTTCGCCGTAGCCGTGGGCGGTGCCCTGGGCGTGCACGGCACCCGCGTCCACGGCCGCCATGGTGTTGGCGACCGCGCAGCCCGTGTCGTCGTGACAGTGGATGCCGATGGCGGCGCCGGTCATGGCGATGGTGTCGGCGACGACCGCCTTCACCTCCTCCGGCAGCGAACCGCCGTTGGTGTCGCACAGCACCACGGTCTCGGCGCCGGCCTCCGCGGCGGTGCGCACCACTTCCAGCGCGTACTCGCGGTTGGTGACGTATCCGTCGAAGTAGTGCTCGGCGTCCAGGAACACCCGGCGGCCGGCGAGCACCAGGTGCTGCACGGTGGACCGGATCATGGCGAGGTTCTCGGCGAGCGTGGTGCGCAGCGCCCGGTCCACATGCCCGGTGTGGCTCTTGGCGACGAGCGTCACCACGGGCGTCTCCGCCTGCAGCAGCGCCCGCACCTGCGGATCCTGCGAGACGGCGACGTCGGGCCTGCGGGTGGCGCCGAAGGCCGTCAGGAGGGCGGCTCCGAGGTCCAGTTCGGTGCGCGCCCTGCGGAAGAACTCGGTGTCCTTCGGTATCGCGCCGGGCCAGCCGCCCTCGATGAATCCCACGCCGAGGGCGTCCAGGCTGCGCGCGATGGCGAGCTTGTCGTCGACGGTGAGGGCCAGGCCCGCCATCTGGGTCCCGTCGCGCAGGGTCGTGTCGTAGAGCTGGAAACCGCTCTGTTGCGCCATCGTCCCTCCTTCCTGTCGGGCCTGCACTTCGCTGCGCCGGCTTGGGCCAAGGGTCGGACCGGTGACTAGAAGGGGACCGGAGCCGGGGTCGAACACCTGCGGGGGCGGTGCCCCGCTCCCCCCTTCGGGGCGCTGCCGCCGAGGCACGTACAAGGGGCCGGGCGGCTGGTGTGCCGTCCGGCCCCTGGGTGGGAGCGTGTCAGGACGCCGGGGCGGTCTCCGGCTCCGCGGCCGGCTGCTCCTGGCTCAGCCGCTTGGGCAGGGCGAACATCAGCAGGAACACCACGGCGGTGACGCCGACGAAGGCCTTGAGCAGGGTCTGGAAGCTGTCGGCGAAGGAGTCGCCGACCTGCTCCTTGCCGTAGGTGCCGACGACCTGCGCCACCTTCGGGTCGCGCAGCGGCTGCACGGTGCAGCTCGCGGGCACGAGCGAGGCGTCCTTCTCGCTCGCCCGGTCGATCGCGCAGGTCCGGTAGGCCGCGGCGATCTTGTCCGCGTCACCCGGGGTGACCCGGGCGCTCGCCACCAGTTCCTTGCGCAGTTGCGGCAGTTGGTGATCGACGTTGCTCGTGGTGTTGCCGACGATGCCGCCGAAGAAGACCACGCTGATCAGGGCGCCGCCGATGGCGAAGCCGAGCTGGGTGTTGGTGTTGACCACACCGGAGGCCGAACCCGCGTGCTCGTGCGGCACCTCGGAGGTGACGATCAGCGGCAGCGGCGTGGCCACCGTGCCGAAGCCGAGACCGACCAGGAACAGCGGGATCGCGATCTTCCAGGAGGTGACGTCATGGCCGTACTTGCCGGCCACCCAGATGTACGTGCCCAGGCCGATCATCAGCACCACGGCACCGACCTGCATCGCCTTGCGGCCGAACTTGGGCACCAGGATCATCACGGACGAGGTGGCCGTGAGGAAGGCGCCGACGCAGAACGGGAGGCTGGTCAGGCCGGCCCGCATCGGGGACCAGCCCTGGCCGACCTGCATGTACAGCGTCCACCCGATGGTGAACATGCCCATGCCCGCGTAGAAGATCAGGTTCACCCCGAGGCCGGCCGAGTAGCTGCGGGTGCGGAAGAGACCCAGCTCCACCAGCGGCGACCCGTCCCGGCGGGTCTTCGCCCGCTGCCAGGCGACGAAGCCGAGGAGCACCAGCACCGAAGCACCCATGGAGACGAAGCCGAGCACGGGCCAGTCCAGCTCCCGGCCCTGCAGCAGCGGGAAGACCAGCATCACGAAGCCGACGGTCAGCAGCACCACGCCACGGATGTCCAGCCGGAGCGCCTGCGGCGCCTTGGACTCGGTGATGACCTTGGCGCCGTACGCCAGACCCACCAGGCCGACGGGCACGTTGACCAGGAACACCAGACGCCAGTCGAGACCGAACAGGTTCCACTCCACCAGCAGGCCGCCGAGGGCCAGACCGAGCGTCGCGGCGAGACCGCCGACCAGGCCGTGCAGCGCGAAGGCGGTGCCGCGTTCCTTGTCGTTGAAGGTGACGTGGATGATCGACAGCACCTGGGGCACCATGACACCGGACGAGGCACCCTGGATCACCCGGGCGACGACCAGCTGCCACGGCTCCTGGGCGATACCGGCCGCGAGCGAGCACAGGGTGAACCCGGCGACGCCGACGAGGAACATCTTCTTGCGGCCGTAGATGTCACCGAGCCGGCCGCCGAGGATCAGGGTCAGGGCGAAGGCGAGCTGGTAGCCCACCAGAACCCACTGGATGGCCGAGTATCCGGCGCCCAGCTCCCGCTGCATGGAAGGCGCCGCCACATTGGCGATCGTGCCGTCCAGCAGATCCAGGAAGGCGGAGACGAGCAGCACCAGCAGGGCTGCCCAGCGCCGGGGGTCCAGCGGCCTGTCCCCCGCCGTCGGATCCGCGCCCGCCGTCCTGCTGTCCACCTCCGTCTCGACGGACGGAGCCTGTTCGGACGAAATAGCCATGATGTGGCCTCTCCTATTACTTGGGGGGTGGTCTGGGGGATGGGTGTGGGGTGGGGCGATGGTGGGCAAACCTGTCGCCCACCCGGCAGGATGACCGCGGTCAGTCGAATTCCGCTCGAGTCCTGCTGAAGCGCGGCGCCGGGGTGGCGGGCCCACTGCCCCTGGCCTGGTGGTGGGGGTGCGCGGCCGCCTCCGCGACGCTGAGGACGGGCGTCACACACGCCTCCGTCCCGGCGAGGCGACCGGCCCAGTCGTCCCGGCTCCGGGTGAGGAACCGGCGGGCGAACACCCGGCGCAGCGAAGGCCAGTTGACCGGGTCACTCCGGTCGGGCAGCCGCTCGGGATCCAGCTCAAGACCCTCCAGCAGCGCCCGGTAGAACCGTTCCTCCAGTGCGCCGACGGCCACATGTCCGCCGTCGGCGCACTCGTAGCAGGTGTAGAAGGGCGCGCCACCGTCCAGCAGATTGACCCCGCGCTCATGCCGCCACTGGCCGCTGTCGGCCATCGCGGTCAGCATGCCGAGCATCGCGCCGGCCCCGTCCACGATCGCGGCGTCCACGACCTGTCCCCGGCCCGAGGTCTGGCGCTCGTACAGCGCGGCCAGCACCCCTGCGACCAGGAACATCGCGCCACCCGCGAAGTCGCCGAGCAGATTGACCGGTGGCACAGGAGGACCGCCGGCCTCGCCGATGGCGTGCAACGCACCCGTCAGAGCGAGGTAGTTGATGTCATGACCCGGGCTACGGGCGAGCGGCCCCTCCTGACCCCAGCCGGTCATCCGGCCGTACACCAGGCGGGGATTGCGCCCCAGGCAGACCTCCGGACCGATACCGAGCCGCTCCGCCACGCCCGGCCTGAACCCCTCCACCAGGACGTCCGACTGCTCCAGCTGCCGCAGCAGCCAGTCGACGTCACCCGGGTCCTTGAGGTCCAGCTCCACCGACCGGCGCCCACGGTCGAGTTCTCCGTGCCAGTCCACGAACGACCGGACGCCGTCGGCCCGGTCGATCCGGACCACGTCGGCCCCGAGATCCGCGAAGATCATGCAGGCGAACGGGGCGGGCCCGATCGCCGCGAGCTCCACCACCCGCAGGCCGTTCAACGGTCCTGTGCCTGTCGACATCTGCGGCTCCTCCTCGTCGGAGTGGGCACGCTGCAAGCGGCCCCTGGAACTCCGCCTCAGGAGCACTCGAGCCGCTCTCGAACCGGTACGCCCGGACGGCCCCGCAAGCGGCTCGCGGCGCCTGTGGCGGGCCGGCAGCACGCGGTACACCCGCTGCCGGTTCCAGCCGTGCTCGAGCCGGCCCTCCTACCCTCCGCGGGACACCAGTACGTACCCGACCCGGGAGGCCCAGCGATGAGCAGGGACGTCACGCCGTTCCACGTGGCATTCGACGAGGCGGACCTCACCGACCTCAAGGACCGCCTGGCCCGCACCCGCTGGCCCGAGCCCGAGACGGTGGACGACTGGTCACAGGGCGTGCCGCTGGCGTACCTGAAGGAACTGGCCGAGTACTGGCGGACCGGGTACGACTGGCGGCCGGCCGAGACACGCCTGAACGCGCTGCCCCAGTTCCGCACCGAGATCGACGGCCTGGGCGTGCACTTCCTCCACGCGCGCTCCCCGCATCCGGACGCCCTGCCGCTGCTCCTCAGTCACGGCTGGCCCGGCTCGGTGGTGGAGTTCCTCGACCTGATCCAGCCCCTGACACACCCCGAGGACCCGGCCGACGCCTTCCACGTGGTGTGCCCCTCGCTGCCCGGCTTCGCCTTCAGCGACAAGCCGTCCGCCCCCGGCTGGACGATCGAGCGTACGGCCGCCGCCTGGGCCGAGCTGATGGCCCGGCTCGGCTACGACCGGTACGCGGCCCACGGCGTCGACTGGGGCTCCTTCCTCACCGGCGTACTCGGCGAGACGGACGCCGCCCACCTGGCGGGCATCCACCTGGCGATGCCGTTCGCCAAGCCGCCGCAGGAGCAGGTGGCCCTGGACGACAGGGACCTGGCCGGTCTCGCCGCGCTCAAGGAGTTCCAGCAGAGCGAGGGCGGCTACTCGGCGATCCAGGCGACCCGCCCGCAGACCCTCGGATACGGCCTCACCGACTCCCCCGTCGCCCAGCTGGCCTGGATGGCCGAGAAGTACTGGGCGTGGAGCGACCATGACGGCGACCTGGAGAAGCTGATCCCGCGGGACACGCTGCTGGACTGCGTGACCCTGGCGTGGCTCTGCCGCACGGGTGCGTCGTCGGCCCGTATCTACTGGGAGAGCCACAACAGGATGGCGCTCGCCCCCGTGCGGGTGCCTGCGGCGCTCTCCGTGTTTCCGAAGGACGCGCGGATGCCGCGGGCCTGGTGCGAGGCCCGGTTCACGGATCTGCGCAGGTGGACCGACCACGAGCGGGGTGGGCACTTTCCGGCATTGGAGCAGCCGGGGGCGCTCGTGGACGAGCTGCGGTTCTTTTTCCGTTCCGTGCGCTGAGTGCGCGTCCGGTAGTGCCGCGTTGTGCCGTCGCGCGAGTGCGGCGGCGTCGTGGCTTGTCGCGCCCACGGGGCGGAGCCGCATATTGACCCAGCCCCGCGCCCCTTCAGGGCGCTTTCCCCCGAGGAGTCATCATCGTGCCCGACGTGCACTCCACCGAGGAGCTGCCCCTCTTCCCGTTCCCGGGGTCGAGTTACCGGGGGCCCGCGCCGCTGTTCGCGCGGCTGCGGGGGGAGCGGCCGGTCGTGCGGGTGGCCTGGCAGGGCGGTGGTCACGCGTGGCTGGTCACCCGGTACGCGGACATCAAGGCCGCCCTCGAAGATCCCCGGCTGAGCCGGGCAGCCGCCTACGCCCCCGGGGCCCCGGCCTTCAGCGGGCTCTTCCAGGCACCGCCCGGAATGATCATCTCGGTCGATCCGCCGGACCACACCCGGCTGCGTGCCCTGGCCGAGCAGGCCTTCTCGGCGGAGCGGATCGAGGCCATGCGCCCCCGTGTACGGGAGCTGGCGGGCCGGCTGCTGGACTCCGTGGAACGCGAGGCGAGGACGACCGGCGGCCCCGTGGACCTAGTCGCGTCCTTCGCGGCCCCGCTCGCGATGACGGTGATCTGCGAACTGCTCGGCGTACCCGAGGCGGACCGTAACCGGTTCCATGCCTGGGTACGCCGGTTCGCCGATGTGTCGGCACCCCCCGAGCACAGCGCGGAGGGCGGGAAGAAGCTGGGCGAGTACATCGCAGGGCTGGTGGCCGCCAAGCGGCAGACCCCCGGCAACGACGTACTGTCCGCGCTCATCGCCGCACGGACCGACCATGCCGCGCCCGCGGACGACAGACTCTCCTTCGACGAGCTGGTAGCCCTCGGCTTCACCCTCCTCGGCGCCGGCTTCGACTCGTCCGCGGGCCAGATCGCCAACTTCACCCTGGCCCTGCTGGCCGACCACCCCGACGCCTGGCGACACCTCGGCGAGCACCCCGAGGACGTTCCGCCCGCCGTGGAGGAACTGCTGCGCACGGTCAACCTGAACGGCAACGACACCTCCGGACTGCCGAGAATCGCCACCGAGGACGTGGTGGTCGGCGGCGTCACCGTCCCGGCCGGCGACGCGGTCTTCCTCGCCTTCCCCTCGGGCAACCGGGACGCGGCGGTGTTCGACCGGCCCGACCAGGTCGACCTGCGGCGCACGGGGCCCGGCCATCTGGCGTTCGGCCACGGCATCCACCGCTGTCTCGGCGCCCCGCTGGCCCGACTCGAACTGGCCGTCGCCATCGAGGAGTTGACGCGCCGGTTTCCCGGCGCCCGGCTCGCCGTGCCGGAACAGGAGCTGTGCTGGCGACTGGGCGACGTGAACCACAACCTGCTGGCCCTTCCCATGAACCTGCACCCCCAGGGAGCCCCCATGACCACCGAGCACGAGCACCTGCCCGCGACGAGCCGCGAGATCCGGCTCGCCGCCTATCCCGAAGGACCCGTCACCCTGGAGCACTTCGAGCCCGGCGAGTCGCCGCTCGGCGAGCCCGGCGACGGCCAGGTCGTCGTGCGCAACGACTGGATGACGCTGGGCTCGGTCGCCCGGGACCAGATGAACCCGGACACGAAACTGCCGATCCCGGTGTTCCAGCCGGGCGTGGCCATGTGGGGCCGTACGGTGGGCACGGTGGTCAGGTCCAACAGCCCCCTGCTCGCCGTCGGCGATCTCGTCGAGCACTTCAACGGGTGGCGCGAGTACGCCGTCGGCACCGCCCACGAGTTCTTCAAGCGGGACCGCTCGCTGCTGCCGGGGCCGGAGTACTTCCTCTCCCAGGGCCCGACCGCCTGGCACGGCATGGTCGGCACCGCCGAGGTCGGTGAGGGCGATGTGGTGTTCGTGTCCGGCGCCACCAACGGGGTCGGCGCGCTGGCCGGGCAGATCGCCAGGCTGAAGGGCGCGGCCCGGGTCATCGGCAGCACCGGTTCCAAGGAGAAGACCGACTTCCTGGTGGACGAGCTGGGCTTCGACGCCGCGTTCGACTACCACGACGGCCCGGTGGCCGAGCGGCTGGCGGAGCTGGCCCCGGACGGGCTGAACGTGGTCTTCGACAACGTCGGCGGCGAGCAGTTCGAGGCGGCGGTCCAGGTCGCGGCGCCGGGCGCCCGGTTCGCGCTGTGCGGCGCGCTGTCCGGGCAGCACGGTGCGGACGACGGCGGCCGGCCCCGGCTCGCGCTGATGTCGGCCATCACCAAGTCGCTGACGCTGCGCGGCTTCGCGACGCTGCACACGCCGGACCAGATCGAGGAGTGGAACGCCCAGTTCGGCGCCTGGCTGCGGGAGGGGCGGATCGTCTTCCCGCACACTGTCGTGGAGGGCGGGGTGGCCGCGCTGCCCGAGACCTTCGTGGCGCTGCTGGACCGCAGGTACACCGGCACCGTCGTGGTGAAGCTGTCCTGATCGGGGCCCCGGTGGCGGGGAGAGAGAGGCGGAGGCGGGATGACCGTACTGGACCGGCGCGCGCTGAACCGGGCGCTGCTGGCACGGCAGTTGCTGCTCGAACGGCGGCCGGGGTCCGCCTCCGCCGTCCTGGAGCATCTGGTCGGCATGCAGGCGCAGGCGCCCGACCCGCCGTACATCGGCCTGTGGACCCGGCTGGCCGGCTTCGCCGCCGAGGAACTCGCGGAGCTGATCCGCGGGCGCGAGGCCGTGCGTGTCGCGCTGATGCGCGGCACCATCCACCTGGTCACGGCACGGGACTGCCTGGCCCTGCGGCCGGTGCTGCAGAGTGCCCTGGACCGGCAGCTGACCAGCACCTTCGGCCGCCAGCTGGAGGGCCTGGACCTCGACGAGGTCACCGCCTGCGGACGCAAGCTGTCCGATGCCGAGCGGCTCACGCTGGGCGGCCTCGGCGCGCAGCTCGCCGAACGCTGGCCGCAGTACGAGCCGTTCGCCCTGGCCAACGTCATCCGTGCCCGCGTGCCGCTGGTGCAGCTGCCGCCGCGCGGACTGTGGGGCGAGAGCGGGCAGGCCGTGCACGGTACGGCCGAGACCTGGCTGGGCCGGCCCCTGGGCACCGACACCTCGCCGGACACCCTGGTGCGGCGGTATCTGGCGGCCTTCGGGCCGGCCACCGTCAAGGACATCCAGGCCTGGTCCGGGATGACCCGGATCGGCGCGGTCGTCAAGCGGCTGCGGCCCGGACTGCGGGTCTTCCAGGACGAGAACGGGGCCGACCTGTACGACGTCCCCGACGCGCCGCTGCCCGATCCCTCGACGCCGGTACCGGTGCGGTTCCTGCCGGAGTTCGACAACATCCTGCTCGGCCACGCCGACCGCAGCCGCATCCTCACCGAGGAGCAGCGGCGTCTGGTCTTCACCCGCAACGGGCTGATCAGGTCGACGGTGCTCGTGGACGGTTTCGTACGGGCGCTGTGGCGGATCGAGGACGGTGCCCTGGTCGTCGAGCCGCTGGGGCGTGCCCTCGCCCGCCGCGACCGCACGGCCGTGGAGCGCGAGGGCCGTGCTCTGCTGGCCTTCACGGCACCGGGCCTCACGAACCCGGAGATCCGCTGGATCTGAGCCCACAGGCCCGGCCCGCCTCCGCAACAGGCGGCGGCGCCGGCCGGTCTGCGCAGCACCGGACCGTGCGGCCCGCGACCGCCGCCGGCCGTGATGGCCGCGGCTCCCGCCACGGCCGTCACGCCACCGGACCGCACGCCCGGGAGAACCGCCGGGCGTGAGGCCGCGCCCGCCCCGTGACCGGCGGCGTCTGCTCTCCCCGGGCTCGACCGCCGCCCAAGACGCACCCGCTGTACTGGCCCCCTCGGACCGAACCAGAGAGGGACCGCCATGCCGGACCAGCCCTTTGCGGAGCAGACCGTCGTCGTCACGGGAGGCGGCACCGGTATCGGCCGTGCCGCCGCGCTGTCGTTCGCGGAACTCGGCGCACGCACCGTGATCATCACCGGGCGGCGCAAGGAACGGCTCGCCGAGGTCGCCGCGCTGCACGACGCGATCGTGCCGGTGGGCGCGGACGTGACGACCGAGGCCGGCGCCCAGGCCGTCGCGGACGCGGTGGGCGAGCGGGGCGGCGTGCTGGACGTGCTGGTGCACAACGCGGGGATCTTCCGCTTCAGCCCGCTGGCGGCGCTGGACGCGGCCACCGCCCGGGACGTCGTCGAGACCAACGTCCTCGGCCCGCTGCTGCTCACCGGCCACCTGCTGCCCCAGCTGCGCTCCCCCGGCGGCCAGATCGTCCTGGTCTCCAGCCGGGGCGGCCACAACCCGGGCCCGGACAGCTCCGTGTACTCGGCGAGCAAGGCGGCCGTGCACAGCTTCACCCGGAGCTGGGCCGCCGAACTGGCCCCGCGCGGCATCCGGGTCAACGCCGTCGCCCCGGGCTTCGTACGCACCGACGCCTACGCGGCCAACGGCCTCGGCCCCGAGCAGGTCGAGGGCCTGTTCGCGGGTGTCGCCGCCACCGTCCCGCTGGGCCGGATCGGCGAGCCCGAGGACGTCGCCCAGTGGATCACCCGCCTCGCGGACCGGGCGAACGAGCTGGTCACCGGCCAGATCATCACGGTCGACGGCGGTCTGGACATCGCCGCCCGGTAGGGCCCCGCGGCGGGCCCGGACAGCTCCCGGGCGCCCCCCAGGCATTCACTCCTTCCGATCCTCCCGAAAGGACCCACCGTGACCACCAGTGCCACCGAGGCGGACGCATCGGCACAGGCCGCCGAGCCCAAGACGTTCCCGTACGCGCGCACCTGCCCGTTCACCCCGCCCGCCGAGTACACGGAGATGATCGGCAAGGACGTATCGCAGGTCACCCTGACCGGATCGGGTCTGCGCATATGGACGGTGACGGGCTACCAGACCATCAAGACGCTGCTCACCGATCCGCGGGTCAGCGCCTCCCGCAGGCACGCCAACTTCCCGTTCTACTTCATCGCCCCGCCGGAGTACCGCACGGAGACGTCGTTCATCGGCTACGACGGCAAGGAGCACAGCTCCACGCGGCGCAAGGCGGCGCTGACCTTCACCAACCGGCAGGTGCAGCGGCTGCGTCCGCGCGTCGAGGAGATCGTCGACGACCACCTCGACAAGCTCCTCGCCCTGCAGCCCCCGGCGGACTTCCACCGCGTGTTCTCGCTCGCCGTGCCCATGACGGTGATCTGCGAACTGCTCGGCATCCCGCAGGACCAGCACGACTTCTTCATCAAGCACGGCACGGCCCTGCTCGGCGGGCACAGCAGCACCGAGGAGCGGCAGGCCGCGATCGTCGAGGTCAACGCCTACATCCGGGAACTGATCCAGCTCAAGCGGCGCGAGCCGGGCGAAGACCTGCTGAGCCGGGCCATGGCCGACTACGCGGAGTCCGGCGAGGAGTACACCGACCGGGACCTGTTCAACATGGTGCGGCTGCTGATGAACGGCGGCCACGAGACCACCGCCAGCCAGATCTCGCTGGGCACGGCCTGTCTGCTGGAGAACCCCGACCAGCTGGAGCTGCTGCTGAACGACCCGTCGCTGGTGAAGCCGGCCGTCGAGGAGCTGGTGCGCTACGCGACCATCGGCGACACGGCCGTACCGCGCGTCGCGCTGGAGGACATCGAGATCGGCGGCCAGGTCATCCGCAAGGGCGACGGCATCCTCTGCCTGGGGCTCGCCGCCAACCGCGACCCGGAGGTCTTCCCCGAGCCGGAGAAGCTCGACATCACCCGGGGCAGCCGCAAGCACCTGGGCTTCGGGCACGGCGTGCACCACTGCATCGGCGCGGACCTGGCCCGCCTTGAGCTGGAGATCGTGTGGAGCAAGCTGTTCCAGCGCGTTCCGACGCTGAAGCTGGCCAAGCCGTTCCTGGAGATCCCGCGCAAGGAGGGCGCCGTCATCTACGGCCTGTGGGAGCTGCCCGTCGTGTGGTGAGGCCCGTCCCAGGACGGCCAGGGGCCCGGTACCGCTTCGGTACCGGGCCCCTCGCTCATGCCTGTCGATGCCGGCGTCAGGCCGGGTCGGCGGCGATGTCCGGGCGCGGGGTGCGGCCCGGGCAGGTGGCGCGGGGGGCCGGCAGCTCGCCGAAGACCAGGTAGCGGTGGACGACCGCGTCGACGTACGGGTTGCCGCCGAGCACGTACACCTCGTGCTCTCCGGAGTCCTCGACGGTGAGCAGATGGTGGCCGAGGCGTTCCGCCATCGCCACGCCGCCCGCGTAGTGGTCCATCGGGTCGCCGTCGGCCTGCACCACCAGGCCCACCGGGTAGCCGTCGCGGACCGGCACGACCGGGGGCTCGGCGGGCTGGAAGGCGCGGAAGGCGCCCACCCAGGGCTGGGCGCGCAGCACGCCGTAGCCGTACGGGTAGCGCTCCCGGAACTTCCGCATGTCCTGGTAGTAGACCTCCAGGTCGGCGGGCCAGGCGTGCTCCAGCGTGATGGCCTCCAGGACGCCGCAGCGCAGCGAGCCCTCGCTGTCGTCGGGGCGCCAGGTGCCCTGCTCCTGCAGCAGCCGCCGGCAGGCCTCGGCGTCGCCCGCAGCGGCGGCCTTGTCCAGCTCGCCGACCAGCGTGCCGAGTTCGGCCCACCGGCCGCGGTCGGCCGCGCGGTTGCCGACGGCGCCGTCGAACAGGGTGCGCAGGTGCGGGCCCTGACCGAGGCCGTCGAGGCGTACGACGACGTCCTCGACGCGGGTGAACACCTTCTCCGGTGCGTCGCCCAGGCCGAAGTGCAGATGGCGTGCGGCCGTCCACTCGGCCCACCGCTCGACGTTGCGCCGCACCGCGTCGCCCTGCCACAGGAACTGCTCGCGCCAGGTCCAGTCGGGGTGCACGGACGAGTCGAGGACGCTGCGGTCGAGGCGGGCGGGGAACAGCGTGCCGTACACGGCTCCGACGTACGCCCCGTAGGCGTATCCGACGAAGTTGATCTTCTCCTCGCCGAGCACGCCGCGGATCACGTCCATGTCGCGGGCGGTGTTGGGGGTGCTGATGTGGCGGCGCAGCTCGCCGCCCGCGCGGGCGCAGGCCTCCTCGCGCAGCCGCATGTCCTCGGCGAGCTGCCCGAACAGCGTGTCGGGCGGACGGGAGTCGAACGGGGCCCTGGGAACGGTCACCTCGGCGAGCAGGCTGGTGGACGCGCCGGTGCCGCGCGGGTCGAACCCGATCAGGTCGTACACCTCGTGCAGCGGCGTACCCGCGTACTCGTCGGGCAGCCGGCGGCCGGCGCCCCAGTCGCCGCCGGGGCCTCCGTTGACCCCGAGGAGGATGCCCCGGCGCCGCGTCGGCGCTGTCGCGCGGCGGCGGCTGAGGGCGATCTCGATCCGTTCGCCGCCCGGGTCCGCGTAGTCGCGCGGCACCTGGATCGTCGCGTGTTCGAGCAGCTCGTCGTCGGGGTCCGGCGACCACTGCGGTCGCTGGGCGTAGAAGTCGGTGAGCACCGCGAACCTCCGTTCTGGTCAGGAGGTTCAGCGTCCCGTCAGTGGCTCGAGACGCTCTGGACGGCTGCTCGCTCCCCGCGGCGGAGCCGCGTGTCTACACAGCCCTGCGCCCCGGCACCGCCAGCGCGGCGAGGAGGCCGAGGGCCGCGAAGACGGCGGCGCCGGTCAGCGCGAGGCCGTAGCCGGAGGCGAGGGCGTGGGGGGAGGGCGCCGGGCCGGGGGACGACGCCTCGTCGATGCGGTGGGCCGACAGCGCGGCCAGCGTCACCAGACCGAGGGCACTGCCGAGTTGGCGCGTGCTGTTGAGCAGCCCGGAGCCCAGGCCGGCCTGGTGGGCGGGCAGGCCGGCGGTGGCGGCGTTCGTCGTCGCGTTGAGCACCGCGCCCATGCCGAAGCCGAGCAGCAGCACGGGGCCCAGGAGGTCCGTGACGTAGGCCGCGTCCGCGTCCGCCTGCGCCAGCCACAGCAGGCCGAGGCAGGACAGCGACAGCCCGGCCAGCAGCACGGGCCGCGGCCCGGTGCGCGGGACGAGCCCGGAGACACCCCAGCCGCCGAGGGCGATGCCCACCGACAGCGGCAGGTAGCTCAGGCCGGTGCGTACGGGGCTGTAGCCGAGGACCTGCTGCAGCAGCAGCGTGAAGAAGTAGAAGGTGCTGAACAGTGCCGCGACGCCGAAGAAGGCGACCAGGTTGGCGGCGGCCACCGAGCGGATCCGGAAGACGTCGAGCGGCACCAGCGGATGCCGGGCGAACCGTGCCTGGATCAGCACGAACAGCACGAGCAGCGCGGTCCCGCCGACGAGCGGGGCGAGGACGGCCGCCGACGTCCAGCCGTAGGTGTCCGCCTCGGCGACCGCGCAGACCACCGCCATCAGACCGAGCGTGACGGTGACGGCACCGGGAACGTCGAGGCGGGGGCGCGGCCCGTCGCGGCGCGGCCCGCGCGGCACGACCCAGTGGACGGCCGCGCACAGGACCAGCCCGATGGGCACGTTGACCAGCAGGGTCCAGCGCCAGGACAGCCACTCGGTGATCGCCCCGCCGGCCAGCACCCCGACCGCCCCCGCCGCCCCGGACACCCCGCTCCACCAGCCGAAGGCCTTCGCCCGTGCCTCCGGCCGGGTGAACGTCGTACCGAGCACGGTCAGCGTGGCGGGCGCCATGACGGCGGCGCCCAGGCCCTGGAAGGCGCGGGCCAGGATCAGGGTCGCGGGGCTGTGCGCCACCCCGCCGACGGCGCTGGCGAGCGTGAACAGGCCGACACCGGCGAGGAAGATCCTGCGCTGCCCGAACAGGTCGGCGAGTCTGCCGCCGAGCAGCAGGAAGCCGCACACGACGACGGTGTAGGCGTTGTTGACCAGCTGCAGGTGGTGCCGGTCGAAGTGCAGGTCCCCGGCGATGGCGGGCAGTGCCACGTTGACCACCGAGGCGTCGAGCACGTTCATGAACTGGCCCAGGCAGCAGGCGGCGAGGACGAGCCCGAGCCGCGGCCCGGTGCGGACGGGCGTCGCGGCGGGGCGCACGGTCGAAGCGGTCATGCGGGCACGCTGCGCCCGGACGGTCGACGGCCGATCGCGGCCGGGTCGAGCCGTACGGATCCGGCCATCCGCCTGAGGAGCGCTCAAGGGCGTCTCAAGACCGGGCGCCCACAGTCCCCCTCCGTACGTGAGCGGGGCGGATCCGCTGCCGCCGCAGACCGGATCCCGTACCGCCGCAGGGCCGGACGACATTCCCCGAGGAGAGCGCCATGGCCAAGATCACCTATCTGCATCCGAACGGCACCGCCACCGTCGTCGACGTCCAGGCACCCAACACGGTCATGCGCGGCGCGAAGCTCAACAACATCGACGGCATCGAGGCGCAGTGCGGCGGCTCCGCGCAGTGCGGCACCTGCCACGTCTACGTGGACGAGGACACCACCGTGCCGCTGCCGGCGATGGACTCCGTCGAGGACGACGTGCTGTACGGCACGGCCTGCCCCCGCCGGGAGAACAGCCGGCTCAGCTGCCAGCTTCCGGTCACCGAGGAGCTCGACGGGCTCGTGGTGCAGCTGCCCGAGGCGCAGAGCTGATGGCCGCCCGGGGGGTCGTCGTCATCGGCGCCGGACAGGGCGGCCTGGACACGGCGGCCGCGCTGCGCGCCAAGGGCTACGGCGGACCGGTCACCCTGGTCGGCGAGGAGCCGGTGCCGCCGTACCAGCGGCCGCCGCTGTCCAAGGGCTTCCTCACCGGCGCCACCGGCCACGACGAACTGACGCTGCGCACCGAGTCGTTCTTCACCGCCCAGGACATCGCCCTGGTCTGCGGAGACCGTGCGGAGCGCATCGACGTGGACGTGCAGCGGGTCCGGCTGGCCTCGGGCGGCACGCTCCGCTACGACAAGCTGGTCCTCGCCACCGGTTCCCGGCCACGCACCCTGCCCGTGCCCGGCATGGACCTGTCCGGTGTGCTGACGCTGCGCACGCTCGCCGACGCGGAGGCGCTGCGCGGTCTGCTCTCCGGGCCGCCCCGGCAGGTCGTCGTGCTCGGCGCCGGGTTCGTCGGACTGGAGACGGCCGCCACCGCACGCGGCCTGGGTCACGACGTCACGGTGGTGGAGGCGCAGCGCCGCGTCCTCGCCCGCGCGCTCACCCCGCAGATGTCCGCCTGGCTGGCCGGCCGGCACGGGCGACAGGGAGTACGGCTGCTGCTCGGCGCGGAGGTCACGGCCCTGCACGGAACGCCCGCGGGCGAGGTCGCGGGGGTGCAGCTGCTGGACGGCCGGCGGCTGCCCGCGGACCTTGTGATCGTCGGTGTCGGCGCGCTGCCCGAGACCCGGCTCGCCGCCGAGGCCGGGCTCCTCGTCGGTGACGGCGTCATCGTCGACCAGTGGCTGCGCACGGACGACCGGTCCGTGTACGCGATCGGCGACTGCGCCCGTTTCCCCAGCGCCCGGCAAGGGCGCCACATTCGCCTGGAGTCGGTGCAGAACGCGTCGGACCAGGCCCGGTGCGTGGCCGCCGCGATCTGCGGCGAGTCCGCCCCGTACACCGCGGTCCCCTGGTTCTGGTCCGAGCAGTACGCGCTGCGGCTGCAGATGGCCGGACTGACCGCGGGGCACGACGAGACGGTGACCGTCGGCGATCCCGACGGGGCCCGCTTCTCCGTGCTCGGTTTCCGCCAGGGCCGGCTGACCGGCGTCGAGTCGGTCGGCAGGCCCGCGGACCACGCCATCGCCCGCCGCCTGCTGGCGTCGGGCACCGGTCCCTCCCCCGCCGAGGCCCGCACCCCGGGTTTCGACCTCAAGTCCTTCGTCATCAAGCCGACTTCACCGGCCCCGGCCCACGCATGACCCCGTCCACCGACCAGACGGACCGGAGCACCAGCAACCGGCACCAGCACGAGAGAGGCTGTCCCCACATGTCCGAGACCAGACCGACCGTAGCCGCCCGTACCCGCCGCACCCCGAGATCCCGCCGCACCCTGCTGGCGTCGCTGACCGTGTCCGCCGCGATCGCCGGGGCGCTGACCCTGTCGGCGGCGCCCAGTGGCGCGGCTCCCGGCACCGACTCCCTGGTCGGCACCTGGGACCTCACGGTGTCCGTCACCACGCCGGACGGCGGCGCGGCGGTCACCACGCCGCGCTTCGTGTTCGCCCCGGACCACCGGCTGTCGGCGGAGGGCCCGAAGGACAGCGACGGCGTGCCCGCCTACGTCGCCCACGGCTTCTGGAACGAGGACGACCGCGGCGACATCGCGATGTACATCAACCACAACGGCCGTCCGGACGGCGCCTACCTCGGTGCCGTGCAGGCCGAGCACATCGGGCACCTCAGCCGTCACGGCACCCGTTTCAGCACCCACGCCTACGCGTTCACCACCCAGCAGGACGGCACCACGCAGGGCCCGATCTCGGTCAGCGCACAGGCCGTCAAGGTGTCCGACGCCACCACCCAGTGACCCACGCCGCGCGGGCCGGCGCGGCTGACCCGGGTCAGACTCCGCCCCACGTCGAGAGGTTCCCCCCATGTCTGACACCCGCACGACCGCTCCTGTGCGGCCCCGCCGCGCCACCCTGCGAGCCCTCGGCCTGTGGCTCGTCCTGGTGGCCGCGGTACTCACCGGGGCCGCCTCCACCGCGTCCGCCGACGAGGGCTCCCCGGCGGTGTCCCCGGTGGGCACCTGGACCACCGCCGTCACCATCGGCACCGGGCCGGACGCGGTGACCTCGACCTCGCACTTCACCTTCGCCGCCGACCACACACTGACCACGGACGGCGCGCCCGGCCCGGACGGCAAGCCCCAGTACCCGGGCACCGGGTACTGGACGGCGCGGCCCGACGGTTCGTTCGCGTTCTCCATCACGCACGGCGGGCCCGACGTGGCCGACGGCGGCGGCACCTACCCGGGCACCGTGTACGCGGTCCACCAGGGCCGGGTCTGCGGCGACACCTTCACCACGACCGCCGTCGCGTTCACCGTCGTCGAGAAGACCGGTGCCCGCCTCGGCCCCATCACGGTCAGCGCGCGCGGCACCCGGACGCCCTGACCCCCGCGCCCCCACCGCGCCCACGGCCCGCGCCCGGCTCCTTCCCCTCGAGCCGGGCGCGGGCCGTTCTCGTCCGCCGCTCCACCGGACTCCCCTAGCGTGCGTCATGACCACGCCTGTGTACCCCCCGCTGCAACGAAATGAGGCAGACATGACCGCATTCGCCGCCGGATCCCCGTGCTGGGTCGACGTCAGCGTCCCCGACCTGGACGCCGCGCGACGCTTCTACGGGGCGCTCCTCGGCTGGACCTTCGAGCCGGGTGACGAGCGGTTCGGCTTCTACACGCCGGCGCTGAAGGACGGCGGGAACGTCGCCGCCCTCGCGGCCGCGCAGGGCGGTGCCCCCGCCGCCTGGAACCTGTACTTCGCCACCCCGGACGCACAGGACCTGGCCCGGCGCATCGGGGAGGCCGGCGGCAAGGTCGTGGTGGAGCCGACCGCGATCGGCGACGCCGGGACCCTGCTGGTGGCGACCGACCCGGGCGGGGCGCACTTCGGCGCCTGGCAGCCGGGCACGCGTGCGGGGTTCGACGTCCAGGGGGTGCCCGGCTCGTTCTTCTGGCCGGAGATCTACACCCGGGACAAGGCCGCCGTCGACCCGTTCTACGAGACCGTGTTCGGCTTCACCGGCCAGCAGATCTCCGAGGGCCCCTTCGACTTCAAGCTGTGGTTCCAGCAGGGCAACCCGCAGCCGGTCGCCGGGCGCCTGCAGATGGGCGAGTTCATCCCGGCCGAGGTCCCCGCGCACGCCCTCGTCTACTTCTCGGTGGCCGACACCGACGAGACGGTGGCGAAGGTGCTGGAGCTCGGCGGCAGCGTGAGCCGTGAGCCGTCGGACAGCCCGTTCGGGCGCTCCGCCCTCGTCGCCGACGACCAGGGCGCGCGGTTCGCGGTGATGGGCCCGGTCAAGGACGCCGGCGCCGCCGCGAGCTGACCGCCGTAGCCGGAGAGCCGGTCCCGGGACCCCTGGCGGGTTCCGGGACCGGCTCTTGTGTGCTGTCCGCGGGGCGGCTGCGCTCAGTCCCCCCAGACCACCGGCAGGCTGGTCAGCGTGTGGTTGATCTCGCCCACGTGCCACGGCAGTTCGGACTCCGGCACTGCCAGACGCAGGTCGGGGAAGCGGGACACCAGGCCCTCGATGGCGATCACCAGCTCCATGCGGCCCAGGTGCTTGCCCAGGCAGTAGTGCAGGCCGTGGCCGAAGGAGATGTGCGGGTTGTGCGCGCGGGCCAGGTCGAGCCGGTCCGGGTCGGTGAAGACGGCCTCGTCCCGGTTGGCGGAGGCCAGGGCGAGCAGCACCGCGTCGCCCTTGCGGATGGTCACGCCGCCGACCTCGATGTCCTCGGCCGCGATCCGCGGGAACCCGGAGGTGTCGGTGGCGAACAGGTTGACGTGCCGCAGGAGTTCCTCGACGGCCACCGGGATCCGGGAGTGGTCCTCGCGCAGCCAGTCCCACTTGTCGCGGGCGTCCACCAGCAGCGCGAGCACGGAGTTGGCGAGCTGGTTGGCGGTGGTGTCGAAGCCCGCGCCGATGAGCGTGAAACCGAAGGTGACCAGCTCCTGCTCGCTGAGCCGGTCGTCGTTGTCGCGGGCGGCGATCAGCTCGGAGAGCATGTCGTCGGTGGGGTTGGCCCGCTTCTCGGCGATGAGGCCGACGATGTACTCGCTGAGCTTGGCGAGCCCGTCGAGGGACTCCTTGCCGCCGGCCCGCTCGTCGACGGTGGCGAAGGCACGGGCCCATTTCTCGAAGGTCCGCAGGTCCTCGGCGGGTACGCCGAGCAGCTCACCGATGACGGTCAGCGGCAGCGGCACCGCGAACTCCTGCACCAGGTCGGCGGTGCCGCCGCGGGCCTGGATGGCGTCGAGCAGTTCGTCGCAGACCTTCTGCACGTTGTCCCGCATGCGCTCGATCCGGCGCATCGTGAAGGCTCCGGCCACCAGCTTGCGCAGCCGGGAGTGCTCGGGCGAGTCGAGCGAGATGATCATCTCCGGGGTGGTGTGCATGGTGCCGCCGATCCGGGGGGCGCCCTCGCCGCAGGCCATGGCCCGGCTCAGCCGGGGATCGGCGGACAGCTCCCGCACGTCCTGGTAGCGGGTCACCAGCCAGGCGTCCACCCCGCCCGTGGTGCGCACCTTGACCACCGGCCGGGTCTGGCGCAGCTCCGCGTAACGCGGTGCCGGTCCCCGGTACGACGAACCGGGCAGGGGGTACACATCGGATTCCTGAAGGGCAGTCACCGTGACTCCTTCGCTGTAGCCGCCAAGGTCTCCACCACCGTAGGAACCGGTGATGGAGACCAAGTCGGCTGGAACTGGAGCCGGTCCGGTGCCGGGTGCCCCCAGGCGTCCGGCGTCCTCAGGCGTCGGCGGGGCCGAGCAGCACCGTGGAGTAGGTCCTGCGGGCCGCGGTGTCGTACTGCAGGGCGACATGGCTGGTGGCCGAGGTGACGTCCCGCCATATCCGCTGCAGGGCGTGCGTCTCGCCGAGGCCGCCGGTGCCGGTGGCGCGGACCAGCAACTCCAGGGCTTCCTGGAGGAGTTCGGCGGAGAAGGTGGCATTGCGCTCGTTGCGTGCCATCAGCTCGGGCGTGAAGGCGCGGGTGTCGAGGACGTCGGCGTTCTGCTCGACGAGGTGCCGGGCCGCGTCGATGCGCCCGGAGGCCCGTACCAGCTTGGTCTCGGCGGTGACGGTGCGCTTGCGCCCGGTCAGCAGCCCGCCTGCCGCCCGCAGCGCACCGGCGGCGGCGCCCACCACGGGCGCGATGAAGGTCAGCCCGCCGACGGCCTGGAACGGCACGTTGTGGGCCGGCACGTCGGAGGTGGCGTTGCGTCCGCTGAGCATGTCGGCACGGGCGAACGACAGATGGTCCGGTACGAGGACGTCGTCCACGACGACCGTGTGGCTGCCGGTGGCCCGCATCCCCACGCTGTCCCAGGTCCGTTCGACGCTGAACGCGTCCTGGGGCAGCGCGAAGAACCGCAGTTCCGCCGGCCCGTCACCGTCCGGCGGGGCCACCGCCGCGCACAGCAGCGCCCAGTCGGCGAAGTCGATGCCGCTGACGTACGCCCAGCGGCCGGCGAGCCGCCAGCCGCCGTCGGCCGGCCGGGCCCGCCCCGCCGGCATGAGCCCCGTGGCGATGACCGTGTCCGGGCTCTCGCCCCACAGCGCCCGGTGCCCCTCGGCGGGCAGGTGGGCGGCGAACCGCGCCGAGTACGCGGCCAGCGACGCGCACCACGCGGTGGCCGCACAGCCCTCGCCGACGGTGAGGACCGCACGGGTCAGCTCACCGAACGTGCCCTCGCTGCCACCCCACCGCCCGGCCACGAAGTGCCGGGCGAACCCGGCCTCGGTCAGTGCCCCGGTGACCGCCGGGGCGAGCGCGCGCCGCCGGTCCGCCTCGGGGGCGTGCTCGGCCGCGAGCAGCGCCAGCTTGTCGGCGGCGGGCAGCAGTCCTGTTGCGTTGTCGGAGTCGTGTCCCATCCCTGTGACCTCCTGTCGTGACGAGACCGGTCAGACGCCGCGCGCGACGGCCTGCGCGAAGCGCTCCAGGGTCTCCCCCGGGCTGGGGCCGTCCAGGGCGCGGAAGATCCGCTCGGCGCCCTCGCCGTGCCGGTGCAGCTTGACGTGTGCGAGCGACACCCTGGTGTGCGTGGCGTCGACGGGCTCGAAGTCGACCTCGATCTCACTGGCCCGCTCGTCGTCCGGGATGGACTGCCAGTTGCCGTCGATGCGCCAGGTCATGACGAGCCGGCGGCCCGGCTCCCACTCCAGGACCCGGCCCCAGGCGATCTCGGTGCCCTCCACGTCCCACTCGTAGTACCGGCCGCCCACACCCGGGTCGAAGGCGAGCCCGGCCCGCTCCTTCTTGACCAGCACATGGGAGGGCGGCCACCACTCGGCGGGGTGCTCGGTGAACACCCGGAAGCAGTCCGCTGCGCCGGCCTCGACGGTCACCGACTTGCGCACATCGGGGATGGTTTGTGTCTTTTCGGGCACGGGTCCTCCTCGTCAGGGGCTGCACAGGTTCGCTCACGCTGGCGTGTGGGGCTCGATATGCGCCGGACCGCCGGTGGTGCCGCGATGGGTCGTCTTTCGGCTGCGGCGCCGTCGTGGCCGGTCGCGCAGTTCCCCGCGCCCCTTTCGGGGCGCGGCCCGCACCCGCTCCGGCCAGAGGCAAGCCGCGTCCTAGGCCCCCCGGTCACGGTCGTCCCGTTCCCGGCCCACGACCTCTTGGGAGAGCACGATGACAGAAGCGGGACGACGGGTTGCCTTCGTCACCGGCGCGACCAGCGGGATCGGGCTGGCCGTGACCGAGCTGCTGGCCCGGCAGGGGGCGGCGGTGTTCGGGGTGGCGCGCGCCGAGGAAAGCGTCAGCGCGATGGTGAAGCGGCTGCGCGAGGAGGGCCTGGAGGTCTCCGGCGCGGTCTGCGACGTCACCTCCAGCGAGCAGGTGAAGGCCGCCGTGGAGGCGGCGGTGGCCGCGTACGGGCGGATCGACATCCTCGTCAACAACGCGGGCCGGGGCGGCGGCGGCGTCACCGCCGAGCTGCCGGACGCCCTGTGGCTCGACGTGATCGACACCAACCTCAACGGCACGTTCCGGGTGACCCGCGAGGTGCTGAGCACCGGGCGGATGCGGGACGGCGACTGGGGCCGCGTCATCAACATCGCCTCCACCGGCGGCAAACAGGGCGTCGAGCTGGCCGCGCCCTACTCGGCCTCGAAACACGGCGTCGTGGGCTTCACCAAGGCCGTGGGCAAGGAGCTGGCGAAGACCGGCATCACGGTGAACGCGGTGTGCCCCGGCTATGTCGAGACGCCGATGGCACAGCGGGTCCGGCAGGGCTACGCCGACCACTACGGCGTGAGCGAGCGGGACATGCTCGCGAAGTTCAACGCGAAGATCCCGCTGGGCCGTTACTCCACGCCCGAGGAGGTGGCGGGCCTGGTCGGCTATCTCGCCTCGGACACCGCCGCCTCCATCACCGCCCAGGCGCTCAACGTCTGCGGCGGCCTGGGCAACTACTGATTCCCTCCGACCGCCGCCGACCCCGCTACGAGAGACGGAGCCTGACCGATGACCGACACCGGTGGCACGCTGCTCGCCGAACCCACCACCGACGTCGCCGCCTTCCGGGCCGCGATGGGCCGCTTCCCCACCGGGGTCACCCTGCTCACGCGGGGCAGCGGCGACGACACGATCGTCATGACCCTGAACAGTCTGACCTCGGTGTCCCTCGATCCGATGCTGCTGCTGGTATCGGTCAAGGCGGACGGCCGGATGCGTCCGCACATCGTGCGCGGCGGGGGCTTCGCCGTGAACGTGCTCGGCGAGCCGCAGCGCGACCTCGCCCAGGAGTTCTGCCGTCCGGACCGCCCGGCGGGCCGGGCCGCGATGGCGCGTCTCGGCGCGGTCGAGGGGGTGCTCGGTCACGCCGTGGTCCCCTCGGCCGAGGCGTACTTCGAGTGCGAGCTGTACGACGAGCACGAGGCCGGCGACCACGTCCTGCTCATCGGCCGGGTGGTGACCGTGCACAACCGGCCCGGTGAGGCGCAGCCGCTCGTCTTCCACCGCGGCGCGTACGCGCACCTCGCCGCTGCCGCGCCGGCCGCGGTGGACCGGGGCAGGGCGGCATGAGCGCTCCGGTCCAGGCGCCGCCGTCACTGGAGCGGGTGGCGGAGGGGGTGTACGCGTATGTGCAGCCCGGTGGCGGATGGTGCGTGAACAACGCGGGCCTGGTGGTCGGCGAGGACCGCGCGGTCCTCGTCGACACGGCGGCCACCGAGGCCCGTACCCGGCGGCTGCGCGAGGCCGTCGAGCGGGTCGTGCCCGGCGGGGTGGACTTCGTGGTCAACACCCACTTCCACGGCGACCACACCTTCGGCAACGGCCAGTTCACGCCCCGGGCGCTGGTCGTCGCGCATGCCGGGACCCGGGCGGACAGCGCGGAGGCGGGTCTGCACCTGCGCGGACTGTGGCCGCAGGTGGAGTGGGGCGAGACGCCGCTCACCCTGCCCTCGCTCACCTTCGAGGACACGCTGACGCTGCACACGGGCGGCCTGCGGGCCGAACTGCTCCATGTGGGCCCCGCGCACACCGCGAACGACGTGGTGGTGTGGGTCCCCGAGCGGGCGGTGCTGTTCACCGGCGACGTCGTGTGGTCGGGTGTCACCCCGTACGTCCTGATGGGCTCGGTCAGCGGTTCGCTGGAGGCTCTGCGGCGGCTGCGCGCGCTGGGCCCGCGCACCGTGGTCCCGGGGCACGGACCGGTCGGCGGCCCGGAGCTGCTGGACTTCACGGAGGCGTATCTGCGGCTGCTGGAGGGCCTGGCCGCGGACGGCCTGCGCGACGGCCTGACCCCGCTCCAGGCCGCGGAGCGCGCCGGCCTCGGCGAGTTCGCCGATCTGGTCGACGCCGAGCGTCTGGTGGGCAATCTGCACCGCGCCTACGCCGAACAGCAGGGCCTGGCCCCGGGCGCCCGGCTCGACGTCGTGGCGTCCTTCAAGGAGATGGTCGCCTTCCACGGCGGCCTGCCCGCCTGCCACGCCTGAGCCACCGGGCAGCACAACGGGGATGCGCCGGACGGTGTACGACCGCCCGGCGCATCCCCGTTCGTCGTCCTCCCGGGCTCAGCCGGCGTGCACGGGCGGCTCCACCGGGGTGTCACGGTGGATCACCCGGCGCCGGGTGTAGAGGACTCCGCCCCGGCGCACCAGCTCGTCCTCGACCGTGAAGGTCGGCTCGAAGACGACGTTGCCCTCGCGGTCGGTCTGGGTGACGAGCGAGTAGTACGACACGTGCAGGGTGTCCGCGTCGGCCGGGTCCGGCTCGATCAGCACGTGGTCGAACCAGTGCCGTACCGCGATGTCGCGGTAGCGGGGCAGCGCGGCCCGCATCCCCGCGAGCATCTCCTCCCGCCCGCGCTGCACGGCCCCGCCCGCGTGCACGACCTCCCCGTCCTCGGTGAACGTGGCGGCGAACCCCTCGATGTCCAGCGCGTCGACCCGGCGCATCTGCCATGCGTAGAACGTCCGGACCTCGGCATAGACCTCCCCGGAGACCTGCGCATACGTCTTCCTGACCGCCTGGGACACGGCGTCTCCCCTCAGTGACAACGGCCACCCGGCTCCGGCGGCCCGACTACCCCCACGCTGCCCGCTCCCGCTCCAGGCCCACTGGAGGCCCGGTCAGCCGGGCGACAGGCCCGCCGCGTGCGGCGCCCGGCTTTCTTTACGTTTCCCTGACGCCCCGGCCGCATCCGCCGACCCCCGCCACGGTGTCCTCCCCGTTGTCCTGTACCGGACGGAAAACGCGTCGGAGATGGGAGTGCCGATGGAAGGCACCGTCGTCGCAGTGGTCGTCATAGTGCTGCTCCTGCTGCTCGTGCTGAAGAGCGGGATGCGGGTCGTCAACCAGGTGGAGCGCGGGGTGGTGTTCCGCTGGGGCAAGGCGCTGCCGGAGCACCGGCAGCCCGGCATCACCTTCCTGATCCCGTTCGCCGACCGGATGCGCAAGGTGAACACTCAGGTCGTGACCATGCCCGTGCCCACGCAGGAGGGCATCACCAGGGACAACGTGTCGGTGAAGGTCGACGCCGTCGTCTACTTCCGGGTGACCGACCCGGTGCGCGCGGCCATCGAGGTCCAGGACTACGTCTTCGCCGTCGGCCAGGTCGCCCAGTCCTCGCTGCGCTCCATCATCGGCAAGAGCGACCTCGACGACCTCCTCTCCGACCGGGAGCGGCTGCACGAGGGACTGGCCCTGATGATCGACAGCCCGGCCGCCGGCTGGGGCGTCCACATCGACCGCGTCGAGATCAAGGACGTCCAGCTGCCGGAGTCGCTGAAGCGGTCCATGTCCCGTCAGGCCGAGGCCGAGCGGGAGCGGCGGGCCCGGGTCATCACCGCCGACGGCGAGTTCCAGGCGGCCCAGCAGCTCGCCAACGCCTCCAGGATCATGTCCGACACCCCCGAGGCCATGCAGCTGCGCCTGCTCCAGACCGTCGTGGAGGTGGCAGCCGAGAAGAACTCGACCCTCGTCATGCCCTTCCCGGTCGAGCTTCTCCGCTACTTCGACCGGGCCGTCCAGAAGATCGACGCCGACCTGGGCGTGCCCCGGCAGGCTCCTGCCCCTGCCCGTGCCCCTGCCCCTGCACCTGCACCGGCTCCGGAGAGCGACGGCCGGCCGTAGCCAGCGCGAGCGTGACGCACACCGAGCCCGCCGCCATCACCGTCATCCCCGCGGCGGGCGAGGTGACCTGCGCCACCGCCCCGGCCAGCGCCGCGCTCACCCCCTGGAAGGTCAGCATCCCCGCCGAGTGCAATCCGAGGGCCTGACCGGCGAGTCCGCCCGGGGTGAGCTCCATCAGCCGTTCCTGCTGGACCAGACTCGCACCGAACCCGGCGGAGGCGACCGCCACGCACACCATCGCCACGGGCAGCGGCGGATACGCCCAGAACACCAGGTACGGCGTGGCGAGCAGCAGCAGAAGCGGGGTCGCCAGCCGGCGCCGTACGGCGGGCGGCAGCAGTCGGCCGACCGTCACGTCCCCGGCGAACATCCCGAACGCACCGCAGGCGAACAGCGTGCCGGCGGCGTGCGGCGCGTACGACACGTACAGCGACTCGCAGCCGACGACCATTCCGTTGGGCAGCCACAGGCCCAGGTAGGTGAGACGGCGTGCACGGGACGACCACAGCAGGGCGTTGGTGCGCCAGGTGGCCGAGGCGGAGGGACGGCCCGTGGCCCGGGGCGGACGCGCGGTCAGCCCGAGCCGCAGCACCAGCGCGGCCGTGAGATAGAGGGCCGCCGCCAGCAGCAGACACACGCGCGGGGAGAGCGCGGCGAGCAAAGCACCCCCGGTGGCGAACCCGGCGATCTGCATGAGCCCGCTCATCATGTTGAACAGCGAACGCCCCGGCAGATAGCTGTCCCTGCCGAGCACCTCGTTCAGCAGCCCCCAGCGGACCCCGCCGCCGAGCGAGGCCACGAGCCCCAGCGCCAGCACGACACCGAAGACCGCGCCGACCGGCAGTCCGGGCAGCGCCTGCGCCGCCGTCCCGGCCGCGAAGACCAGCGCGACCGCGCCGAGCGCCGTACGCGGGGGCAGCCGGTCGGCGCCGGACAGCAGAAAGGTGGCGCCGAGCACCTGGGCGAGCGAGGGACCGAACATGCTCACCGCCGACAACAGCGGCGAGCCGGTCGCCCGGTACACGAGCGTGGCCAGGGCCAGCCCGCCGACGGTCTGCGCGGCGGTCTGCGCGGCCGAGCCGAGGAAGAGCGGGCCGAACTCCGGGGTACGGAACAGCGATCGGTAACTGGGCATGCCCCGGAGTCTCGGGCGGCACGCACACCACCGTTATTGTTTCGCGGCAGCGCGAAAGGCCGTACGACCGCAAGGGGGTGCCCAGGTGGGCTGGTGGCGGCTCAACGCGGACACGCTCGCCCGCAGCCGGTTCGTCATCTCGCCGCTCGCCGAGACCTTCGCCTGCCTGAAGCTGCTGCACGCGGGGGACGCCGCGCATCCCGGTGAGCAGCGGTGGCTGCGTTCCCACCTCCCCGCCTACCGGGCGCGCCTGCGGGCCGACCCGGTGACGGCACGGCTGGTACGGGCGGGTCTCGGCCGGAACTGGATCGCCGACTTCCTGACGCCCGCGCCCCGCGACGGCGAGCGGTTCCCCGACGAGGTGGCCCGCGTGCGCGCGACCCCGCCCGACGCGGCCCGCGCCCATCTGCGCACCGCGCTCGCCGGCCCGCTCCCCGCCGAACTGGACCGCGACGACCTGCCCGAGCGGGCGGCCGTACTCCTGGAGTGGGTGTGGGAGGAGACCGTACGGCCGTCCTGGGAGCGGCGCCGCCGGGTGCTGGAGGCGGACGTGGTCGCCCGGACCGCGCAGGTGAGCCGGGGCGGCTGGGTGAGCGTGCTCGACGCCCTGCGCCCCGGACGCACCCGGTGGCTCGGCGAGAACCGCCTCCAGATCAACCTCCACGCGTACCCGCCCCGCGAGATCTCCGGCGCCGAACTGCTCTTCGTGCCGGTGACCGTCCAGCGGGCGGGCTGGGTGGCCTGGGAGGACGGGGTGCGCTACGCGGCGATCTACCCCTGCGCAGGCGCCCTCGCCGACACCGGCTCCGGCACCGTCCCGTCAGCCCTGTCCGCGCTCCTCGGCACCTCCCGCGCCGAGGTCCTGCTCCTCCTCGCCGCCCCCATGAGCACCACCCACCTGACCGCGGTGACCGGCCAGACCCTGGGCTCGGTGGGCCGCCATCTGAAGGTGCTGCGGGAGGCGGGCCTGGTGGAGAGGCGCAGAGCAGGCCGCTCGGTCCTGTACACGAGGACAGCGGCAGGTGACGTCTTGATGGAGGCGGCAGGACAGCGCCGGTAAGGGGAGCGAGCAACCGCAGCGGACCCGCAGCCGAACGACGGCCCGCCCCGCGGAGCGCCTAGCATCCAGGCATGACCAACGTGCTGAACGTAGAAATCAACGCCCTCACCGGCGGCCCCGCCGACCTCTCCCAGTACCAGGGCAAGGCCGTCCTGATCGTGAACGTCGCCTCCAAGTGCGGCCTCACCCCGCAGTACACGGGACTGGAGAAGCTGCAGGAACGCTACGCCGCACGCGGCTTCACCGTGCTCGGCGTGCCCTGCAACCAGTTCCTCGGGCAGGAGCCCGGCACCGCCGAGGAGATCGCCGAGTTCTGCTCGGCGACGTACGGCGTGACCTTCCCGCTCACCGAGAAGGTCGAGGTGAACGGCGACGGGAGGCACCCGCTGTACGAGCAGCTGGCCGGCTTCGCGGACGCGGAGGGGCACAGCGGCGACATCTGCTGGAACTTCGAGAAGTTCCTGATCGGCCGGGACGGCCAGGTCGTCGCCCGCTTCTCGCCGCAGACCGAGCCGGAGGCGGACGCGGTTGTGACGGCCATCGAGGCCCAGCTCGGCTGAGCCCGGCTCGGCCTTGCCCCCGGGGCAGGGCCGGACGTCCCTGTCACCGGGCGGCGAGGATCCGCCCGGTGGCATCGGCGCGTTGGCCGGGCGCGACCGAGCCCCCTCGGCAAGGACGGCGACTGGTCGAGAGGGCTCTTCTGGTGGTGCTTGTGAAGTTGTCTTCCTCGGGGAGGCTTTACGGACGAAGGTCAGGGAGTGCCCCCTAGGCCTTGACCGAGGCCACGAAGGCGTTCCACGCGTCAGCGGGGAAGGCCAGGATCGGGCCTTCGAGGGCCTTGGAGTCACGGACGGCGAGCTCGGCGGCGTCGGTGGGCGACTTGACCTCGACGCAGGCGCCGTTGCCCGCGGAATAGGAGGACTTCATCCACGTCTCCGAAGCGCCCTGAATCAGTGCCATGTCCACTCCTGTTGCGAG
This sequence comes from Streptomyces sp. NPDC007205, assembly GCF_040634095.1. Classification (NCBI taxonomy): domain Bacteria; kingdom Bacillati; phylum Actinomycetota; class Actinomycetes; order Kitasatosporales; family Streptomycetaceae; genus Streptomyces; species Streptomyces sp. NPDC007205. The sequence continues at coordinate 133,726 of NZ_JBEYEW010000003.1, forward strand.
TTGCGATAGTGCGGTTCACGCCAACCGTGTCGTCTGATTGGCGTGATCGACGCTACCGGGCAACTGCCACTGCTGGAGTAGTCGTTCACTCAACCGGATGGCATATTCCAGGGGGCCTTCCGCTGAAGCCGACCGACGGTGTACGATCCGGCGCCCTCCGCGACAGCGGCTCATTCGGCGTACTGCTTGGCCACCTTCGCAATGTACTGCCGGGATTGCTCCACATTGAGGGACTGCGCCCGCAGATGTTCGTACATCACCGCGTACCTCTGCACGTCCTGGGCCTTCTCCAGGTACAGGTCGCTGGTGACGCCCTCCAGGTACACCACGCTGGAGTCGGCCGCGTCGGTGAACTCCAGGATCGCGTACTGGCCGTTGAGCCCCGGATGCGCGCCCACCTCGAACGGCAGCACCTGCACGGTGACGTGCGGCAGCTGGGACATCTCGATCAGATGCTCCAGCTGCTCGCGCATCACCAGCTTGCTGCCGACGACCCGGCGCAACGACGCCTCGTCGAGCACGACCCAGAGCCGGAGCGGGTTGTTCTCGGCGGTGATACGTTCCTGTCGGCGCATCCGCACCTGGACCCGCTTCTCGATCTCGGCGGTCGACGTCTCCGGCAGCGCGCCCTGCACCAGCGCCTCCGCGTAGGCACGCGTCTGCAACAGGCCCGTCACCAGCTGGGGTTCATAGACCCGCAGCGACTCGGCGTCGGTCTCCAGCCCGATGTACACGCTGTAGGGGATGTCCCCGAAGGTGTGCCACCACCCCTGCTGCCGCGAGTCCCGCGCCATCTCCATCAGCGAGTCGACGATCCGCTGGTCCTCGACCTCGTACACTCCGCACAGGTCGCGCACATCGCGCTGACTGATGCTTCTGCGGCCGTTCTCCAGCCGACTGATCTTCGACTGCGACACGAGCAGTCGCTCGGCCACCTCCTCGGCCGTCATGCCTTTGAGCTCGCGGAGCCTGCGCAGCTCCTGGCCCAGCCGGCGCCGCCTGACGGTGGGATTGACATTGGACGCCACGGGACGTGCACCTCCGGCTGCCTGCCTGTTGCTTAACACTTTCCGTATCTGCTGCTGAGCAGACTGCCACCAAGGTGCTTTCTACCGCTGGGAAATGGTGGATATGCGGCGCGTACGCGTCAGTTCGCCATGGCTCGCCACCCGATGGGGGCCGGGAAGCAGTCGAGCGGGGCGGTGAGACCGCGAGGATCTCACCGCCCCGCTCGGACCAGCGGCTCCCGAACCGGGCCTGGGGGACGGGGGTTACGGCTCAGTGGGCCACGGCGCGTGCCATGGATCCACGGTGCGGCTGCATCGGAACCCCGCGTGCGGGTTCCACCGCGGGCCTGGCACCGGCCGCGCCCTGCCGACCGGTGGCGGCCGGTCCACGGCGCGGCTGCGCGGCAGCGCCGTTCTGTACGTCCATCACGGCATGCGCGACAAGACCCCCCATGGGGTCGTGCCGGATCAGATCCCGCAACCGGGAACGCGAGGACCTGCCCTCGTTCCCCGGATACAGATGCTTGCCGAGGCCGACGGCGTGCGCCAGGGCGGCGAGCGCCGCGGTCCGCGGGTCCGGCGGAACGCCGGTGCGGATCGCGGAGTCCAGCCGGGCTCGGATCTCCCGGCTGATCTCGTTGTCCGTCGCCTGATAGCGAGTCGTCGGCAGTACCCCGCACATCTGACCGGCCACGGCGTGCACCATGCCGCACCGCTCCAGATGCGAGAGGTAGGTCTGACGGAGCCCCAGCCGAGGCCCGCCGATCCAGTGAACAGCCCGCACGGGAGCGCCACGCCGTCGCAGCAACTCCAACGCGCAGTCCAAAGTCGGATCTCCAGTCGGCCGTGGCACCACCACGGCGATACGATCCCCGTCTGGGGCTATCCGTCCGGCCAGCGCCAGCTCCACTAGCTGTGCACCGGCCAGACCGAGGTCGAGCGACTGCGGCTGCGCAGTGGTACCCGTGGCCGGGTCCAGTGCGAGCAACAGAAGCTCCTCCGGAAGTGTTCTGCGGCTCCTGCCCATCCATGCCTCCCCGCGTGGATGAATGACAGGGTGACCCCTCTCACATTGGTCTGTCGAGGGTGCGTGACCGGTTCGTGAGGGAACCGGCAGGTATGTCGTTCTCGTCTACCGCAGGGGCCAAGCCCTCACACAGGACACTGGTACATGGTTCGGACAGGGCGCGCGCGTGGGCGTGCGGCGCATGGAGGAGGCATCGGTGGCGGGCGAGTCCCCCGACAGGTCGAAGCAGCGTCAGTCGTCGGCAGAACCGACGTCGGGGAGCGCGGGTCCGGTTCCCGAGGCCCGCGATCCGCGCCTCGCGGTCTCCCGCGAGAAGGATTCCTCTTCCGGCGGCGTGGACACCGCGACGAAGATCCTGTCGATACGCGAAACCCCCGAGGAGGACACCGCCCTCCGCGAAGCGGTCTCGGCATGGGTACGCGGGGCGGACACCCCCGAGAACGACGCGACGGCCGATCAGAACCGGGCCGGTAACGACACCGAGAAGGCCGACGCAGAAGCGAACGTGAAGGCAAAGGCGGAGAAGAAGCCGGACACGGACGACGAGAAGGCCGCCGCGGAAGCGAAGGCAGAACCGGACTCCGCGGCCGACACGGACGGCAACGCAGAGACTGACGCGAAGACCGGGACGGAGAAGGCCCGGACGACGAAGGCCGGGACGACGAAGGCTGAGACGACGAAGGCTGAGACGACGAAGGCCGAGACCACCGAAGGCGAAGCCGACGCAAAGGCGGAGGCCGGCAGCGTCGAAGCCGACGCGAAAGCAGAGACCGGCGAAGGCGAAGCCAACGCGAAGGCAGAGACCGGCGAAGGCGAAGCCGACGCTAAGGCGGAGGCCGGCAGCGTCGAAGCCGACGCTAAGGCCGAGGCCGGGACCGCCGAAGGCGAAGCCGACACGAAGGCGGAGGCCGGCGGCGCCGAAGCCGAGGCTGAGGCGGGCGGCGGCGAAGCCGAGGCGGAGGGGGACGAGGGCGGGCCCGAGGACGCCGACGGCGAGGACGCCCCGGAGGGGCCACCCGCGGCCGACGACGAGACCCGCACGGGTGGTGCGGGTGGGAACGACACCGACGCCGAAGGCGAAGCCGAGGCGGAGGGCACCCACGCCGCCAAAGCCCCGCACGCAGCCGTCGATCAGCCCACCACCGTCTTCAAGGCGATACCGCCCAAGCCGGCCCCGCAGGTCGACCAGCCGACGACCATGCTCAAGCTCGGCAGCAAGCCGGACACCCCCAGGACCCCCGAGTCCGACCCCGAGCGCACCAGCACGTTCGTCGCGCTCAAGAACGACATGGCACCGGCGGCCAAGCCCGCCGCCAAGCCGGACGTCACCACCCCCGTCCCCCAGGTCGGCCCCGAGCGCACCACCCAGCAGCCCCTGCCCCCGAAGCCCCCGCTGGACCTCCTGGCGGAGCTGACGAACACTCCGCCGCCCCCGGAGACCCCGGTCCGCACGATCGTGCGCCGGGTGAAGATCTGGACCCCCCTGGTCCTGCTCCTGGCGGTCGTCTTCGCGGTCGTACAGACCCTCCGCCCGCTGCCGTCCCCCGCCCTCGCGCTCACCGCCAGGGACAGCTACACCTTCGACGGCACGACCAGCCTGCCCTGGCCGAGCGAGGGACAGGGCTGGATGGACGGCGACGGCATCGGCACGATGGGCCACTTCGGCAAGCAGACGCCCGTGGCCATCGGCTCGGTCGCCAAGACGATGACCTCGTACATCATCCTCCGGGACCATCCGCTGAAGGCGGGCCAGGAGGGCCCGAGGATCAAGGTGGACCCGCAGGCGGAGAAGGAGGGCGGCTACGACAAGAGCGGCGGCGAGTCCACACTCAACACCGTCAAGGCCGGCGACCACCTCACCGAGAAGCAGGCCCTGTCGGCCGTCATGATCCCCTCCGCGAACAACATCGCCCGGCTGCTGGCGCGCTGGGACGCGGGCTCGGAGGCGGCGTTCGTGAAGAAGATGAACGCCGCCGCCAAGGAGCTGGGGATGACCAGCACGAAGTACACCGACCCCTCGGGGCTGACGCCGTCCACCGTCTCCACGGCCGAGGACCAGGTGAAGCTGGGCCGTGCGGTCACCAAGATCCCGGCTCTGGTCGCCATCACCAGCGCGGCCAGCTGGACCGACCCCACCGGCCACTTCTGGAACAACGTCAACGAGCTGCCGTTCCGCATCGGCGCGATCGGCATCAAGACCGGCAGCACCACCGCAGCGGGCGGCAACCTGCTCTTCGCCTCCCGCAAGCAGGTCGGCGGCCAGACGGTGACGATCGTCGGCGCGATCCTCGGCCAGCACCGGGGGACGTCGATCCTCCGAACGGTCAACGACGTCAGCAAGACCGCGCTGCTCGCCGCCCAGAACGCGCTGACCTCGGTGAAGATCCTGAAGAAGGGCGACGTGGTCGGCTATGTGGACGACCAGCTCGGCGGCCAGACCCCGGTCGTGCTCACCAAGGACGTCCCGGCCGTCGGCTGGGCGGGCCTGAAGGTGAAGCTGTCCTTCACTTCCGGCAAGGTGCCGCACACCGCGAAGGCCGGCACCCGGGTGGGCGCACTCACCGTGGGTGACGGTTCGGCCGGCTCCGTCAAGGTCCCGGTGGCCCTGCAGAAGGACCTGGCTCAGCCCGGCTTCGGCGCCAAGCTGACCCGCCTGGGCTGATCGCACCACGCCCTGCCCCCCCGTGCAGCCCGCCGCGGAGCCCCCACCCGGGAGCCCCGCGGCGGGCTGCGTGCTAGCGTCACGAATCGGGGCAGCTCGCCGGTCACGGGACACGACCGCGAACTGAACGGAACGCGGCCGGGAACACCAGGGGACCCGGCCGGGAACAGAAGCGGCCGGAAGACCACGGACCACGGCCGAGAACAAAAGACGGGACACGGGGAGTGCCTTCAGGTGGCCACAGCGGAGCCGACACGCGCCGACGACGCCGATCCGGGCTCGGGATCCGGCCCGCGAATACGCCTGTCCACAGCTGACCGGGAGCGTCGCACCGACCGCCCGGACGGTCGCCCCGGCCTGCCCGGCGGTCGCGCCGCCCGCCCGGACGGCGCCACGGAGCGTGATCGTCACGGCATCGGCCGGCGCCGGCTCGCGGGCCTCCTCACCGCCGCCGAACCCCTCCGGCAGCGGATGCTCCGCCACCCCGTGCTGTCCATGACGGCCCTCGCGGGGGTCCTGCACATCGTCTGGTTCTTCACCTTCGCGAACAGCGGCGGTGATCTCGCGGCCCAGGACGCCTGGGCGGAGTTCGTCGGCCGGCACCCGGACTCGGCGTACAACCTCGCCTGGTACGGCGGCATGCACCCGGTGTCGTACAGCGTGGTGTCGCCGTATCTGATGGCCGTCCTCGGCGTCCGTACGACGATGATGATCGCCGGGACCGTCTCGGCGGGCCTGCTGACCCTGGTCATGATCCGCAGCCGGGCGGTGAAGAACCCGCTGTGGGCCTCGCTCGCCGGGATCTTCGCGCTGCTGTGCAACGCGATCTCGGGCCGGGTGACCTTCGCTCTCGGCACGATGTTCGCGCTCGGCGCCGTCGCGGCCGTCTTCTGCTGGCCGTACCGGTGGCGGCACAAACGCTGGGCGAAGGCGGTGGCGGCCGCCCCCCTGGCCGGTCTCTCCACCATGTCCTCGCCCGTCTCGGGGCTGTTCGTGGGCCTGGTCGCGGTCGCCCTGTTCCTGCAGAAGCGGCGGCCGGGCGCCTGGGCGCTGGGGCTCGCCCCGACAGCGGTGGTCGCCGCCTCCTACTTCCTCTTCCCGTTCTCGGGTACCCAGCCGATGACCATAGGGTCGGTGATACTGCCCCTGCTCTACGGCCTGCTGTGCCTGTTCCTGGTGCCGAAGGAGTGGGTGACCGTCCGGCTGACCGCCGCCGTCTACAGCGTCGGCGTGCTCCTGGTGTGGCTGATCAACTCGCAGATCGGGTCGAACATCTCGCGGCTGCCGATGCTGTTCGCGGGGGCGACGCTCATCGCCGCGCTGCCGTTCACGGTGCGCCGGTCGCGCAGGTGGTACGCGACCGTGCTGGCGCTCCTCGGCTTCCTCGGCTGGATCGGCTTCAAGACGGTCGACGACATCATGCACACGACCCCGGCCGCGTCCTGGGCCCGGGAGCTCGCCCCCCTCGTCCACCAGCTGCAGAAGGCCGGCGCCGAGAAGGGCCGCGTCGAGGTCGTGCCGGCCCGTTCGCACCGGGAGGCGTCCGCGCTCGCGCCGTATGTCAACCTGGCGCGCGGCTGGAACCGGCAGGCCGACATGGAGCGCAACCCGCTCTTCTACGACGACACCCTGAACTCGGCGAACTACCACGAGTGGCTGCAGCGCTGGGCCGTCCACTTCGTGGTGCTGCCCAAGGACGACCCGGACGGCGACGGCGGCGAGCGTGAGGTGGAACTGCTCCGGCGCGGGATGCCGTATCTGAAGCAGGTCTGGGGCGACGCCAACTGGCAGCTGTTCCAGGTGACCGATCCGACGCCGCTCGCCGAGCCCGACGCGGTGGTGGACCGCGCCGGGCAGGGCGAGATGACGCTTCAGGTGCGCAAGGCCGGGCGGATCCTGATCAGGATCCCGTACTCGCCGTGGCTGAGCGTCGTCGACGAGCACGGCAAGAGCCTGAAGGCGCCGCAGGAGACGAAGGCGAAGACGTACGTCAACGTCAACGGGTGCCTGATGGAGACGCCGGAGGACGCCAAGGGCGACAAGTGGACGATGCTGCTGGCGCCGAAACCCGGTACCTACCGGCTGGCGGCGCCGTACCAGCTGCCCCGGGGCACGCCCTGCCCGGACGCGCTGAAGACGCCCTGAGCCCCGGCACGGCCTGAACCTCAGCGGAGCCGGTCCACATAGGTGTCCGTGCCCGGGATCGTCGGGATGAACGGCGCCACCAGCTCCACCCTGCCCAGCCCCGAGTCGGACACGTCCGCGGCCGGCCCGGTGAAGTGCTCCGTCCAGCACTCCCTCGGGTCGGCCTCCAGGAACCACAGCAGGGTCAGCCGGGTGTCCACGCCCTCGACCTGCCGGACGTAGGTCATGCGGTCGCCGGGCAGCGGGGTGGGCCGGAACACGGTCACCATCGCTGCCGGGGAGCCGGACAGCCGCTTCGGCAGGTGCCGGACGCGCAGCCACTGCAGCAGCTCGGCCCGCTGCCCGGCCGACTCGCTGTCGATCACCTCCAGCACCAGCCCGGCGTAGGGGTGGTCCAGGGCGTGGAAGTCCCTGGGGCCCGCCGCGCCGTCCCGGTACACCGTCGTCTCGTGGTCCTGGAAGGCCGTGAAGACGTGGGTACGGTCGTGGTACACCCGGGCGTCTCGGTTGAGGCGCTTGTTGATGCCGACGGTCCACTTCATGTGCTCGTCGTAGCGTCCGCCGGTGATCCAGTAGGTGGAGAGGTAGCAGCCGGTGGTGACGGGCCGGGCGACCGCCGACTTCTCGGGATACCGCAGGAGCTGGAGGTCCCGGGTGGCGACCCAGCGGCGGCCGGCGTACATCCAGGGCATGGCCATCGCGCCGGCGTAGTAGTGGTCGTCCTCGTACCAGCGGTTGTAGGCGTACTCGTGGCCGGGGTGCGGCTCGACCATGGTGATCAGGGCGTGGCCCGGGCGGACGCCGTACGGGCCGACGGCGGCCAGCTCGCCGTACAGCTCGCTGCGGGTGTCCTCGCTCATGCGCTTCCCCTTTCCTGTGGTGCGCCCTACTCTGACGCCCCGTCAGATGAAGTGCCATACCGCGGGAGGCATCGATGTCCCTGCTCACAGGCAAGACCGTGGTCGTCTCGGGGGTCGGCGCCGGGCTCGGCCATCAGGTCGCCGCGGCCGTCGTGCGGGACGGCGGGAACGCGGTGCTCGGGGCGCGCACCGAGGCGAACCTCGCCAAGAGCGCGGCCGAGATCGACCCGGACGGCACGCGTACGGCGTACCGGACTGCGGACATCACCGACGAGGCCCAGTGCGCGGCGCTGGCGGAGCTCGCGCGGGCCCGGTTCGGCGGCATCGACGCGGTGGTGCACGTGGCCGCCTGGGACTCCCACTTCGGCGGCCTGGAGGACGCGGACTTCGCGACCTGGCAGTCGGTCATCGACGTGAACCTGCTCGGCACCCTGCGGATGACCCGCGCCTGTCTGCCGGCGCTGAAGGCGGGCGGGGGCGGCTCGGTGGTCTTCGTCGGGACCCAGTCGGCCGTCGCCGCCCCCTCTCAGGTGAAGCAGGCCGCGTACGCCGCCTCGAAGGGGGCGCTGACCGCCGCGATGTACTCACTGGCACGGGAACTCGGACCCCACCGGATCCGGGTCAACACCGTCCTGCCGGGCTGGATGTGGGGGCCGCCGGTGCGGGCCTACGTCACCTTCACCGCGCAGACGGAGGGGGTGCCGGAGGCGGAGGTCCTGGCCCGCCTGACGGAGCGGATGGCCTTGCCGGAGCTGGCGACGGACGGGGATGTGGCGGACGCGGCGGTGTTCCTGTCCTCGGACCGGTCGCGGGCCATCACCGGGCAGTCCCTGCTGGTCAACGCGGGAGAGCTGATGCGCTGAGGCAACTGACGTGCCACACCGGCGTTCATATGTCTGAACGTCAGCCATCAAGTCGAACGATTTTGCAGTGACTTGACCTCACACTTGCTTGTCGCGTTCATGTGACCACACTCACGATCGAGCACATGAACAGTCTCGACTGGGCCGTGCTCATCGGCTACTTCGGTGTGATGGTCGCGATCGGCGTCTGGTCGCACCAGCGCGTGGACAACGTCTCCGACTTCTTCACGGCCGGCGGGAAGATGCCCTGGTGGCTGTCCGGCATCTCGCACCACATGTCGGGCTACAGCGCGGTCATGTTCACCGGGTACGCGGGTATCGCCTACACCTACGGCGTCACCTCCTTCGTCACCTGGTCCTTCCCCATCGCGCTCGGCATCGCCATCGGGTCGAGGCTGTTCGCACCGCGCATCAACCGACTGCGCTCCCGACTCCATGTGGCCTCGCCGCTGGAGTACCTGAAGAACCGTTACAACCTGCCCACGCAGCAGGCGCTCGCCTGGTCCGGCATGCTCCTGAAGATCGTGGACGTGGGCGCGAAGTGGGCGGCCATCGCCACCCTGCTGTCGGTGTTCACAGGCGTGTCCCTGAACCAGGGCATCCTCATCACCGGTGCGATCACGGCCGTGTACTGCACGATCGGCGGCCTGTGGGCGGACGCGCTGACCGAACTCGGCCAGTTCGTCATCCAGTTGCTGGCCGGCGTCTCGATGTTCGCCGCCGTGGTCCTGAAGCTCGACGACCAGCACATCGGCTTCCTCGACGCCTGGAACCAGCCGGCCCTGCACGGCCACGGCAAGCCGCTGGCCGGCCCCTACGGCACGGTCTTCCTCCTCGCCTTCCTCTTCATCAAGCTCTTCGAGTACAACGGCGGCATGCTCAACCAGGCGCAGCGCTACATGGCGACGGGCAGCGCGTACGCGGCCGAGCGCGGCGCCCGTCTGTCGGCGGTCCTGTGGCTGGTCTGGCCGGTCGTCCTCTTCTTCCCCATGTGGATGTCCCCGCTCCTGGTCCACGCCCGGAAGCCGGACGGCTCCGACTCCTACGGCCTGATGACCGAACAGCTCCTGCCGCACGGTCTGCTGGGCCTGGTCGTCGTCGGTTTCTTCTCCCACACGATGGCCATGTGCTCCTCCGACGCGAACGCGATCGCGGCGGTGTTCACGCGCGACGTGGCACCGGTGCTGTCCGCTCGCGCGCGGGCCTGGGGACAGCGGTCGGGACTGATCGCCGCCCGCGTGACGACGGTCGTCTTCCTCGGGCTGTCCATGGCGGTGGCCACACAGGTCGACTCCCCCGCCTTCAAGGACATCATCACCGTCGTCATCAAGTGGGTGGCCGGGCTGATGGGCCCGATCGCGATCCCGATGATGCTGGGCCTGCTCCGCCCGTTCCGCCGCTCCGGCCCCACGGCGGCGCTGACCAGCTGGGCGGCGGGCCTGCTGGCGTTCTGGCTGGTCAACTACCCCGTCAACGGGACCGTCTCCGGCGGAGTCCCGCTCCAGTACCAGGTCTCCGTCCCGCTGGCGGTGTCCCTCGTCCTGTACATCGTCATCGGCTGGGTGAAGCCGGAGGACACACCGGAACGCCTGGCGATCATCGAGAAGGTCAACACCGACGGCGCTGCGATGGCCGCGCTACCGGTGCCGGCGAGTGCCGGGGACGACGTGGTGGGAGCACCCAACCAGTCTGTGTAGCCTGCCCGTTGACATTGATCGGCAGGAACGGGGAACGAATGAGCATCGAAGCGTGGCGGGCGGCATCCCGGCTGGTGGGCCGCCGTACCACCCTGCGCTATCTCACCGTCGGTGTCGGCGCATCGCTGCTGGCGGCGTGCAAGGGGAACGACGAGAACAAGGGGAACGGAGCGTCCCCGGCACCCGGGGTGACCGGAAAGGCGTTCGCGGCGTTCGTCCGTGGCTCATGGAAGGTCACCTCGAAGCCCTCCTCCGGAGCCCCCTTCTCCTACTCCATGGACATCGCCGACGGCACATGGTCGATGAACGGCAGCGGGAAGTCGGTCAAGGGCACCTGGGCGCTCGAGGGCGGGCGACTGGTGATGAGCGTCCCCGAGGACATGGGCGGTGACAGCTCCGGCGGACAGAGCGCCGCCGCCTCCAACGTCCCCGCGTCGGTCGGCACCTACGCGCACCAGGTCCTCCCCTGGCAGCCGCCCGGGACGGCCGGCACCGGTTCCGGTCAGCGGCTGGAGGTGATGTACGCCAACGGGGTCCTGCACATCACGCACGTGGACGAGAACGGCAGCACGACGGAGCACACCTGCACCCGGGCTTAGGCCCTGTCGTCACATCCCCGCCTGCCCGCCGGCGTCCGTGCCCGCTCAGGCCCGTGGATACCGGGCCAGCCACCCCGGCGACGATCCGGCGGGCCCGTGCAGGGCCGGGCCCTGGGTCATCTCCATGGCGAAGTCGTCGGCGAGTTCCAGCACCGTGGGACGGCCCTCCAGTTCCGTCAGCCACCCCGGCGGGAGGGCCGTCTCGCCGTGCAGGGCGCCGAGCAGACCGCCGGTCAGGGCGCCCGCCGCCGCCGACGGCCCGCTCTGGTTCACCGCCAGACACAGCCCGTGCCGCACATCCTCCCCCACCAGCGCGCAGTACACGGACGCCGCCAGCAGCCCGTCCGCCGTACCGTCGCCGGCCAGTTCCTCCACCCGCGTCGGACCGGGAATCCCCTGCCGCACCGCCCCCAGCGCGTGCTGCAGCGCGTCCGAGACGGGCTGGTGGCCCGGCCGGGCGGCGAGCAGGGCCAGGGCCCGCTGCACGGCACCGTCCAGGCTGTCGCCCCGGGCCAGCCCGTGCACGATCACGGCGTACGCGCCCGCCGACAGATAAGCGATCGGATGCCCGTGGCTCTGCGCCGCGCACTCCACCGCCAGCTGTACGACCAGCTGCGGCTCCCAGCCGACCAGCAGCCCGAACGGCGCCGACCGTGCCACCGCCTCCGGGCCCAGCTCACCGGGGTTCTTCGGCGACTCCAGCGTGCCCATGGTCTCGTCGCCGAACCCGAGGAGCAGCGCCCGGGTCGGCTCGCGCCGGGCGTACAGCCACTCCTCGCGCGCGAGCCAGCCGTCGTCCTTGCGCCGCTCGTCGGGCCCCCAGTCCCGCTGGGTGGCCGCCCAGCGCAGGTACGCCCGGTGCAGATCGGTCGGCGGATGCCAGGCGCCGGTGTCCCGCCGTACCTGGGCGCGTATCAGTCCGTCGACGGTGAACAGCGTGAGCTGCGTGTGGTGGGTGACCGTACCGCGCCGCCCCGCTCCGAAGGCCAGGTCGAGCAGCCCCTCGGGGCCGTAGGCGGTCCGGATCTCCTCCAGGGACAGCGGATCGGCGGGACCGCCCAGCGCATCGCCCACGGCGGCCCCGAGCAGGGCGCCGCGCACCCGGCTGCGGAAGTCCTGCTGTTCGGCTCGGCCCCAGACGGCGCCGGATGTCGCACCCACGCAGACCTCCTCAGGGCACCGTCCGTCCGTACGACGCTAGGCACTGTAATCGACGGGGAATGGTCCGTTCACGGGGGCAAATCAGCCTCCATGGGTCATTCCCGCCCAGCTACGAGCGCTTCGACTCCGTCGAGGATCCGGTCGAGCCCGAACTGAAGCGGATCGATGCCGTTCGGTTCGAACGCGCCCTCGGCCACGGCCCTGGTGAGGGCCGGGAAGCGGTCGGCGTGCCGGGCGAGCAGCTCGGCGGAGAGCCGGTTCCACTCGGCGTCCTGCGTCTCGTCGTAGTCGCTCTGCTGCTGGGCGAGATTGCGGACGAGTCCGATCAGGAGCAGGAAGACCTGGTGGCGCCGGGCCCCGTCGAGTCCGGCGGGCTCCAGGGCGGCGAGCGCCGCGTCCAGCCAGCGCAGCTGGCAGGGCCCCATGATCTGGCGGCGCAGCGCGGTGGCGCCGAGGAGCCAGGGGTGAGCCGCGTAGACGCGCGCGCACTGCCGGGTCCACTCCCGTACGGCCGCCCGCCAGTCCCCCTCCGGCACTCCGGCCAGGTCCGGCCCCTCCTCCAGCACGGCCTCCACCATCAGCTCGACGAGCTCGGTCTTGCCGGGGACGTACCGGTACAGCGCCATCGCCGAGACCCCGAACTCGCCGGCGACCTTGCTCATGGATACGGCATCCAGCCCCTCCCGGTCGGCGAGTTCGGCGGCTGCCGTGGCGATGCGCTGCGGGGTGAGCTTCGGCTTGGGCCCCCGGGTGGGCTTCTCCTGCTCGCCCCACAGCAGCGCGAGGGTCGCTCGCGGACCGCCGTTCTCGTCCCGGGGTCGCTCCTTGCTCCGTCCGGCCACTGGGCCCCTCCCATCGACTTCGGCGGAGCCCGTTGACTCCACAGACAACTGTATATACCGTAAACCTCGTCAGCAAACAGCTGATGACATAAACAGTTTAGGGGGAACACCATGCTGCTGACCTACCGCGCCCTCAAGCGCCGCGCTCTCGCCAAGAAACTGGCGATCACCACGCCGAACGGCATCGACGAGTCCTCGTACGTCCGCATCGGCGGCATCGACCAGTGGATCTCCGTCCGCGGCGAGGACCGGACGAACCCCGTGATCCTGGAGATCCACGGCGGCCCCGGCGCCTCCAACCTGATCTTCATCCCGCGCACCCGCGCCTGGGAGCGGCACTTCACGATCGTCCGCTGGGACATGCGCGGCGCCGGCCGGACCTTCGCGGCGGGCGGCCCCGGGGGCCAGGGCGAGCCGACCCTCGACCGTCTCTACCAGGACGCCCTTGAGGTCACCCAGCACATCCGCACCCGCCTGGGCGTGGACAAGGTGGTCCTCCTCGCCAACAGCTTCGGCACGGTGACCGGCCTCCGCCTGGCCCGCAACCACCCCGAGCTGTACGCGGCGTACGTCGGCACCGACCAGAACATCATCGGCGGCGGCCGTGACACCACCGCCTACGAGGCGCTGCTGGCGCGGCTGGAGAAGGCAGGCAAGAAGAAGCAGCTGGCGCAGCTGGTGACGATGGGCCCGGACCGTTCCGCCTGGTCGGCCCACGAGTGGGCGGAGTACGCGAAGACGGTGGTGACGACCGACCCGTTGACCTACGGCACGATGAAGACGGTCGTGATCCGCTCCCTCTGGTTCTCCCCGCTCCACACCCTGCGCGACCTGCGCACCTACCTCAAGGCCCAGACCTTCTCGGAGCCCCTGGGCCCCCAGGCGATGACGGTCGACGAATACGCCGAGGGCACCGCCTTCCGCCTCCCCGTCTTCCTCTTCCAGGGCGACAGCGACGTCCTCACTCCGCCTGAGCCGGCCCGCCGCTTCTACGAGGAGGTCACGGCCCCGGTGAAGGACTTCGCCCTCATCAGCAACGCCAGCCACTTCGCATCGTTCCGCCACCCCGACCAGTTCCTGAACCTCCTGCTGACGAAGGTCCGGCCGGTGGTGACGGGGGAGGCGGTGCGCTGAGGCAGGGACGTCAGTGCGGGGTCAGCCGTACCAGGTGACGTTGCAGACGTAGACGCACTCGTGGCGGGGTACGGCGAGGAAGCTGATGAAACCGCGCCCACCGAGGATGTCGAACTCGCGCAGCCCGCCCTCGCGGTCGGCAGGCCGCCCCACCTTGACGGCGTCGTGGCCCAAGGCCGCCAGCTCGGTCGCGAGTCGCTCCACCTCCGCCACCACCCCCGGTTTGGGAGCCCTCCGGTGACGTACTCGGCGCTCGGGTTGTAGTCCCAAGCCCAGCCCGTCACAGCCCGGCCTCCGCCTCGGCCGTCTCGCGGATCGCGCGGATCTCTGCGATGGCCGTCGTAGGGTCCTGCTCCCCCGCGTCCACGATGCGCTCCAGTTCGTGCAGGCGAGCAGCTCGTTCCGGATGTCGTTCGATGGCGACGAAGACGGCCCAGGTGGGGGTGCCCCCTCTGGGGGAGAACGAAGGCACGCAGCGGCGCAAGGCTCTGGGTCTGCTGGGCGTTGGTCGTGGCTTCGAAGAGGTGCTGCGTCAGCGCCGGAATCCGACTCGGAGCGATGCGCGCGACCGCCGCCCGCAACGCGTCCGGCGTCAGCTCGGGCATGGGGATCAGCGGTCCGTACGGGCCGTCGGTCTGGGCGCTCACGGTGACCTACGGTGCGAGTGGCTCGATCCTCGTACGGTACCGGTGGCCTCGGCGGTACGACGGTGACGCGGCGCTCATGCCACGGCCATGGATGACGTACGGCAGTCGCGGCACCGGCCCGGTCGAGGGGCGCGGTACGTGACGGCGGGCGGTCGCGTGCGTTCTGGCGCAAAGCAGGGGGGAGTTGGCGGTCCCGCCGAGAGAGAATCAAGCCATGACCACCACCCCCACACGCAACACGGGCCTCACTCTGGCCGCCGGCGTCCTGACCGGCATACTCGCCCTCTACATCGCCCTGGTCGCCCTCGGGAACATCACCGACTTCGGCACCAACCAGCAGTTCGTACGGCATGTGCTGGCGATGGACACCACGTTCAAGGATCCCGATCTGATGTGGCGGGCGATCACCAGCACCGGGCTCCAGGACACCGCCTATGTCGCGATCATCGTGTGGGAGACGGTGGCGGCCCTCGTGCTCGTCCGGGGCACGTATCTCTGGGCGCGGCGCGATCACGACCTCGCCCGGCGCGTCTCCACCTACGGGCTGCTGATGCTGCTGCTCCTCTTCGGGGCCGGATTCATCGCGATCGGTGGTGAGTGGTTCGCGATGTGGCAGTCGAAGAGCTGGAACGGGCTGGACGCCGCGACCCGGATCCTCGTGCTCAGCGGGGTCGCGTTGATCGTCAACCAGCTGCCTACCCGGCAGGAGACCGCTAGCTGACCACGGCCACCGTCGTCCCCTTGTCGCCGAAGGCCCACAGGGCGGCGCCGTCCTCCTTGTGCATGCGTATGCCGCCCAGCTTCTGGCCGTCCGCCGGTGGCGGCGAGGCACCGTCGAGGGCGTTGGAGAAGGCTATGTTCACGCCGGACACGACGGTGAAGTACATGATGTGCTCCACCTCCACGCCGTCCGAGCCCTTGTGGGACTGGTTTCGCAGGGTGATCGAGTAACGGCCGGGCTGCGGGCTCACCGAGCCCGGCCACACCGTGAACGTGCGGGTCGCCCTGCCCGTCGCGTCCACCAGCCACACGCGCTTCTCACCCACCGAGTACACGATCCGGCGGCCCGTGCCGGAGGCGTCCGGCACGGCGGGCGTGGCCGGCGCCTTCGGAGTCGTGGACGTGTGGGCGCTCGCCGACGCGGACGCTCTCGGCTTGGCCACGGCGGCCGTGGGATGCGGCCCGTGGTCCGCCTGTACGGCGAGGGCGACGACGGCCGCGGTCGCGCCTGCCGTCAGGCCGGTGACCCAGGCCCACGAGGGCAGTCGGGCAGCCACGGGTACGCATCTCCTCCGCTACGGGGCCCCTCGTCAGGTCGAGGGTCGGATCATCGTACTCAGTCCAGGACGGGCAGCAGTTCCGGCAGGTGGCCGTCGGAGGCCTCCGCCGCCCGCTGCCGTTCCTGAGGCACCTCGCCGTAGAGCGTGGTGCGCGGCTTCGCCGGACGGCCGGCCGCCTCGGCCACGGCGACCAGCTCGCGGACGGACTTGTACGAGCCGTACGACGAGCCCGCCATGCGGGAGATCGTTTCCTCCATGAGGGTGCCGCCCAGGTCGTTCGCGCCGGAGCGGAGCATCTCCGCCGCACCCTCCGTGCCCAGTTTGACCCAGCTCGTCTGGATGTTGGGGATCCACGGGTGGAGCAGGAGGCGGGCCATCGCCGTCACCGCCCTGTTGTCCCGCGTCGTCGGACCCGGCCTGGCGATGCCCGCCAGGTACACCGGGGCGTTCGTGTGGATGAAGGGGAGGGTGACGAACTCCGTGAAGCCGCCCGTCTCGCGCTGGATGCGGGCCAGCGTGCGCAGGTGACCGAGCCAGTGCCGGGGCTGGTCGACATGGCCGTACATCATCGTCGAGGAGGAGCGGATACCCAGCTCGTGCGCCGTCGTGATCACCTCGGTCCAGGTGGCCGTCGGCAGCTTGCCCTTGGTCAGCACCCAGCGGACCTCGTCGTCCAGGATCTCCGCCGCCGTACCCGGGATGGTGTCCAGGCCGGCTTCCCTGGCCGCCGTGAGCCACTCGCGGACGGGCATACCGGTGCGGGTCGCGCCGTTCACCACCTCCATCGGCGAGAAGGCGTGCACATGCATCCCGGGGACGCGGGACTTCACCGCCCGGGCGATGTCGAAGTACGCCGTCCCGGGCAGATCCGGATGGATACCGCCCTGCATGCACACCTCGACCGCGCCCACGTCCCAGGCCTGCTGGGCGCGGTCGGCGACCTGTTCGAGGGAGAGGGTGTACGCGTCCGCGTCCGTCCTGCGCTGCGCGAAGGCACAGAAGCGGCAACCCGTGTAGCAGACGTTGGTGAAGTTGATGTTGCGGGTGACGATGTACGTCACGTCGTCGCCGACCGCCGACCGGCGCACGTCGTCGGCCACCCGGCACAGCGCGTCCAGCGCCGGGCCGTCCGCGTGGAGGAGGGCCAGGGCCTCGCCGTCGGTCAGCTTCGTCGGGTCGTCGGCCGCGGTGCGCAGCGCCTGCCGTACGTCCGTGTCGATGCGCTCCGGCGCCATACCGGGCGCGGCGGCCTCGCGCAGCGCCTCCCAGTCGCCGTACACCTCGTCGAAGTCGTCACGCCGGTCGGCGGTGCGGCCCTCGGTGTCGATCGTGCGGTGCAGGTCCGTACGGCCGGCCGGTACGAAGGACTCCTCCGGCTCCTGCCACGGACGGCCCTCGACCGGCGCGTCCGGGAGGGCGAGGCCCGTCTCCGGGTCGGCCAGCGCGCTCACGTGCGGGCGCAGCCGCGGGTCCAGCCAGGGTTCGCCGCGCCGCACGAACTCCGGGTAGACGCAGAGGCGTTCGCGCAGTTCGAAGCCGGCCGCCCGGGAGCGTTCGGTGAGTTCCTCGATCTGCGGCCAGGGGCGCTCGGGGTTGACGTGGTCGATGGTCAGGGGCGACACCCCGCCCCAGTCGTCGATGCCGGCGCCGATCAGCCGCTCGTACTCGCTGTCGACCAGGTTCGGCGGGGCCTGGAGACAGGCGGACGGGCCCATGATGTGCCGGGCCACGGCCACCGTGGCGACCAGGTCGTCCAGTTCGGCGTCCGGCATGCCGCGCATCGCCGTGTCCGGCTTGGCGCGGAAGTTCTGGATGATCAGCTCCTGGATGCCGTGGTAGGCCCGGGAGACCTTGCGCAGCGCGAAGAGGGACTCGGCACGCTCCTCGTACGTCTCGCCGATGCCGATGAGGAGACCGGAGGTGAAGGGCACGGAGGAACGGCCGGCGTCCTCCAGCACCCGCAGCCGTACGGCCGGTTCCTTGTCCGGGGAGCCGTGGTGCGGGCCGCCGGGCTCGGACCAGAGCCGGGTCGCGGTCGTCTCCAGCATCATGCCCATGGAGGGAGCCACCGGCTTCAGGCGCTGGAAGTCCGTCCACGTCATCACGCCCGGGTTGAGGTGGGGCAGGAGCCCCGTCTCCTCCAGGATGCGGATGGAGATCGCACGGACGTACGCGACGGTGTCGTCGTAGCCGTGCGCGTCGAGCCACTCGCGCGCCTCGGGCCAGCGGTCCTCGGGCTTGTCACCCAGGGTGATCAGGGCTTCCTTGCAGCCGAGGGCGGCGCCCTTGCGGGCGATGTCCAGCACCTCGTCCGGGGACATGAACATCCCGTGGCCGGCCCGGCGCAGCTTGCCGGGGACGGTGACGAAGGTGCAGTAGTGGCACTTGTCCCGGCACAGCCGGGTGAGGGGGACGAAGACGCTCTTCGAGTACGTGATGACCCCGGGACGCCCCGCCTGTTCGAGACCCGCGTCCCGCACCCGGGCGGCGGACGCGGCGAGGCCGGTCAGGTCCTCGCCGCGGGCCTGGAGCAGCACCGCCGCCTCGGAGACGTCGAGGGTGACGCCGTCCCGGGCGCGTTTGAGGGCGCGACGCATGGAGTTCTCGGTCGGGCCGGTTCCGGGGGTCGCGGAAGTCGTCATTCTTTGAGCATACGTTCGGGTTGATCAGGCCGGAGAGCAGCCGCCCGGCCCTGCTCCGAGTCGCCGGGGAACACCTCTCAGTGGAAGGCCAGCCATCCGATGCCGGCGGCGCAGGTGAGGGCGGCGGCGGTCAGGGCGGCGGGCCGGTGGCGGTGCAGCGCGTAGCCGACCAGCAGCGCGGTGAGCAGTACGACGACCGTGCCGACCGTGCCGCGCAGCGGACCCTGGCTGTAGCCGTACTCGTTGAAGTGCAGTGCGATCCACACGAGCCAGACGATTCTCCTCATGACAGAAGAGTCTTCCTTGCCAGGCGCCCGCTACGATCGGCGCCCCCTGGAGACGCACCGTGGCCCTGAACGTCGCGCGCATGACACATTGTGGGGTGCCAATCGCCTCCTCTTTCACGGGAGTTCACGCTCGGACGGGAGAGTGACCACCATGGGTGAAGACACGCACGATCAGGCTCACGGGATCGGCAGGCGCGCGCTGTTCGTGACGGGCGCGGCCGCTGCCCTTACGTTGGGAAGCGTGAGCTTCGCAGCGGCGGACGGTCAGCGCGAGGAGACCCGGACGGTGCACGGCACCCTGCCACCCGGCTCCCCCGACTTCGTTTACGTGCCGGTCGAAATCCCCGCCGGCGTACGGGAGATCAAGGTCTCCTACACCTACGACAAGCCCTCGGTCCCGGCCGGCACCCAGGGCAACGCACTCGACATCGGGCTCTTCGACGAGCGCGGCACCGAGCTGGGCGGCCGGGGCTTTCGGGGCTGGTCGGGCGGCGCGCGCACGGAGTTCTTCGTCCGCGCCGACGACGCGACGCCGGGCTACCTCCCCGGCCCGGTACGGGAGGGCACCTGGTACGTCGCGCTGGGCCCCTACACGGTGGCGCCGCAGGGCCTGACGTACGAGCTGACGATCACGCTGACCTACGGCGAGCCGGGCGGGACCCCGAGGCCGGTGTACCCGCCCTCCCGGGCGAAGGGGCGGGGCCGGGCCTGGTACCGGGGCGACTGCCATCTGCACTCCTGGTACTCCGACGGCCGCCGCACTCCGGCCGAGATCGCGGCCCTCGCCCGGGCGGCGGGCCTGGACTTC
This sequence comes from Streptomyces sp. NPDC007205, assembly GCF_040634095.1. Classification (NCBI taxonomy): domain Bacteria; kingdom Bacillati; phylum Actinomycetota; class Actinomycetes; order Kitasatosporales; family Streptomycetaceae; genus Streptomyces; species Streptomyces sp. NPDC007205. The sequence goes on from NZ_JBEYEW010000003.1 coordinate 153,387, forward strand.
ATCAACTCCTCGGACCACAACACCAACTCCTCGCACCCCCATTGGGCGGACCAGGCGGGCGACGACCTGCTGATCATGCTCGGCGAGGAGGTCACCACCCGCAACGGCCACGTGCTGGCGCTCGGCACCGGTCCCGGCACGTTCGTGGACTGGCGCTACCGGGCCCGCGACAACCGCTGGGCCCGCTTCGCACGGGAGATCCGCCGCGCCGGCGGCCTGGTCGTCCCCGCCCACCCGCACGCCACCTGCGTCGGCTGCGGCTGGAAGTTCGGCTTCGGCGAGGCGGACGCCGTGGAGGTGTGGAACGGCCCCTACACCCCGGACGACGAGGTGACGCTGGCCGACTGGGACAACCAGCTGGTCGCCTCCGTGCGGCACGGGCGGCCCTGGCTCCCGGCGATGGGCAACAGCGACGCCCACCGCGACCCCGACGCGGTCGGCATGCCGCAGACGGTCGTCCTCGCCGACGACCTGACCCGGGAGGCGATCCAGGAAGGGATCCGCGCGGGACGCTCGTACGTGGCCGAGTCGAAGAACGTGACCCTCGCCTTCACGGTGACGGGCGGGCGCGGGCAGCAGGCGGGCATCGGCGAGCGGCTGGCCCTGCCCGCCGACACCCCCGTGACGGTCCGGCTGGAGGTCTCCGGTGCCCCGCGCTGCTCGGTCCGTTTCGTCACCGACCAGGGTGTGCTGTTCACCAGCGATCCGCTGCCGGTGTCGGGCACGGGCACGGTCGAGTGGCGTACGACGCCCGCCTGCGCGGCGTACGTGCGCGCCGAGCTGCGGCACGAGGCCGCCCTCGGGCCGCTGCCGGGGGCGTTGGCCGCCTTCACCAACCCGGTCTTCCTCACGCCTGCCTGATCTGCTCGGCCGCCCACTCGGCCCACTCCCGCCGCATCGCGTGCCCCTCCCGGGACATCTCGTCTCCTTCGCGGTGCTCGCGGTGCTCGCGGCGTCCGCTGCGTCGCCCACGCCCGGGCAAAGGCCCGGCCCGCCGGACAGACCGTCCGGTGACCGCCGCCTCCCCGCAGCCGCTACGACCCGCCCCGGGACGCCTTCTCGCGGGTGGCCCGGCGCAAGGCGATGATCTCGGCCACCGCCCCCAGCCAGCGGGCGGCGCGGGTTTCGGCCTCCGGGGTGGTCGCGGTCTGCGCGGCGCCGGTGAGCCAGTCGCGCAGGAGCTCGGCGGGCTCCGGGGACGGCAGCGGCTCGGGCAGATCGGCCGCGTAGGCCAGGCCGGCGGAGCGGACGATCTCGGCGACGAACACCAGCGAGCGCGGCAGCACGCCCAGCCGGTCGAGGGTGACCGCGGCGGCGATGGCACCGTCCCCGAACAGGGCCGTGTGGAAGGCCTCCTGGGTCAGGCCGTAGCGCAGCAGCATGGTGACGTCGGTGGCGGCCAGGACCTCGTCGTCGGTGCGGGAGTCGGGCGAAGGGGGCATGCGGGCCTCGGTTGCGGTCGTCCGCCGGGTCAGCGGACCGTGATCGTGAAGACGTAGAAGCCGGCGCCGACGTGGGCGTGCGGGTCGGCGGTCAGGGTGGGGTACGGAGACGGGGACGAGGACGGGGAGGGGGACGCCGTACCGTCGGGGCCGGGGCCCAGGGTGGACCGGTCGTGGGGGCCGGGACCGGTGCACGTGTCCAGGGGGCAGTGCAGCAGCCGTACCGTGGCCTTGCCCTTGGCCAGGGCGGTGAAGTCGAAGGACTGGGTACCGCCGGTGCTGCCGACGAGGTCGCTGTCGTCGCCGGACTCCCGTACCCCCCGGTACCTCAGCACGGCCGCGTCCGGCTCGGGGCCGGCGAGGTACCAGTGCTCGCCCAGGGTCGCGGCCGACGGGACGGTGAGCGAGAACCGTTTGCCCGGCTCGACGGTGACGGCCCGGTGATCGATGCCGTACACGGCACCGGCGTCCCCGCCGGTGGTGGCCGGCGTGCTGGGCGTCGCCGTCACGCGCGGGGTGACGGTGCCGCCGGACCCGCTCCCCTTCCCGCAGCCGGTGAGGGCGAGCAGGCAGGCGAGCACGGCCGAGCCGATGAGTGGTGCGCGTGAAGTCATGGCCGGTCTTCGTTCCTCGGTCTCTCGGTCCTGGGTCTCTCAGCCCTGCGGCAGGTGCACGGCGTACGCGTTCGGCAGCCGGTTGTCGCTGGCCTTCGCCATGCCGCCGTTGACGAAGTCGTCCTCGCTGACCCAGGTGGTCTTCCCCCACGGGTTGTAGATCTCCAGCTTGTCGCCCTCCTGGCCGACGATCATCATGGAGTGCCCGTGCCGTGTGCCGTCCGCTTCGTACCCCTCGGCGTCGAAGGGCACCGGCTTGCCGTCCGCCACCGCCTTCTCGATGTCCGGCAGGATGGTGCGGCGGGAGTCCGCGTCCCGCACCTCGTGCAGTGCGTAGGAGCTTCCGGTCTCCGGGCTGATCTCCTTGTTGGAGATCACCTCCTGGCCCTGCAGGTCCATGCCGTCCCAGTTGGCGTCGCCGTGGCCCTCCACGTGCACCCGGTGCTGTTCGGCCACCAGGCGCTGCCGGAAGGCATCCGGGTCGTCCTCCTGCCCGCCGGGGCCGCCGGTGAGCGAGAGGGCGTAGACGGGGTCGACCAAGGCGCGCGCGGTGACCGTGGTGGAGGCGACGCAGGTACCCTCCTGGCCGTAGCCGCCCTGGGCCCACTCCTGGCCGTCGAAGTCCTGCAGTTCGGTGTTGAGGTTGGCGCCCTTGATCGGGTCCGTGCCCTCGTCCCTGAGGCTGTCCGCCCCGGTGACGATCGGCGACAGGTGCCGCTGCAGCCAGGCCGGGTCCTTGCCGTGGATCTTGCCGTCGAACGTCTGGATGTCGTCGACGCCGTGCCCCGCGGCGAGGGCCTTCATCAGGTACGCCTTCTCCTGCGGGGTCTTCGCGCCCGCGAGGAGCCGGTCCATCCGGGCCCGGTCGGCCGGCGAGAGCTTGTCCATGGCCCGGCCGGAACGTTCCAGGTCGTTCGCGGTGAGGATCTCGTTGTAGTCGGCCGCGCCGGCCTTGCCGCTGGTGTCGGCGAGCATCAGCCGGTCCACCGCGGACAGCCGGCCGGTGTGCATCTTCCCGGCGCGCGCCTCGGCCGCCCACTTGTTCAGGTCGCGGGCCGCGGCGCGCACGGCGTCGTCCGCGGCGACGGCGGCCTTGTGCATCAGCTCGACCCCGTCGGTGGCGAGGGTCCGGCCCGCGGCCAGGGCCGCCTTCTTCTCCGCCTTCTCCTGGTCGGTCTCGATCATCCTGCCGACGTCGAAGAAGCTGTCCGGGGGGCCGAGCTTCTGCTTGGCCTGCTGCATCTTGGCGCGGCCGTCGGCGTCCTGCTTCTTCGCGGTGCCGAGCGCGTCGGCCAGCGCGTGCAGCGCCTTCGCGCCGCCCTGGAACGCCTCGGACATCTTGGTCGCGGCGCGGGCGGCGGCGGCCACACCGTGGGAGGCGAGGACGCTGGTGTCGCCGACCCAGACCTCCGGCAGCCCCTTGTGGGCCACCTTGTTCACCCGGTCGTGCACATCACCGGCGTTGTGGATCTGGTCGCGGTAGCGCTTGCCGAGCGCTTCGAGCGTGGCCGTGTCGCCGACCGGCGCGGAGACGAGGAGCGCGTCGTCGATCTGGTCCAGCAGGTCGTTCTTGTCCCCGGCCCTGGGAATGCTCGTGCACAGGCCGGCCAGCCAGGCGCGGCGGCCGGCCGGCGTCTCCAGGGCGCCGAGCGGGTTCAGGTCGAAGAGTCCCATCGGCCCGCCCTCAGTACCTGGTCAGGGCCGACGGACGGTCGGCGTGCACGGGCATCGTGGTGACCGCGCCGGGTCCGGCGGGCGTCGGCATGGTGGTGGGGTCCGGGCCTGTGGCGGGCGTCGGCATGGTGGTGACGTACGCGTTTCCCACGGGCGTCGGCATGGTGGTGATTCCGCTCCCGATGCCCGCCCCGCCGGTGGACACGGCCGCGGCGCGCGTCGCCACGGCGTGGTCGGAGCCCTTGTAGGCGCGCTTGGCGAGGCGCACCTTGTCCGCGAGTTCGTGCAGTGCCGACTCCAGCGTGGCCGCGTCCTCCAGCCAGGCAGCGGCGAACGCGTCGAACGCCGCCGCCGACTCCGCACCGCCCAGGGCGTCCTGTGTGTAACACGCGTCGGCGACGATCGCCTTGTGTATGTGTCCCGCGTCGTCGCCGGCGCCGTCCAGTTCGTTCGCCTGGCCGGACATGCCGGACCTGACCGTGTAACCGTCCGAAGACGCGCCCATCACGCTCCCCCGTTTGCGCCGGCTGATGTCCGCGGGGGAGGCTAACACGCGTACGTCGTACGGCCTTCCGTGCGTCACAGGCCGCGCACGAGGCCGACACAGCATCCACGCGGGGCGCCGTCCGCGCCCGGGAAACAGGAGCAGCGAGCGACATGGCGGACCGCAGTGACCTCAAGCACCTCCTCGTGACCCGCTTCCAGCGGCACCTCGCCAACCCGCTGAACCGGCGGCTGCCGTTCCAGACCCTCCTGGAGACCACCGGCCGCACCTCCGGCCTGCCCCGGCGGACACCGGTCGGCGGACGCCGCGTCGGGGAGTCCTTCTGGCTGGTCTCCGAGTTCGGCCACAAGTCGCAGTACGTGCGCAACATCCAGGCCGACCCCAGGGTGCGTGTCCGCATCGCCGGCCGCTGGCACCACGGCACCGCGCACCTCCTGCCCGACGACGACCCGGTGACCCGCCTGCGCTCCCTGCCCCGCTTCAACAGCGCGGCGGTACGGGCCTTCGGCACGGACCTGCTGACGGTGCGGGTGGACCTGCGGGACTGAAGGAACGGCAGGCCGTACACGCTGCCGACGGTCACGGTGAACAAGTGCGCCACCTGCGTGCTGATCTACCCGACGGGCGCGTCATGGACGCGGTCGAGATCGGGCTCCGTGCCGTGTTCGACCTCTAGGCGCTGCCGGACGGTGGCCCCTATCCCGGCCACACGATCGCCTGCACCTCGCTGTACGCGTGCAGGGCGTAGGAGCCGACGTCGCGGCCGACGCCGCTCTTCTTGAAGCCGCCGAACGGGGCCTCCATGCTGCGGCCGACGGTGTTGATGCCGACGCCGCCGGCGCGCAGCTGCCGGGCCACCCGGAAGGCGCGGGCCACGTCGCCGGACCAGACGTAGTCGATGAGGCCGTAGTCGGAGTCGTTGGCGAGGGCCACGCCCTCCTCCTCGTCGTCGAAGGGGACGACCACGACGACCGGCCCGAAGATCTCCTCCCGGGCCACCCGCATGTCGTTGGTGCACTCGGCGAGCAGGGTGGGCGCCACGTGGAAGCCGCGGTCGAGCGGGGGCCGTTCACCGCCCGTGACCACGGACGCGCCCTCCTTGCGCCCGAGTTCGACGTACGACTCGACCCGCGCCCGGTGCTCCGCCGAGATCACCGGCCCGACGACCGTGTCCGGCTCTCGCGGATCGCCGACCTTCAACCGGCGCGCATATCCGGCGAGTTGCTCGACCAGCCGCTCGTACACCCCGCGCTGGGCCAGCACCCGTGTCGGTGCCGTGCAGATCTGCCCGCTGTAGAAGGAGAAGGTGGTGCCGATGCCGGCGACGGCCGAGCCGAGGTCCGCGTCGTCGAACACGAGCGCCGCGCCCTTGCCGCCCAGCTCCATCAGCTGCCGTTTCATGTCCCGCCCGCACACCTCGGCGATCCGCCGGCCGACGGCCGTGGACCCGGTGAAGCTGACCATGTCGACGTCGTCGGACCCCGCCACCGCCTCCCCCACGGCCACCGACCGCCCCGAGACGACGTTCACGACCCCTGGCGGCACCCCGGCCGCCTCCAGCGCCTCGGCCATCCGGTACACGGACAGCGGATCCTGCGGGGCGGGCTTGACGACCACCGTGTTGCCCATGGCCAGGGCCGGCGCGACCTTGCCGGCCGCGTTGGCCCAGGGGTTGTTGTAGGAGGTGATGCAGCTGACGACGCCGACGGGCTGCCGTACCGCCAGGGCGCCCACCACCACCGCCCGCCCCATCGGCCCGGCCTCGTTGATCTGTGGGGCGATGGCCCACTCGGCGGGCTCCACGCGCGCGTACCGGCGGAACCGGGCGGCGGCCACCCCCACCTGCATCGTGCGGGCGGTGCCCGTCGTCGCGCCGGTCTCGGCCCGGGCCAGTTCGGCGTACGGCTCCGTCCGCCCCCGGATGAGGTCGGCCGCCCGCGCCAGCACCGCCGCCCGCTCCTCCGGCCGGGTCCGCGACCACGCCCCGAACGCCTCCCGGGCCGCCGCGCAGGCCGCACGCGCCTGTTCCGGTGAAGCCTCCGGCGCCCGGCCGACCGTCTCCTCGGTGGCCGGGTCGGTCACCGGATAGTGCCCGCCGTCCGGTTCGACCCACTCCCCGCCGACGAACAGCCGCTGCCCGTCGCTCACCGAGCTCACCGTGTCCTCACCGTCCGGGTGTCGGTCCCCGACCGCAGCACCTTCCCGGGTACGGCCCCCGTCACCACGTCGTCCCGGATCGCCTCGACCCCGTTGACCCACACGGCCCGCACCCCGATCGCCGCGGAGTCCAGGCGGGGACTGTCACCGGGCAGGTCGTGCACCAGCCGGGCCGGTCCGGCGTCGATCCGCTCGGGATCGAACAGGACGAGATCCGCGTGCCAGCCCTCCCGCACCCGCCCCCGGTCCCGCAGCCCGAACAGCCGCGCCGGATCGTCGGTCAGCATCCGCACCGCCTGCTCCAGCCCGACCAGCCTCCGGCCGCGCAGACAGTCCCCGAGGAACCGGGTGGTGTACGGCGCCCCGCACATCCGGTCCAGGTGCGCCCCCGCGTCCGAGCCGCCGAGCAGCACGTCCTCGTGCTGCCAGGTCTCGGCGCGCAGCGCCCAGGAGGCCGGGTCGTTGTCGGTGGGCATCGGCCACAGCACCGTACGCAGCTCGTCGTTCGCGCAGATCTCCACCAGACAGGCGAAGGGGTCGAGCCCCCGCTCCTCGGCGATGTCCCCGACGACCCGGCCGGTCAGGCCGCGGTTGGCCGCGCTGTAGGTGTCCCCGATGACGTACCGGCCGAAGTTCGCCAGCCGCCGGAAGACGCCCGCCTCCTTCGACCGGGCCCGCCGCAGCATCTCCTCCCGGACGGCGGGGTCCCGCAGCCTGGCGATCCGCTCCGGCACCGGCAGCCCGAGGACCGGCCCCCAGCCCGGGATCAGATTGAGCGCGCAGAACGTGCCCAGGGACATGTTCATCGGCGTGAGGATCGGCATGGTGAGCGCCACCACCCGCCCGCCGGCCTTCCGGGCCCGCTCACTGGCGCCGAGCTGCCGTGGCACCCGCTCCGGTACGGCCGCGTCGACGGTGAGCACGTTCCAGTTCAACGGCCGCCCGGCCACCACGCTCATCTCCACGAGCAGATCGATCTCGTCGTCGCTGAACTGGTCCAGGCACCCGGCGACGATCGCCTCGATCTGCGTCCCCTCGTGCTCACCGACGGCACGGGAGAGCGCCAGCAGCTCCGCCGGCTTCGCATGCCGGGAGGCGACGGGCTGTCCGTCCCCGTCGGAGTGGGTCGACGACTGCGTGGTGGACAGCCCCCAGGCCCCGGCGTCCATGGCCGCGTGCAACAGCCCCACCATCGCGCCGAGCTGCTCCTCGGAGGGCTGTCCCCCGACCGCATCCGGCCCCATCACATACCGCCGCAGGGCACAGTGCCCCACCATGAAACCCGCGTTGACGGCGATCCGCCCCTCCAGGGCGTCCAGATACTCCCCGAAGGAGTGCCAGCTCCAGGGCGCCCCCTCCTCCAGCGCCACCAGGGACATCCCCTCCACCTTGGACATCATGCGGCGCGTGTAGTCGGCGTCCTCGGGGCGGGACGGGTGGAGCGGCGCGAGGGTGAACCCGCAGTTCCCGGCGGCGACCGTCGTCACCCCGTGGTTGAGGGAGGGCGTGGCGTACGGGTCCCAGAAGAGCTGGGCGTCGTAGTGGGTGTGGGGGTCGACGAAGCCGGGGGTGAGGACGAGGCCGGCGGCGTCCTCGGTGGTGCGGGAACCTTCGGTGATCCGGCCGATGCGGGCGATACGGCCGTCCCGTATGCCGACGTCGGCGGTGCGGGCGGGTGCGCCCGTCCCGTCCACGACGGTGGCGCCCTTGATCAGGTGGTCCAACATGCGCGGAACCCCCTCAGACGGCCTGACGGAACCGAGTCGTCCGGTGCACGGGATCCGTGTCGATCCTGGGAATCACATGCTCCCCGATCAGCCGGATCGTCTGCAGCGTCTCCTCCTTCGGCACCCCCACCGGCAGCCCGAAGCTCAGCTGGTCGGCTCCCGCCTGCTCCCACCGCTTGCACTGCCGCAGTACCTCGTCGGGGTCGCCGCAGATGAGCAGCTCCTCCTCCACGAGCAGTTCCACGAACTCCGGCGTGTACGCGGGCAGCGTCTCCGGCCACACGGGGAAGCCCTCGGGCCGGGGGAAGGTGTCGTGGTACCGGAACACCAGCGAGGGCAGATAGTGCAGCCCCCCGTGCACGGCGATGTCGATCGCCTCGGCGTGAGTGGGCGCACAGATCGCGGTGGTCGTCACCATCACGTTGTCGTTCACGAAGTCCCCGACGGGCTCAGCGTTGACGATCGCCGTCTTGTACTGCTCCAGCACCCACTCCATGTCGGAGACCTTCTGGATGCTGAAGCCGAGCACGCCGAGCCCCTTCTTCGCGGCCATGGCGTACGACGGCGGCGATCCGGCCGCGTACCACATCGCCGGGTGGGACTTCCCGTACGGCTTCGGCAGGACCTTGCGCGGCGGCAGCTGCCAGTGCTTGCCCTGGAAGCCGGCGTACTCGTCCTGGAGCCACATCTTCGGGAACTCGGCGATGGTCTCCTCCCAGATCTCCTTGGTGTAGTTCATGTCGGTCACACCCGGTATGAACCCGAGGATCTCGTGCGAGCCGGCGCCCCGCCCGCTGCCGAACTCGAAGCGCCCCTCGCTGAGGTGGTCCAGCATGGCGACCTTCTCGGCGACCTTCACGGGGTGGTTGACCTGGGCCAGGGGGTTGAAGATCCCCGATCCCAGATGGATCCGCTCGGTCGCGTGCGCCAGGTAGCCCAGGAACACGTCGTTGGCCGACAGGTGCGAGTACTCCTCCAGGAAGTGGTGCTCGGAGGCCCAGGCGTACTTGAAGCCGGACTTGTCCGCCTGGATGACGTACTCGGTCTCCTCCATCAGCGCCTTGTGCTCGGCCAGCGGGTCGGTCTCGGCGCGCTTGCCCACGTATCCCTGTACAAAGAGCCCGAATTCCAAGGCGGTTCACCTTCCCCAGTTTTCTGACGCTCCGTCAGATGCGTTCCGTCGGCCGACTGTCGCACCGAGTGCGGGGACCGTCAATAGCTGACAGTCAGTCAGATAATCGAGACTCCCGCCAGCCATCCCCCGTCGATCACGAACGGCTGCCCGGTGATGTACGACGAGTCCTCCGAGGCGAGGAAGAGCGCCAGCCGGGCCACCTCCTCCGGCTGCCCGACCCGGCCGAGCGGCACGAGCCTGCGGTACAGCTCGTCCAGCGCCCGGCTCATCTCCTCCGGGTCGGCGTCCGGGTCCAGCCGGGCCGGGTTGGACATCGGGGTGTCGATGGCGCCCGGACAGATGGCGTTGACCCGGATCCTCCGGGCCGCCAGCTCCAGCGCGGCCACCCGGGTCAGCCCCAGCACGGCATGCTTGGTGGCGGCGTACGTCCCGACGGCCGCCATACCGGTCAGGGCCGTGTACGACGCGGTGTTCACGATCGTGCCCCCGTCGGCCATCTCCGGCGCCACCGCCTTCATCCCCAGGAAACAGCCGACCTGGTTGACCTGCACGACCTGCATGAACTCGTCCAGCGGGGTGTCCACGAGGGCGTTGAACCGCAGGATGCCCGCGTTGTTCACCAGCCCGTCGATCCGCCCGTACGCCTCTTTGACGACCCCGACGGCCTCCCGCCACCCCTCCTCGTCGCCCACGTCGAGATGGACGTACAACGCGCCTATCTCCTCGGCCAGGGCCTTCCCCTGCTCGTCCAGCACATCGGCGACGACCACCCGCGCGCCCTCCGCCCGGAAGAGCCGCGCCTCCTGCTCGCCCTGTCCGCGTGCCGCCCCGGTGACGATGACGACCCGCCCGTCCAGCTTGCCCATGGTGCCCTCCTCACTGCAGCCGGGGTGCGACCTCCGCCCCGAACAGCCCGATCTGCTCGATGAGTTCGGCACGGCTCCGGCTGCGGAACCGCACCTGGATCTGGTCCACGCCCATCGCCCGGTACGCCCGCAGCGACTCGGCGATCTCCTCCGGCGTCCCGGCGAGGGTCCGCCGCCCGACCTCCCAGCCGGGCCGCCCGACATACAGCGGCTCGGTGATCGCGCCGACGGTGAACGGCCCCTTTGCACCCGCCTCCTCCCGCAGCTGCCGCAGCCGGGCGATCTGCGCGGGCAGCCGCTCCCGTGGATCGCCCTGGGGCAGCCAGCCGTCGCCCTTGAGCGCGGCCCGGCGCACGGCGGCGGGCGAGGATCCGCCGACCCAGAGGGGGACGTACGGCTGCGCGGGCCGGGGCCGCTGGCCGAGCCCGGCGAAGTCGTAGAGCTTCCCGTGATGCTCGGGGAACTCCTCCGCCCCCAGGGCGGCCCGCAGCGCGTCGATCACCTCGTCCAGCACGGCCCCCCGCCGCTCGAACTCCACCCCGAGCGCCTCGAACTCCTCCCGCACATGCCCGGCCCCCACCCCGAGGACCAGCCGGCCGCCGGAGAGGTGATCGAGGGTGGCGTACTGCTTGGCGGTGAGCAGCGGGTGCCGCAGCCCCACGACGGCCACATGGCTGAGCAGCCGGACGCGCTCGGTCACGGCGGCGAGGTGGGCGAGGGTGGCGACGGGGTCGTACCAGACCGTGCTCATGGCCGGGGCGAGCCGGCGCGGGACGGCCACATGGTCGCAGCAGGCGAGGTAGGCGAACCCGGCCGGCTCCACGGCCCGCGCGACGGCCACCAGGTCCTCCGGCCCGGCGGCGGCCTCCCAGCCTTCCGCGTACAGGGTGCTCTGCGACTGGACGGGCAGCTGGATGCCGTACGCCAGGGCGCTCACCGCCACAGGCCTTCCGGTGTGAGCCCCAGCAGCTCGATGGCGTTCCCCCGTACGATCCGCTCGACCACGTCCGCCGGCAGATGCCCCATCTGCGCCTCGCCGACCTCACGGGACTTGGGCCAGGTCGAGTCGGAGTGGGGGTAGTCGGTCTCGTACAGCACGTTGCCCGTGCCGATGGCGTCCAGGTTCCTGAGCCCGAAGGCGTCGTCGAAGAAGCAGCCGTAGACGTGCCCGGCGAACAGTTCGGACGGCGGCCGGGTGACCTTGCCGGCGACCCCGCCCCACCCCCGGTTCTCCTCCCACACCACGTCCGCGCGCTCAAGGATGTACGGAATCCATCCGATCTGCCCCTCGGCGTACATGACCCTGAGGTTCGGGAAGCGCTCGAACTTGCCGCTCATCAACCAGTCGACCATCGAGAAGCAGCAGTTGGCGAAGGTGATGGTGGAACCGACGGCGGGCGGGGCGTCGGCCGAGGTGGAGGGCATACGGCTGCTGGAGCCGATGTGCATGGCGACGACCGTGCCGGTCTCGTCGCAGGCCGTGAGGAACGGGTCCCAGTCGTCGGTGTGGACGGACGGCAGACCGAGATGCGGGGGTATCTCGGAGAACGCGACGGCCCGCACGCCTCGCGCCGCGTTCCGCCGGACCTCCTGGGCGGCCAGGGCGGCGTCCCAGAGGGGAATGAGGGTGAGCGGTATGAGCCGGCCGTGCGCGTCGGGCCCGCACCACTCCTCCACCATCCAGTCGTTGTAGGCGCGGACGCAGAGCAGCGCGAGGTCCTTGTCCTCCGCCTCCGTGAAGGTCTGCCCGCAGAAGCGGGGAAAGGTGGGGAAGCACAGGGCGGACTGCACATGATTGACGTCCATGTCGGCGAGCCGGGCGGGCACGTCGTACGACCCGGCCCGCATCTGCTCGTACGTGATGACCTCCAGCCTGACCTGGTCCCGGTCGCACCCGACGGCGGTGTCGAGGCGGGTGAGGGGCCGCCGCAGGCCCTCGTAGACCCACCAGTCGCCGAGGGGCCCCTCGCTGCTGCCGGGCTCACCCATGACGGGCTTGAACCGCCCCCCGAGGAAGGTCATCTCCTTCAGCGGGGCGCGCACGATCCGGGGTCCGGCGTCCCGGTACTTCCTCGGCAACCGGTCCTGCCACACACCGGCGGGCTCCACGGTGTGGTCGTCGACGGAGATGATCAGCGGGAACTGTGTGGTCTCCATGGCCTCAAGGTAGCGCCGATCTGACGCTCCGTCAGCTCCCGCGTTCGAACCCCCGGGGCTGCGAAGAGGGTGTGAGGGCTTTGTGGACGGAGCTGTGAGGGCTTTGTGGACCGAGTCGCACCACCTCGCGATCGACGCCTCCCCCGGCTGACGGAACCGCCCCGAACAAGGCAAACTGACGGGGTTGTTCGAGATGTCGAGGGGGACGAGCGCATGGATGGTGGGCCGCGAGTGCCTGAACAGCGGCGTCCCGGCTCCGTGACCGTCACGGAGCAGGAGGCGCTGCGGTTCGGCGTGCTCGGTCCGGTGCGGGCCTGGCGCGGCGAGGAACAGCTCAGCACGGGCTCCCCCCAGCAGCGCGCCCTGCTGGCCGCCCTGCTGCTGCGCGAGGGCCGTACGGCGACGGCACCGGAGCTGATCGACGCGGTGTGGGGCACCGAGCCCCCCTCGCAGGCGCTGGCGGCGCTGCGCACGTACGCCTCCAGGCTGCGCAAGATCCTGCCCCCCGGTGTGCTGGTCAGCGAGTCCGGCGGCTACGCGGTGCGTTCGCTGGGCGAGGGCGCCGTGGACCTGGCGGTCGCGCAGGACCTGGCGGCGGAGGCGGAGAAGTCCCGGGCCGCCGGCGACCTGTGCCGGGCCCGCGACCTGCTGAACCGGGCCCTCGGTATGTGGGACGGCGAGGTACTCGCGGGTGTCCCCGGCCCGTACGCCGAGACCCAGCGGGTCCGCCTGGAGGAATGGCGCCTGGGCCTGCTGGAATCCCGCCTGGACATGGACCTGGAGCAGGGCTGCCACGCGGAGGCGGTCTCGGAACTGACAGCCCTCACGGCGGCACACCCCCTCCGGGAACGCCTCCGCGAGCTCCTGATGCTGGCCCTGTACCGCAGCGGCCGGCAGGCGGAGGCCCTGGCGGTGTACGCCGACACCCGCCGCCTGCTGACCGAGGAACTGGGCGTGGACCCCCGCCCCGGCCTGCGCGAGCTGCAGCAACGCATCCTCCAGGCGGACCCGGCCCTGGCGGAGCCGTCGGCCCCCGCCGCGGAAGCCGCGGTGGTCCCCGTCCGCCCCGCCCAGCTCCCCGCTTCCGTCCCCGACTTCACCGGCCGCGCGGCCTTCGTCGACGAACTGAGCGAGGTGCTGTCGTCGGCGTCGGAGGCATCGGGGACGACGAGCCGGGTGATGGCGGTCTCGGCACTGGCCGGCATCGGCGGCGTCGGCAAGACGACCCTGGCGGTGCATGTGGCCCACCGGGCGCGGGGGACCTTCCCGGACGGCCAGCTCTACGTGGACCTCCAGGGCGCGGGCCCCCGCCCCGCGGAACCGGAAACGGTACTGGGCTCCTTCCTGCGCGCCTTGGGCACGTCGGACTCGGCGATCCCGGACAGCCTGGAGGAACGCGCCGCCCTCTACCGCTCCGTCCTGGACGGCCGCAGGGTCCTGGTCCTGCTGGACAACGCGAAGGACGCGGCCCAGATCCGCCCCCTCCTGCCCGGCACCGAGGGCTGCGCGGCCCTGGTGACGTCCCGCGTCCGCATGGTCGACCTGGCCGGCGCACACCTGGTCGACCTGGACGTGATGTCTCCCGACGAGGCGCTGTCCCTCTTCACGCGGATAGTGGGCGAGGAGCGGGTGGCGGCGGAGCGTGAAGCGGCCCTGGACGTGGTGGCGGCCTGCGGCTTCCTCCCCCTGGCGATCCGCATCGCGGCGTCCCGCCTGGCAGCCCGCCGCACCTGGACGGTCTCGGTGCTGGCGGCCAAGCTCGCGGACGAGCGGCGCCGCCTGGACGAACTGCAGGCCGGCGACCTGGCGGTCAAGGCCACCTTCGAACTGGGCTACGGCCAGCTGGAGCCTGCGCAGGCCCGAGCCTTCCGCCTGCTGGGCCTGGCCGACGGCCCCGACATCTCCCTGTCCGCCGCGGCGGCGGTCCTCGACCTCCCGGTGGAGGAGACGGAGGACGTCCTGGAGTCCCTGGTGGACACGTCCCTGCTGGAGTCCGCCGCCCCCGGCCGCTACCGCTTCCACGACCTGGTCCGGCTCTACGCGCGTGCGTGCGCGGAGAGGGACGAGCAGCCGCCGGGCGAGCGGGAGGCCGCGATGTCGCGGTTGCTTGACTTCTATCTGGCTACGGCGGCTCAGGTGTACGCCATCGAACGGCCTGGCGATCGGCTGGTCGATCACTTGGAGCCGACCGAGTATCCGGGGTTGAGCTTCGAGGACCGGCACCGCGCTCAGGACTGGCTGTATGCGGAGGCGATCTGCCTGCTGGCCTGCGTGCGCCAGAACACGGGCAGCAGCCACACCCTCGTCAGATCCATCGACCTGTTGTGGTCCGCCCACGATCTGTCGGAATCGGGCGCCAACTCCAAGGAGTACGAGGCCACTGCGAACGCGCTGCTGGACTCCGCACGGTCGATGGGACTTGCGCGAGCGGAGGCCAGGGCCCTGACGACCCTCGTGAACGTGCACCACGTGAGCGGTCGGTTCGAGCTCGCCGACCAGGAGGCAGAGCGTGCGACAGCCCTCGCGCAGGAGACCGAGGACCTGCTGCCCGTCTGCTGGACCCGAAATGCCCGAGGAATCATCGCGCTCTACCAGAGCCGCCACGAGGACGGCGAGGAACACCTCTCCCAGGCCATCGAACACTTCCGCGTGCTGGGTGACCGCCCTGGCGAGGCCAGCGCCCTGTGCAACCTCTCCCGCATCCACCTCGCCACCGGCCGGACGGCCAGCGCGGTCGCGCTCGCACAGCAGGGCATCGACATATACGACGCCATGGGGAACTCCATGCGCGGCGCCAACGCCCGCTATGCACTGGGGCTGGCGCTCACCCAGAGCGGCGAGCTGGTGTGCGCGGCCAACCGGCTGCAGGAAGCCCTGGACGTGTTCCGTGACAGCCGGCAGCGCCTGTGGGAGGGCATGAGCCTGTTCCGCCTGGCCGAGGTCGACCTCACCGCCGGGCGGGCCGCTCAGGCCGCAGCCAACGCCGAGATGGCACTGACCGTGTTGCGCGGCATCGGCGGGGAGTGGCGGCGAGGTAACGTCCTGACCGTTCTGGGCCGGGCACTCGCGGGTATCGGGCAGCACGGCCGAGCGCGGGTCTGCTGGCAGGAAGCAGTGCACATCTACGACGAGTTGGGCTCGCCCGAGGCCGCGGACGTGCGCGCGCTGCTGCCGCCGGTCCGGGCGGCCTGAGCCCGGGCGGGGCCGTTCATCATTCGTTTATCGCCTCACGGCATCCTCGAAGCAGTCGATCCGCCGTGTCGGGGGGCAGGCGGGTCACCGGAGAGGCCCTCGCACTGACGAACTAGGGTGAGCGGCCCGGAAGGACCCGTCCGGCCGGACTCGGGGGAGTGACCGGACGGGTCCTGCCGATCCACCTACTTGCACCTTCTCAAGGAGAGTTGACGCACATGAGCGACGAGGTCAAGCCGCAGGACCTGCACGCCACCGGCACGAAGGACGCCACGGTGTCGCCCGCGGACCTGCACGCCACGGATGCGCCCGCGACGCCCCAGGACCTGCACGCAACCGAGGAGCCCATCGAGACCAAGGACCTGCACGCCACGTCGGAGCCCTTCAAGCCGACCAAGTCCTGACCTTCTCGCACGGGGGACCGGCCGCGACGGCGCCGAGGGGGAGCCGTCGCGGCCGACGTGCGTCTGGAGCCGAGTTGTCGGCCCAGAGAGGGCGGAACAGATCTGCCCATTGCTCCCCTTGCGTAACGAAAGAGGGGGGCGGGGCAGGGGCCAGTCCGGTCAGGCCGGCTCTCACTCCCTCCGCCGCAAATCCCCCTTCACCACCTTGCCGCTCGCGTTCCTCGGCAGCTCCTGCACGAACTCGACCAGCCTCGGCACCTTGTAGTTCGCCATCTCGCGGCGGGACCAGGCGATCAGGTCGTCGGCGGTGAGGGGGGAGCCGGGGCGGCGGACGACGTAGGCCTTGGCCACCTCGCCCAGCCGCGGGTCCGGTACGCCGATGACGGCCACCTCGCGCACGTCCGGATGGAGGCCCAGCAGCTGCTCTATCTCCGCCGGGTAGGCGTTGAAGCCACCGACGATGAACATGTCCTTGATGCGGTCCGTGATGCGCAGGTTGCCCAGCTCGTCCAGGACGCCCACGTCGCCCGTGCCCAGCCAGCCGTCCGGGGAGACCGCCTCGGCCGTCGCCGCCGCGTCCTCGTAGTAACCCCGCATGACGTTGAAGCCGCGGACCAGCACCTCGCCCGGGGTGCCGGTGGGCACCGGAGTGCCGGAAGCGTCGACCAACCGCACCTCCGTGCCGGGGATCGCCCGGCCGGAGGTGGACGCGATCACCGACGGGTCGTCGCCGCGCCGGCACATCGTGACGATGCCGCTCGCCTCCGAGAGGCCGTACGCCGTGAGCACCGTGTCGACACCCAGCTCGCCTCGCAGGCGTTCCACCAGCCGGAGCGGCACCACCGCCGCTCCCGTCACCACCAGCCGCAGCGCCGACAGGTCGTGGGCGTTGCGGGACGGGTGGTCCAGCAGGGACTGGTGGAGAGTCGGCGGGCCGGGCAGCACCGACACCCGCTCCGCCGCAATGTTCGCCAGTGCCGTCTCCACGTTGAACACCGGCTGCGGGATCATCGTCGCCCCGCGCATCAGGCAGGCGATCACCCCGGCCTTGTAGCCGAAGGTGTGGAAGAAGGGGTTGATGATCAGGTAGCGGTCCGTCGCGCGCAGGCCTGCCAGGTCCGCCCAGATCTCGTACGCCCGGAGGGTCTGGGTGTGCGTGATCACCGCGCCTTTCGGGCGGCCCGTCGTACCCGACGTGTAGATGATGTCCGAGACATCGCCACCGTCCAACTGCCCTGAGCGGGCCAGCACTTCAGCCGCCGACATCCCCTCGCCTCCCGCCAGGAAGTCCTTCCAGGTACGGAAGTCCGGCGGCGCGTCCTCCGACAGGACCACCACCTGTTCCAGTTCCGGCAGGCCGGGCAGCGGGCCGCCCCGGCCACCCCCTCCGGCCGGCGCCTCCGGTTGCCCCTCCCCCGCCGCCCTGCGCAGGCTCGCCACGTACGACGTGCCCAGGAACGTGCCCGTCACGAAGAGCAGCCGGGCGCCGCTGCGACGCAGTACGTCCGCCGCCTCCGTGCCCTTGAAGCGGGTGTTCAGCGGGACCAGGGCCGCGCCCGCCGTCACCGCGCCGAGGGCCGACACGATCCAGTCCAGGGAGTTGGGGGCCCAGACCGCCACCCGGTCGCCCCGCCGTGTCCCGCTGGCCAGGCAGGCCGCCGCCGCGCGCTCCACCCGGGCGCCCAGTTCCGCGTACGTGATCCTGGCACGGCCCTCGACCACCGCCTCCGTGTCCGCGTACCGCTCCGCCGACCACCGGACCAGCTCAGGGATGGTGTCCCAGGGACCCCACGGCCCCCAATGGCCCCGGCCACCCCTGTTATCCCGGTCATCCCGGTCACCCCAGTCGCTCATCACCGGCCCCCTGCACCCAGTAGCTGACTAACCGTCAGATTAGCTGTAATCTGACGGGCTGTCAGGACGCTGTGAGGGGGACGCCATGGCAGGAACCGGGATCAAGGACGCCACCGCCATCGTCGGGATCGGGCAGACCGCGTTCGCCAAGCACCTCGCGGAGGACGAGAAGACGCTCGCCTGCCGGGCGGTGCTCGCCGCGCTCGACGACGCGGGGATAGCGCCCGGCGAGGTCGACGGGCTCGCCTCCTACACCATGGAGGAGACCGACGAGGTGGAGCTGGCGAAGGCCGTGGGGTTCGGCGACCTGACCTTCTTCAGCAAGGTGGGGTACGGAGGGGGCGGCTCCTGTGCCACCGTCGCGCATCTCGCCGCCGCCATCGCCGCCGGGCAGGCCTCGGTGGGGGTCGCCTGGCGGTCGCGCAAGCGCGGCAGCGGGCCCCGGCCCTGGACCGACACCACCGTCCAGCTGCCCACTCCGGCCCAGTGGACCCGCCCCTTCGGCCTCCTCCGTCCGGCGGACGAAATCGCCATGCTCACCCGCCGCTACCTGCACGAGTACGGCGCCACCCGCGATCACCTCTTCAACGTCGCCCTCGCCTGCCGGAACCGGGCCAACCAGAATCCGGCCGCCGTGATGTACGACCGGCCGCTGACCCGCGAGATGTACATGACCTCCCGGTGGATCAGTGAGCCCCTGTGCCTCTTCGACAACTGTCTGGAGACCGACGGGGCCCTCGCGTGCGTCCTCGTGTCCAGGGAACGCGCCCGGGACTGCGCCAGGAAGCCCGTGTACGTCCACTCCGCCGCCCAGGGTCTGCCCGCCCAGCACCACGGCATGGTCAACTACTGGAACGACGACCCCCTCACCGGCCCCGCCTGGACCACGGCCCGGCAGCTGTGGAAGCACGCCGACTTCACCCCGGAGGATGTCGACGTGGCGCAGATCTATGACGCGTTCACCGCCCTCGTCCCGCTCTCCCTGGAGGGGTACGGCTTCTGCGGGCGGGGGGAGGGGGGCGCGTTCACCGAACAGGGCGCCTTGGAGATCGGGGGGCGGCTGCCCCTGAACACCGGCGGGGGCGGGCTCTCCGAGGCCTACGTCCACGGCTTCAACCTCGTCACCGAAGGGGTGAAGCAGCTGCGCGGAACCAGTACCGCGCAGGTTCCGGGGGCCGCCACCTGCCTGGTCACCGCGGGGGAAGGCGTCCCGACCTCCGCTCTGCTGCTGAGGAGCTGATCCGGCATGCTGACTCCCGTCACCGACACCGACGGCGCCCCCTTCTGGGAGTACGCGGCCCGCGGTGAACTGCGCGTCCAGGCCTGCGGCGACTGCCACGAACCCCGCTTCCCGCCCCGCCCCTGCTGCCCGCACTGCCAGTCCTTCTCGAACGAGTGGCGGCTCACCAGCGGACGCGGACGGATCTGGTCGTACGTCGTGCCGCACCCGCCGCTGCTGCCCGACTACGCCGAGCAGGCGCCGTACAACGTCGTCGTGGTGGAGCTGGAGGACCACCCGCGGATCCGGCTGGTGGGGAATCTGGTCAGCCGGGCCGGGGCCCGGCTCGACTCCCTCGATCCCCGGCACCTGAGGATCGGCGCGCGGGTCCAGGTGGTCTTCGGCGACGGCGGGCTCCCGCAGTGGGTGCTCGCATGAGCACTGTGCGGGTGGAGGCCGACAAGGACAGCGGGGTCGCCGTCGTCACCCTCGACCGGCCGCACCGGCTCAACGCCGTCGATCTGGAGATGGTCCACGAACTGACCGGAGTGTGGCGGGCGTTGCGGTTCGACGACTCGGTGCGGGCCGTCGTGCTCACCGGGAGCGGGGAGCGGGCGTTCTGCACCGGGATCGACCGGGGCGTCGTCGTGCCGCAGCCCTCCTCGCCGTACACGCAGGACGATCCGCTGCTGCGGATCGGGCCGAAGGCGAACGATCTGTGGAAGCCCGTCGTCGCCGCCGTGCGGGGCATGGCCTGCGGGGGTGCCTTCTATCTGCTGGGCGAGAGCGAGTTCGTCGTCGCCGATGCGTCCGCCGAGTTCTTCGATCCGCACACGGCCTACGGCATGGTCAGCGCCTACGAGTCCATGCTGATGGCCGCGCGGATGCCGTACGGGGAAGCGGCCCGGATGACGCTCATGGGCACCGCCGAGCGGATCTCCGCCCGGCGGGCCCATGAGATCGGGCTGGTCTCCGAAGTGACCGAGCCCGGCGGGGCGTTGGCGGCCGCCGTGCGCTGCGCCGCCGTCATCGC
Source organism: Streptomyces sp. NPDC007205 (assembly GCF_040634095.1). Lineage (NCBI taxonomy): Bacteria > Bacillati > Actinomycetota > Actinomycetes > Kitasatosporales > Streptomycetaceae > Streptomyces > Streptomyces sp. NPDC007205. The sequence continues at coordinate 173,366 of NZ_JBEYEW010000003.1, forward strand.
CGGCTATCCGCCGGAGGGGGTGCAGGGGACCGTGCGGGCGTTGTGGGCGGCCAGGGAGGCGGCGCTCGCGCAGGGGTTCGCGCAGGCACCGCATCTCATCGCGCTCGGGAACCTGCCGGCCGAGCGGCAGGCGGAGCTCTTCGCCGGGAGGCGGCGGGAGTTCCGGCTGCGCTAGTCCTGGAGCCGGGCCCGCGGGTTTGTCTCGCAGTGGTCGAGCAGGTCGAGGTTGGCCTTGTCGAACGGGACCTTGACGCTCTTCTCGCCCTTGGCCGGCACCGAGACCTTCGCGTACCGCGTGCTGAATCCGGTGGAGCTGTCGGCCATGTAGCTGACCTGGACCTCGAAGGTGGCCGTGCGGCTGTTGGGGTTCGTCACCTGCACCGTCGCATAGGGCTTCGCGGCGGATGCGCAGCTGATCAGTTTCGCCGTCCCGTCCGCCGAAGACGTGCCCCGGCCGGACGGCGTGGAGGTGGCGCGGTGCGTGGGGTGGCGACGGTAGGTGCCGCCGACCGTACTCGTGCCGCCGACCGTACTCGTGCCGCCGCTCGTACTCGTGCCGCCGCCGCTGCTGCTGTCGTAACTGTCGTGGTCCTGGTGGGGGCTGCTGCACCCGCCCCCTCCGCCGGAGCCGCCGTGGCGGCTGTGGTGCCGGCCGGTGGAGAAGCCGGTGAGGCTGAGGACCACGAGGGTCAGTACGGCCGTGAACCTGAGCGTGCGCGTCCGCGTCTGCATGGGCATGCCCATGACCCTATCGACCGGGCGAGACCACGTGGCGGCGGCCGTACGCCGGGGGTAGCGTCAGCCCTGGGACGGCCGCCGTCTGGAGCCCTTCCGTGACACACCGGTACGACGGCCGTCACGCACCTCCGTCACCCCTCACGCGGTGCGTGCCGTTCCCGTCCCCTTCTCCGCGTCCAGCGCGTACACGCACCGGTCCTTGCTGCAGGCGTACACCACCCCGTCCTTGACGACCGGGGAGCCGGTGATCTCGCCGCCGGTGGCGAGCTTCCACCTGAGCCGGCCGTCGTCGGCCTTCAACGTGTACAGAAGGTGATCCGTGGATCCGAAGTGGATGCGGCCCTCGGCCACCGCGGGGGCGCCCACCACGTCGCCGCCCGCCTGGAAGCGCCACTTGGGCGTGCCGGTGACCGCGTCCAGGGTGTACAGGCCCTTGCCGCTGCCGACGTGGACGTGGCCGGCCGCCACGAGCACCGGGTCGACGGAGGAGCGGGCCTCGGTGGCGATGCGCCAGCGGTCGCGGCCGTCGGTGGCGTCGAGGGCGTAGACCGTGCCGAGGTAGTCCGCGAGGTACACGCCGCCGCCGGTCACCGCCGGGCCGGGGGTGAAGGCGGGCGGGGACAGGAAGACCGCGGGCGCCTCGAAGTGCCAGCGGACCATGCCGCTGGCCGCCTCGATGGCGAGGACGCGGGTACCGGCCGAGACGTAGACGTAGCCGTCGGGCGCCGGGGCGAGGCGGACGGGTACGCCGCCGCAGGAGGCGGCCTCGCCGACCGGGTACGACCAGCGCTCCTCGCCGGTGCGGGCCTCCAGGGCGCGCAGCCGGGCGTCCTGCCAGACGTAGACGGTGCCGTCGTGGACGAGCGGGCCGGCCTCGGGTGACTCGAAGTCGGTCTGGCAGCCGGCGATCTCCCACAGCTTCTGCCCGTTCGCGGCCTCCCAGGCCTGGACGCCGCCGCCGCGGGTGCCGGTGACGACCGTGCCGTGGTCGGCCTTGAGGGAGTACACCCAGGCGTCCGTGGACAGCCGCCACAGGTCGGTGCCCTCGCGGGCGTCCAGGGCGAACAGCGTCGGGCCGTCGGAGGCGTGGATACGGCCGTCCGCCACGGCCATCGACCAGGCGACGTCCCTCGTCTTGAAGCGGCGGCGGCCGGTGCCCACGTCCAGGGCGTGCACCTCGAAGGAGGTGACGTAGACCAGGTCGCCGTCGACGGCGGGGGTGCCCCAGACCTCGTTGGACATGCGGAACCGCCAGGGCCGCCAGCCGCTCGCGGTCTCCGGGGGCTGGGGCGGGGCCTGCGGTACGGCAGGGCCTACGGCGGGGTCTGTGCCGGCGACGCCGGTGCGCGGGCGGGACCAGCTGGCGACCAGGCCGGCTTCCGGCGGGGGCGCCTTGACGGCGGCGGCGCGGGCGTCGGCGACGCGCGGCCCCGGGCCGATGGGCGCCTGGGCACCGGCCAGCCGGACCGGGCCGGTGTCGGGGACGACGGAGGAAGCGCCGGCGGGGAGGGGCGGGTCGTACGGGGGCGGCGGGGGTACGGCCGAACGGCCGCCGCTGCGGGGGCCGCCGGTCGGCGCCGGGGCGGGCTTGGCGGCGGGCCGGCCGCCACGGCCCCGGGCCTCGATGAGGGCGACCGCCTTCTCGGGCAGCCAGGCGGAGGCGGTGCCGCTGTCGTCGGAGCCGGAGCCGAAGAGATGGGGCGCCAGCTGGGCCTGGAGGTCGGCCGGGGTGGGCCGGGCGGAGGCCTCCATCTGCATACAGACCTCGATGAGCGGGCGCAGCTCGTCGGGCAGACCGGTGAGGTCCGGGCCCTCGCGCAGCAGCATGAAGACGGTCTCGACCGGGTTGGCGCCGTGGAAGGGCGGGTGACCGGTGGCCGCGAAGACCAGCATGGAGCCGAGCGAGAAGACATCGCTGGCGCCGGTGACGCTGCGGGAGTCCTTGGCCTGCTCCGGGGACATGTAGGCGGGGGTGCCGACCGCGACGTTCGTCATGGTCAGGCGGGTGTTCGAGACGCCGGAGGCGATACCGAAGTCGATCACCCGGGGGCCGTCCTCGACCACGAGCACGTTGGACGGCTTCAGGTCGCGGTGGACGAGCCCTGCGCCGTGGATGGACTGCAGGGCTTCCGCCACGCCCGCCGCCAGCCAGCGCACCGCCTGGGCCGGGAGCGGCCCGGAGTCGTTCACTATCTCCTCGAGGGAGGGCGCGGGGACGTACGCGGTCGCGAGCCAGGGCACGGCGGCGCGCGGGTCGGCGTCGACCACGGCGGCCGTGTAGAAGCCGGAGACCGCCCGGGCCGCCTCCACCTCGCGGGTGAAGCGGACCCGGAACAGCTGGTCCTCGGCCAGCTCGGTGCGCACCGTCTTGATCGCCACGCGCCGGCCGGACGCCGAGCGGGCGAGATAGACCAGCCCCATGCCGCCGGCGCCCAGCCGGCCCAGCACCTCGAACGGCCCGATCCGCCGCGGATCGTGCTGCGTCAGCTGATCCACCACTTGCCTGCCACCTCCCCGTACGAGCCGCGCCACCCACATATGTACGCGACCGAAGTGCAGCGTCTCACCACCGCACCGCCGTGGCGGCACGCACCCCGATTCTTCCTGGCCGGGCCGCTGGTTGCGAACCCGGTGAGAATAGGGGTGTCTCCCCACTAATCCGACCAAACCGGACGGATCAGCGCTGCAGCAGTGCGAACGACGCCCCCTGATTGTCGGTGACGACGGCCACGCGTCCGTACGACGTCTCGAAGGGTGGCGCCTGCACCCGGCCGCCGAGCCGCTGTACGGCCCCGAGGGCGTCGTCGAGGTCCGTGACCCGGAAGTGGGCGAGGAAGTGCGGGGGCATCTCGGCCGGGAAGACCTCGGTGACGTGGGCGCGCCCGAAGTCGGGCTCCGCGCCCTCACCGAAGAGGGCCTCGTGGAAGAGGTCGCCGTAGAAGGCGTTGGCGGCGGCGGTGTCCCGGGTGTACAGCTCGGCCCAGACGAAGGTGCCGGGCTCGTGCCGCCGGCCGAAGCCGCGGTGCCGGCCCGGCTGCCACAGCCCGAACACCGCGCCCTCGGGGTCGGCGGCGAGGGCGGCGACCCCGAGGTCGCCCACCGGGAAGGGTGCCATCACCACCTGCCCGCCGGCCTCGGTGATCCGCCGGCCGAGGGCTCGGGCGTCCGGGGTGGCGAAGGAGACCGTCCAGACGGTGGGCATACGGCCGTCGATCTTGGGGGCCAGCGAGGCGACGGGCTCCCCCTCCAGCCGGGCCCACACCGAGGAGCCGTAGGCGCCCTCGAAGGACCACCCGAAGAGCTCACCGTAGAACCGCTTGCCGGCCTCGACGTCGGCGAGCTGGGCGTCCACCCAGCAGGGCACGCCCTCCCCGTACACCTCTCGCACCTCTCCAGCCTCTTCCACCGCTTCATTCCCGGATGCCCTGTTTTCGGCCATGCCGTCAAAGTAACCGGGCCGCGCGTACCGCGCAGACCAGGCACACCACCCTCAGAGCACCCGTGCACCCCATTTGCAGTCGGCCGAATCGCGCTCCGATCACCCGTCGGTAAGCTGACGGCATGACAGGACAAGTGCGTACCGTCGACGGCCGCGTGGCCGGCCGGCGTGGGCAGGCGACCCGGCAGAAGCTGCTCGACTGCCTCAGCGAGATGCTCAGCTCCTCCCCCTACCGGGACGTCAAGGTCATCGATGTCGCCCGGAAGGCGGGTACTTCGCCCGCGACCTTCTATCAGTACTTCCCGGACGTCGAAGGCGCCGTCCTGGAGCTCGCCGAGCAAATGGCGGCCGAGGGCGCGGGATTGACCGAACTGCTCGAGGGCCGGTCCTGGGCCGGGAAGTCGGGATGGCAGACCGCTCAGGAACTCGTGGACGGATTCCTGGAGTTCTGGCGCAAGAACGACGCGATCCTGCGGGTGGTCGACCTCGGCGCGGCGGAGGGGGACAAACGGTTCTACAAGCTCCGCATGAAGATCCTCAACTCGGTGAACAACTCCCTCTCCGACTCCATCGCCGAGCTGCAGTCCAAGGGCAGGGTCGACAAGGACGTGAACCCGGCGGCGGTGGCCGGTTCACTGGTCGCGATGCTCGCGGCGGTGGCGGCGCACCAGAAGGGTTTCTCGTCCTGGGGTGTGAAGCAGGCCGAACTCAAGCCGAATCTCGCCCTGTTGGTCCATCTGGGCGTGACCGGAAAGAAGCCGAGCAGGTAGGGAACCGTCCCTTATCCAACCCCAAGTCCTGTCTGGCAGGCGGTGGTTCACTCGCGTCTCACGCGCGGTGAGCCACCGCCTGCTCTGCTATGCGGGCAGCGGCCGGTCCCGTACGACGTGCTTCATCACCAGCGTCGAGGTCAGCCGCTGCACCCCGGGCAGGGTCGCGAGCCGCTCGTCGTACAGCCGCTGGAAGGCCGCGAGGTCCGCGGTGGCGACCCGGAGCAGATAGTCGGGCTCGCCGAACAGCCGCTGGGCGTCCAGCACGTGTTCCAGCTCGCCGACCGCCCGCTCGAACCCGGCGACCGTGTCCCGGTCCTCCTGCCGCATGGACACGAACACCAGCGCCTCGAAGTTCAGACCGAGCGCCGCCGCGTCCACGACCGCCCGGTAGCCCTGGATGGCTCCGGAACGCTCCAGCTCACGCAGCCGGCGGTGGCAGGGCGAGACGCTGAGCCGCACCCGCGCGGCCAGCTCGGTCACGGTCAGCCGCCCGTCCTGCTGCAGCTCGGCAAGGATTTTCCGGTCCACGTCGTCCATGTGGCAAATCTTCCCTCAGAGTGCGAGAGAACGGGCAAACTTCGGGAACACTTTCGGGCCATTCACGCCTAATGTCCCCACCATGGACTCGGGACTGCTCTTCTCCTTCCTCGCCGTGGACCTGCTGCTGGTGTGTGTACCGGGCGCCGACTGGGCGTATGTCATCGCGACCGCCCTGCGCGGCCGACCCGTCTCGCGCGCGGTCGCCGGCCTGGTCTGCGGCTATGCCCTGCACACGGCCCTGGCGACGGCGGGCCTCGCGGTCCTGGTGGCGGGCTCGCCCCAGCTGCTGACGGCCCTGACGGTGGCGGGCGCCGGCTACCTGCTGTGGCTGGGCTGGGGCGTCCTGCGCCGGCCGGCCATACCGGGCGCGGACGACACCGCACCGGCCGAGGGCAGGCTCTTCCTCCGGGGCGCCACGATCAGCGGACTGAACCCCAAGGGCCTGCTGCTCTACCTCTCCGTCCTCCCCCAGTTCCTCACCCTGCGCGGCACCCACCTGCCGGTCCCGGTCCAGACGGCGGCGATGGGCCTGCTCCACATGGCGTGCTGCGCGGTGGTCTACCTCACGGTCGGCGTCCTGTCCCGCGCGCTGCTCTCCGCGAGGCCGGCCGCGGCTCGTGCGGTGACCCGTACGTCGGGGGCGGCGATGCTGGGGATCGGGGCGCTGCTCCTGGCGGAGCGCCTGGCCGCGGTCTAGCGCCGCAGGGGGTGCCGGGACATGCCGTCGAGCGGCAGCGGCGCCGTCGTGGCCGGTCGCGCCCACACGGTGGAGCCGCATATCGGTACAGCCCCGTGCCCCTCAGGGAGCCGCAGTGATCCGGAACAGCCGGATCTCCCTCGTCACCCGGGCCTGGTACGCGGCGTACGGCGGCCAGAACGCGAGGACCGCCCGCCAGGCCGCCGCCCGCTCCTCCCCCGTCAGCAGCCGAGCAGTGACCGGAACATCCCGGCCCTTCCAGCTGATCGACGCCTCGGGGTGGGCCAGGAGATTGCGGGTCCAGGCCGGATGGCCGGTGCGGCCGAAGTTGGAGCCGGTCAGGATCCAGCTCTTGCCGTCACCCTCGGGCATACAGGCCAGCGGAGTCCTGCGGAGCTGTCCGCTGCGAGCACCGGTGGAGGTGAGGATCACCCCGGGCAGCATCTGGGCGCTGAGCAGGAATCGGCCCCGGGTGAGCCGGTGCACGGCGCGGTCGAACGGCGGGACCAGATGCGGGGCGACCCTCGCGAAGGCCCGGGTGGACGACACCCGCTGCACGAACCGCACCCCGAGCCCGGCCATCAGACCGCCACCTCGCCGCCCGTGAAGAGGCCGGCGGCCTCGGCCGCCCGGTCCCGCAGCCGGTGCACGGGCCCGAACAGCAGCTCGTCCCCGGCCGCCCGCTTGAAGTACAGCTGGGCGTCGTGCTCCCAGGTGAACCCGATGCCACCGTGCAGCTGGATCCCCTCGGCGGCGGCAAGGTGCAACGCCTCCAGGGCCTGAGCGAGCGCCGGCCCGCCGGCCCGCTCCTCCTGACCGCCGGCCGACGACCCGGAAGCCGCCGACGGCGAGGCCGCCCACGCGGCGTAGTACGCGGCCGACCGCGCCCCCTGCACCGCCACATACACATCGGCCAGCCGGTGCTTCACCGCCTGGAAGGACCCGACGGGCCGCCCGAACTGCTCGCGCTGTCCGACGTACTCCACGGTCCGCTCCAGCACCCGTTCGGCCGCCCCGACCGCCTCGCAGGCGAGCACGGCCGCGGCCGACTCCCCGAGCGCGGCCAGAGCCGGCAGCACGTCCGCCTCCTCCGCTCCCAGCAACTCGGCCCCGACGTCACGCAGTTGCACGCGTCCCTGCGGCCGGGTGGCGTCGAGCGCGGTCTGCCGGGTCCGTACGACACCGGGCGCGTCCCCCGGCACCAGGAACAGCAGGGTCCGGGACCGGGTGAAGCCCCCAGTGTGCGCGGCGACGAGCAGCAGCCCCGCGCTGTGCCCGTCCAGTACCTGGTCGACCTGCCCGTACAGCCGCCAGTCGCCGTCGGCGCGCCGGGCCTGGACCCCGCCGGCCCGTCCGCCGCCCGCGGCGAAGCCGCCGTTGTCGCCGGTCAGGGCGAGGGCGGTGGTGAGGGCGGGGCCGGGGACGGCGAGGGCGGCGGTGCGGGTGCCGGCGGCCAGGCGCGGCAGCAGCTCGGCGCGCTGGGCCTCGGTGCCGAGGGCGAGGATCAGCGGGGCGGTGAGGACGGAGGTGGCGAGCAGCGGGGAGGGGGCGAGGCTGCGGCCGGTCTCCTCGCAGGCGAGGGCCAGTTCGGTGACCGAGCAGCCGACACCGCCGTACCGCTCGGGCAGCGCGAGTCCCGGCAGGCCGAGCTGGTCGGCGAGGGCGGACCACAGGAGGGGGTCGTGGCCGGCCGGGCTGTCGACGGCGGTCCGCAGCTCCGCCGGGCCGCACCGCTTGTGCAGCAGCTCGCGCAGGGTGCGGCGGATCTCGCCCTGCTCGGCGGTGAGGCGCGTGTCCATGGCTCTTCCCTCCATATCTGACGGGCCGTCATATTAGGAGTCCGGGAACGATATGCACAGGGGAAGGTGGGCTCTGATGACTCCGGGAAGCCGGAAAGCCGCCGTGGTGGGCGTCTCGCTCTCCGACTGCGGACGCGTGGACGGTGCCACCCCCTACACCCTGCACGCGCAGGCGGCCCGCCGCGCCCTGGCCGACGCGGGCCTCGGCCGTGAGGTGGTGGACGGGTTCGCCTCCGCCGGGCTCGGCACCCTGGCCCCGGCCGAAGTCGCCGAATACCTGGGCCTGCGCCCCACCTGGGTGGACTCCACCTCGGTCGGCGGCTCGACCTGGGAGGTCATGGCGGCGCACGCGGCGGACGCGATAGCGGCGGGCCACGCGAACGCCGTCCTCCTCGTCTACGGCTCGACGGCACGGGCGGACATCAAGGCGGGCAGGAGGACCGGCGACCTCTCCTTCGGCGCCCGCGGACCGCTGCAGTTCGAGGTGCCCTACGGCCACACCCTGATCGCCAAGTACGCGATGGCCGCCCGCCGCCACATGATCGAGCACGGCACGACCATCGAGCAGCTGGCCGAGGTGGCGGTCCAGGCCCGCGCCAACGCGGCGCTGAACCCCGAGGCGATGTTCCGCGACCCGATCACGGTCGACGACGTCCTCGCCGGCCCGGTGATCGCCGACCCCTTCACCAAGCTGCACTGCTGCCTGCGCTCGGACGGCGGCGCGGCGGTGCTGCTGGCGGCCGAGGAGTACGCGCGGGACTGCCGTACGCGGCCCGTCTGGATCCTCGGCACCGGCGAGCACGTCTCCCACGCGACGATGTCCGAGTGGGAGGACTTCACCGTCTCCCCGGCGGCGGTGAGCGGCCGTCTCGCCTTCGAACGGGCCGGGGTGCGCCCCGCCGAGATCGACTTCGCGGAGCTCTACGACGCCTTCACCTACATGACCCTGGTGACCCTGGAGGACCTGGGCTTCTGCGCGAAGGGCGAGGGCGGGGCGTTCGTGGAGAAGGGCCGGCTGCTGGTGCGGGGCGGACAGCTGCCGGTGAACACCGACGGCGGCGGGCTGTCCGCCCAGCATCCCGGCATGCGCGGCCTGTTCCTGCTGGTGGAGGCGGTACGGCAGCTGCGCGGCGAGGGCGGCGAGCGTCAAGTCCACGCGCCGGACGGTTCGTTGCCCCGCCTCGGCGTCGCCTCCGGGACCGGCGGGTGGTTCTGCTCGTCGGGGACGGTGGTGCTGGGCCGGGACTGAGGGGCACCGGGCGATACTCGCCCCATGGCACAACACGATCTCCACGAACTGCTCCGCTCGCTGCGGGTATGGGAGCCGGACGTCACGGACCTGCGCCCCTTCGACCCCGGCACGGCCCCGCCGACCCCGCTGGCGCTGTTCACGAGCTGGTTCGCGGACGCGGTGGAGGCCGGGCAGCCGGAGCCGCACACGATGTCGCTGGCCACGGTGGACGGGGAGGGGAAGCCGGACGTACGGATCGTGATGCTGCACGGCGCCGACGCGGACGGCTGGTCCTTCGCCACGCACCGCTCCAGCCGCAAGGGCCGGGCCCTCGGCACGCATCCGTACGCGGCACTGGCCTTCTACTGGCCGGTGCTGGGCCGCCAGGTGCGGGTGCGCGGGCCGGTGACGGCGGCGCCGGTCCGGGAGAGCCAGGCGGATCTGCACGCCCGCTCGACGGGGGCGCTGGCCGCGGCGCTCACCGGCCGGCAGAGCGAGGAGCTGCCCTCGCTGGAGGAGCTGCGGCGGGCGTCGGAGACGGCCTGGGAGCGGGCCCGGGAGAACCCGGCCGAGCCGTCCCCGACCTGGACGCTGTACCGGCTGCGCCCCGAGACGGTGGAGTTCTTCCAGGGTGACCCCGACCGGCGCCATGTACGCCTGGAGTACCGCAGTACGGAGTTCGGCTGGAGCAGGGCGCTGCTGTGGCCGTGAGGTCTGCTGCCGGCGACGCTCCCGCCGGACGGGCGCTCGTCACTCGAAGACCTGGCGGTTCCGGCGTACGAACTCGGCGAAGCCGAGGGGTGCCGAGCCGGTGAGATCGGCGACGGCCGTCGTGACGGTCTCGGCGCCGCCGTCGCGGTAGGCGCGGGCGACGTCTATCAGGGCGTCGGCGTGGAACTCCGGCATGCCCCGGCCGAGCAGGGCCGCGCGCGCCCGGTCGTCGGGCAGACCCACGTAGCGCACCGGCTTGCCGAGGACGCCGGACAGTTCCTCCGCGGCCTCGGCGTAGGTCAGTGCCCGCGGTCCGGTGAGGTCGTAGACGCGGCCGTCATGGCCCCCGGTGGTGAGGACCCGCGCGGCGACCCGGGCGATGTCGCCGGTGTCGACGAAGCTGATGGGTGCGGTGATCAGCGGCAGCGAGAACTCCCCGGCGTCACGGATGGACGGCTGGCCCAGGAAGTTCTGCAGATAGAAGTTGGGCCGCAGGACGGTCCAGGGCAGTCCGGACGCGGCCAGCGCCTGTTCGACGGGCCGGTGCAGCCGGGCGATCGGTGAGAGTCCCTCGTCGGCCCGCCAGACGGACAGCTTGACCACCCGGGCACCCGCCGCACGGGCGGCTTCGACCATGTTGAGTTCGTGCGTGGTCTGGTCGGGGCCCGTGGCGCCGAGCAGAAACACGGTCCCGACACCGTCGAGTGCCGGTCCGAGCGTGTCCGGTCTGCCCAGGTCGAGCGTCACCGCCCGACCGCCCGCCTCGATCACCCGGGCCGTGGTCCGCGGATCGCGGTACGCCGCCCGCACGGCCGTCCCCTCGGCCCGAAGGCACGTGAGCAGCGCCCTTCCGACCCTTCCGCTCGCGCCGGTCACCAGGATCATCGCCCTGTCCCCCCAGTCGGTCGTCTTCGAGCCGCCGCTCATCCCTCAACGCCCCCGAACCGCCACACCGTGAAGTCCGCCACCGGCCGGTACCCGATGCGCTGGTACAGCCCGTTGCTCGTCGGGTTGTCGAGGTCGGTGAAGAGGAGGATCTCCGCCACGCCCGCCTCCCGCGCGGCCCGGCTCACCTCCGCCGTGGCCGCGCCGGCGTATCCCCGCCCGCGCAGGCCGGCCGGGGTGTAGACGGGGGCGATGCGGACCTGCCCGGCCGTTTCGGGGGTGGCTCCGGCCATGGCGAGCGGGGTGCCGTCGGCCGCCTCCCAGAGGGTGAGGCCGCCGTAGGAGATACGGGCGTCGGCCCAGTTGCCCGTGTCCTGGCCGACGCCGCCGGTGATCTCCACGAACTCCTCGAACCAGCGGATCAGCAGATCCCGGTCGGCCGGCCCGGCGATCCGCGCCCGCCCCTGCGGCCGGGGCTCCGGTACGGTCAACTCGCCCAGGCGGTGGAGCCGTTGCCGCCGGCCGACGGCGACCTCCGTGCCGGTGCGCCGCTGCCAGGCCGCCGCGAAGGCCTCCGCCGCCTCCTGCGGCCCGGAGACTCCGGGGAGTGTGCGGCCCAGCTCGGCGAACCGGACCGCCAGGGCGTCGGCCTCCCGCGGGGTGAGCGCGGTGACGTTGGCCGGGAAGGGCGGGGTGTGGAGCAGCGTGGCCCGTACCGTGCCGTCGTCCGCTGCCAGCAGGCCGAAGAGGGGGGCGTGGCCGCCGTAGAGGTGCAGCCCGCGGCGGCGCAGCGCGTCCGCCACCGTCAGCGGGACCGTGTGCAGGGCGGGGCGGGACCGCAGGAAGTCGCCGGCGCGGGCGAGGAACTCGTCCAGGTCCTCGGTGAGATACCAGTCGTCAGGGCGCATACGGCCCATGATCGGCCCCAACCTCCGGGCGGGACACCGGTTTTCGCCCGGGAGCTCAGCCCTCCGGGCGGAACACCGGCTTCCCCTCCACGAACGTCACGCGCAGCGGCAGCCCGGCCCGCAGGTCCTCCCCGGCGCAGTCCACCACCTGCGTCATCATCCGCGGGCCCTCCGCCAGGTCGACCACCGCGGCCACGTAGGGGGTGCGGTCGCAGAAGGGCGGCAGGTCGTTGCGGTGGACCGTGGACCAGGTGTAGAGCGAGGCCCGGCCGCTCGCCTCCTCCCAGGTCACCTCCTCGCTCCAGCAGTGCGGGCAGAACTCGCGGGGGTAGTGGTGGGCCCGGCCGCAGGCCCCGCAGCGGCGGATCAGCAGCCGGCCCCGCCCGGCCGCCTCCCAGTAGGGGCGCGTGAAGGCGTCGGGTTCGGGAAGGTCGTGGCGCACCGCACTCATCAGAACCAGCCCAGCCACGCGTCCAGCGACCACGCCTGCCACGCCATGCCGAAGAGGCCGACGAGCGAGATCAGCGCCATCATCGAGTTCTGGCCCTGCTCGGCCCAGTCGTGGATCATCAGCACGAAGTAGATCGCGTTCAGCAGCAGCCCGCCGAGCAGGGCCACCGGGGTCAGGAAGCCGAGGACCAGGCCGAGCCCGAGGGAGAGTTCGGCGTACGCGACGACGTACGCCATCAGCTGCGGATGCGGCTTCACCACCGTCTCGAAGCCCGAGCGCACCGGCGCCCAGCGGTGTTTCTCCGCGATCTCCGCCGCCCACGCGATGCCGCTGCGCCGCTCGAACCAGGCCTTCTTGTCCTTGTGCCGCCAGCTCTCCAGCCACCACAGACCGAGGCCGATCCGCAGCACCGCCAGCCACTGAGCGCCGTCGAGCCATATCGAGTCCATGGCATCTGACGGTACGTCAGATCACCGGGAAAGCCCACCTGCGAGTGCACCCGGCGCGAGGGCGGGGCCGATCGCCGTACGGCCACAACCAGATGTCCTACGTCACCGGCCCCACCCACTTCTCCTACACCCGTGATCAATCCGCAACCAATTCCGGTCTTGACCGAGACCCATCAACCGCCTGCGTGATTACGCTCCGAACATGGCCGACTCCCGTTCCGCTTCCGTACCGCTCTCCGCCACACCCGCCGACCGCCCGGTCTACGTGATAGGCGCCGGTCCGGGCGGCCTGGCCGCCGCCCACGCGCTGCGGGCCCGGGGCATACGGGCCGTGGTCCTGGAGAAGGCCGACCGGGTGGGTGCCTCCTGGCGCGGCCACTACGACCGTCTGCGCCTGCACACCACCCGACGGCTGTCCGCCCTGCCGGGCCTGAGGATCCCCCGGAAGTACGGGCGCTGGGTGTCCCGCGACAACGTGGTGCGCTACCTGGAGAAGTACGCCGAGCACCACGAGCTGGAGATCGTCACCGGCGTGGAGGTCTTCCGCGTCGAGCGGACCGGGGACGGCACCGGCTGGCTGCTGCACGCCTCCGGCGGGCGCGAGCTGACCGGCAGCGCGGTGGTCGTCGCCACCGGCTACAACCACACCCCGCACATCCCCGACTGGCCGGGCCTCGCTGAGTACGGCGGGGAGTTCCTGCACGCCGGCGCCTACCGCAACGCCGAGCCGTACGCCGGCCGGGACGTCCTCGTCGCCGGCGCCGGCAACACCGGCGCCGAGATCGCCGTGGACCTGGTGGAGGGCGGGGCGGCGCGGGTGCGGCTGGCGGTCCGTACCGTCCCGCACATCGTGCGCCGCTCGACCCTCGGCTGGCCCGCGCAGTACTCGGGCGTGCTGGTACGGCGGCTGCCGGTGGGACTCGTGGACCGGCTGTGCCGGCTGCAGGCGAAGGTGGGCGTGCCGGACCTGTCCGCCCATGGCCTGCCCCGCCCGGACACCGGGCTGTACAGCAGGGTCAGGCAGGGCGCCATCCCGGTCCAGGACGTCGGCCTGATCGACGCCGTACGCAAGGGGAGGGTGGAGATCGTGGCCGCCGTAGAGTCCTTCGAGGACGGGAATCCCGGAAAGGTCGCCCTCGCCGACGGCAGCCGCATCGAGCCGGACGCCGTGATCGCGGCGACCGGGTACACCCGGGCACTGGAGGGGCTGGTGGGGCACCTCGGGGTGCTGGACGGGCGGGGCAGACCCGTCGTCCACGGCTCCCGCACCCCGGCCGACGCGCCAGGCCTCTACTTCCAGGGTTACACCAACCCGATCAGCGGCATGTTCCGGGAGATGGCGCTCGACGCCGGGAAGATCGCGAAATCGGTTGCCGCGCAGCTGCACACCCGGCGGTAACTTTGCGGGTCCGACCCGTTCCTGACAGAGCATCACTTTTGTAATCTGACAGAGCGTCAGTTTACTTTGCTGTCTCACAGGAGCGGGGCGGACCGATGCTTGGATCAACCCACGGCACCCTCACCACCGACTCCCGCCGGGCCCGGGTCATCGCCTGCGGCGAGCAGCGGCCCGGCCCCGCCGTCCACGACCGGGTGGACGACCTCGACGTCAGCGGACGCCCGCTGTACGCGGACGTACCCGACCTGACCCGCTTCTTCCGGCCCGAGTCGGTCGCCGTGATCGGCGCCTCGGACGCGGAGGGGCGGCCGAACACCGGGATCACCCGGCAGCTGCTGGCGTGGGCGGAGCGCGTCGGCGCCCGGGTGCACCCGGTGCATCCGACCCGCCCGTCCGTCTTCGGCATCCCCTGCGCCGCCTCCGTCGCCGAGCTGCCCGACCAGGTCGACCTGGCGGTGCTGCTGGTGGCCGACCCGCTGTCGGTGATCGGGGAACTGGCCGATACCAAGGTGAAGTTCGCGGTCGCCTTCGCCTCCGGGTTCGCCGAGACCGGCGAGACGGGCGCCGAGGCGCAGCAGCGGCTCACGGACGCCGTACGCCGCTCGGGCCTGCGTCTTCTCGGCCCCAACACCAACCTCAACGCCTTCGAGCGCTTCCGGGACGACCTGACCGGCCCGGCGATCGCGCTCATCACCCAGTCCGGGCACCAGGGCCGCCCCGTCTTCGCCCTGCAGGAGCTGGGCATCCGGCTGTCCCACTGGGCGCCCACCGGCAACGAGGCCGACCTGGAGACCGCCGACTTCCTCTCCTGGTTCGCCGAGCGGCCCGAGGTCGGCGCCATCGCCTGTTACATGGAGGGCCTGAAGGACGGCCGTGCCTTCCTGCTGGCCGCCGACCGGGCCGCCCGCCGCAGGGTGCCGGTGGTCGCGGTGAAGGTGGGCCGCACGGAAACCGGCGCGCGTACGGCCGCCTCGCACACCGGCAAGCTCACGGGCGCCGACGACGTGGTGGACGCGGCGATGCGCCAGTTCGGGGTCGTACGGGTCGACGGCCTCGACGAACTCCAGGACACCGCCGCCCTGTTGGCGCGGGCCCGGGCGCCGCTGGCGGACGGGATCGCGGTGTACTCGATCTCCGGCGGCACCGGCGCCCACGCCGCCGACCTGGCCACGGCGGCCGGGCTGCGGCTCCCCCGGCTGTCCGAGGCCAGGCAGGCCGAGCTGCACCAGTGGATACCGGAGTACCTGAGCGTGGCCAACCCGGTGGACAACGGCGGGCACCCGGTCGGCGACCACCGCGGCCGGAAGATCATCGACGCTCTCCTCGCCGACCCGTCGATCGGGGCGCTGATCTGCCCGATCACCGGCCCGTTCCCGCCGCTGAGCGACAAGCTCGTGACGGACCTGGTCGAGGCGGCGGAGGAGACGGACAAGCTGGTGTGCGTGGTGTGGGGCTCGCCGGTCGGCACGGAGGCGGCGTACCGCGAGGTGCTGCTCGGCTCCTCCCGCGTGGCGACCTTCCGCACGCTGGGCAACTGTCTGACGGCCGTCCGCGCCTGGCTGGACCACCACACCTTCGTGAGCGGCTACCGCTCCCCCTTCGACGAGGCCCCGCGCACCCCGTCACCGTCGTACCGCAAGGCGGAGGCGCTGATGCGCCCGGGCCAGCAGCTGAGCGAGCACGCGGCCAAACAACTGCTGCGCGCCTACGGCATCCGGGTGCCGCGCGAGCAGCTGGTGACCAGCGCGGCGGCGGCCGTACGCGCCGCGGCCCAGGTCGGCTACCCGGTGGTGATGAAGGCGTCCGGCGCCCAGATCGCCCACAAGACGGAACTGGGTCTGGTGAAGATCGGGCTGACGTCCGCCAGCCAGGTCCGGGACGCCTACCGCGAGCTGACCGACATCGCCCGCTACGAGGGGGTCTCGCTGGACGGGATCCTGGTGTGCCAGATGGTCGAGCAGGGCGTGGAGATGGTCGTCGGGGTGACCCACGACGACCTGTTCGGCCCGACCGTGACGGCCGGACTGGGCGGGGTGCTGGTGGAGGTCCTGCACGACGCCGCCGTGCGCGTCCCCCCGTTCGGCGAGGACCAGGCCCGCGCCATGCTCACCGAACTGCGCGGCCGGGCCCTGCTGGACGGCGTCCGGGGCCGCCCGCCGGCCGACCGGGAGGCACTGGTGGAGGTGATCCTGCGGGTGCAGCGCATAGCGCTTGAACTGGGCCGGTTCATCTCGGAGCTGGACATCAACCCGCTGATGGTGCTGCCGCGGGGACAGGGTGCGGTGGCGCTGGACGCGCTGGTGGTGTGCCGGTGAGCGGGATCGGGCATGAGGTTCGCGACCAGGTCTCGTATGTGACGCTGAACCGTCCGGACGCCCTGAACGCCCTCACCCCGGCGCTGCGGGACCGGCTGATCGACCTGCTCACGGCGGCCTCGGCCGCCCCGGACGTCCGGGCGGTGGTGCTGACCGGCACGGGCCGCGGCTTCTGCGCGGGCGCGGACCTGCGGGGCGGGGCCGGTGGCGACGACCGGCTCCCGGGCGACGTGGCCCGCGTCCTGCGCCTGGGCGCCCAACGCCTGATCGCGGCGGTACTGGACTGCGAGAAGCCGGTGCTGGCTGCCGTGAACGGCACGGCGGCGGGCCTCGGCGCGCACCTGGCGTTCGCCTGCGACCTGGTCCTGGCCGCCGAGTCGGCCCGTTTCATCGAGGTGTTCGTACGCCGGGGCCTGGTGCCGGACGCCGGCGGCGCCTACCTGCTCCCCCGCCTGCTGGGCCCGCACCGGGCGAAGGAGCTGATGTTCTTCGGCGACGCGGTGCCGGCGGCGGACGCGGAACGCCTGGGCCTGGTCAACAGGGTGGTACCCGACGCGGACCTGCCGAAGGCGACCCGCGAGTGGGCGACCCGCCTGGCGTCCGGCCCCACCCGTGCCCTGGCCCTGACCAAGTACCTGGTGAACACCTCCCTGGAGTCGGACCGCACCACCGCGTTCACGGCGGAGGCCTGGGCACAGGAGCTCAACCTGGCGACCGAGGACGCCCAGGAGGGGCTGCGGGCGTTCGTGGAGCGCCGGGAGGCGGGGTTCCGGGGGCGGTGAGGGCCGCTTCCGGTCAGCCCCCTCACCTGACCGGCATCGCACTGGCGTGCCGCGCCCCGGTGCGACCGACCCCTTCTGCTCCTCCCGCGCACCGATCGCCCACTGAGCCTTGTTACCTGACGTACCGTCAGCTTCAATGGCAGGGTGATGGGACACGCAGGAGCGGCGGCCTTCGCCGTGCGGTATCTGGGGCCTGGGCCCGTGGAGGCGCTGCCACGGCCCGAGTTGCGGTGTGTGCGGGAGGACGAGCGGGCGCCGGTGCCGCAGGCCGAGTTCCGCCGGGTACTGGGGAACTTCGCCAGCGGGGTCGCCGTGATCACGGCACCGGACGCCGACGGCTCCGGCTCCCCCGCCGGCTTCGCCTGCCAGTCCTTCTCCTCCCTCTCCCTCGAACCGCCCCTGGTCTGCTTCATGGTCGGCCGTACGTCCACCACCTGGCCCCGCATCGCCCGTGCGGGCGTCTTCTGCGTCAACGTCCTCAGCGCCGGCCAGAGCGACCTGTGCCGGGCCTTCGCGGTGAGCGGCGCGGACAAGTTCGCGGGGGTGGCGTACGACGCGGCGCCCGTCTCCGGCTCCCCGCGCCTGACCGGTACCGCCGCCTGGATCGACTGCACCGTCCACGCCGTGCACACCGGGGGCGATCACCTGATCGTCGTGGGCCGGGTGGACACCCTCGGCACCACGGAAGAACCGACCGAGCCGCTGCTCTTCCACCGGGGACGCTTCGCCCGGGTCAGTCCCTGACGGGTCCTTCTCTTTGCCCCCTTGATCACAGAGCTGGCCGCGTTGGCCCCAGGGGCCTTCACAGAGGCCGAGGTGCCCAGTGCGCAACAACCGGCTCCAGGGACCGGCGCGTTGCCTCACGACGCTGCGCGAACGCCGGATGGGGCGCTACTGTGCTGACGAGATCGTCTTCGGGGAGGGAAGAACCGGGGATGCAGAAACGGGCGTTAGCAGTGCTTGCCACGACGCGGCAGGAGCGTGGCAGCGCAGTCAGGGGGTTGCGGTGACGGGTGCGGAGATCGCGGTCGGATACGTGTTCGCCTGGCTGGTGGCCAAAGCCCGCCGGGCGGCGGGGCGCGCGGATGCCGAGGTGGACCGGGGCCTGGATGCCGGGATGGACCGCCTGCACGATCTGGTCAGCCGCAAGCTCGGGCAGGACCCTGCGCTGCAACGGGCCCGGGAGGAGGCCGAGGCCGGGCAGACGGAGCCCTCGGATCGGACGCAGCGGCGGCTGACCGATGCCCTGGAGGACGCGGGCGAGCGGGACGCGGCTTTTGCCGAGGCGCTGGAGAATCTGGTCAAGGAGCTTCAGGACAGTGCCGGACCCGGACGCGGTGGAGTGTCGGCATCCCGCGACGGCCAGGCCATCGGCGGAAACGTGGATATCCGCGCCGAGGGCGGCTCGGCGGCTGCGCTGAAGATGGGGGACGTGACGATTGGGTCAGCCGGAAACCCTCGGCAGCCGGGTCCGGATCAGGGCTAGCCGCACCCGGCGCTACCGCAGGCCCATCTGCCGAGTCGTACGGAGCTGTCGGTAACACGTCCATCACCGCCAACGGTGGCATCGCTGCCGGCAGCATCGGCAACATCAGCGAAAACCGAAATACAAAGATCAGCGGATGGTGGATCGCACTACCACTCCTGCGGTGGATCGCGCTTCCAGCCTTGCTTACCGCCGGTGTCGGAGGCGGCGTGTACTGGGCGGCAAAGGGCACCTCAGCGTCCAACGTCGCCGACATCGGCGCCGCCCCGGGGGAAGCTGGTGTGCGAGACACATGGACTGCAACGGCCAGAGCTACCCAGTCGAAAGACGCGAAGACAGTCTGCGCTCTCATGACCACGGACTTCCGCAAAGAGCTGGAGAATCGGGCATCAGGGACCTGCGCGCAATCGGTCGGAGAGCTGTTCAACGACTCCGATTCATCAACGCTGAACAAAGTCGGCTCCGCTCGCCTTGAGAAAGTGGTGGTGAAGGGGCAGTGGGCTGAATTGGTCGAAGCGGGGTCAAATTACTCGTACATGGAACGGTTCGGTGACCGATGGCGCTGGTCGCAGCACTTCCTGTATGCCGACTTCCATCCAGACAAGTGCCCTGAGACCAATCCGAACAATTGGTACGACGTGTATACGGATCCGAAGTGCGCTCAAGACTCGGTCTTCCCATCAGCCGCATCCGGGCCGTGACGGAACTCCCAAGGATCACACGGCCCGGAGAGCAGATCAGGGTGCGTTCCGGCGAGCGTGGACCTGGCCCAGCGCGATGGCCGCCGTCTCGCGGATCGTCCCGATGTCCGGGGGCACGCCGGCGTTGCCGCTCTCGGCCGTGGCGTTCACTGCGCGGCCGTCCGAGTCCTGCGGCAGCTCGGGCAGCCGCATGCGGGAAACGCCGTGCTCAGCGGTGGCGGCCCATCGCTGGGCGGGACGTTGACCGTGCCGCGCTCCGCGATGACAGTGCCGTGGTGGTTCACGGTGTAGATCCGGATCGTCATGCCGCCCCGTGGGCCGTCCTCGGGTGGGGCTGTAACGTTCGCCATGTCGACGCTCCTCAGCAGCGTTGGCCGTGCTCGGGGCCGCGTCAGCGGTCGCCGGGCTTCGTCATTTCGGCAGCCGGGTACAACACGGCCCTCCCAGATCCACGACGGTAAAAAGGCTTTCACAGCGGCCTACTTCCACACCGGCGAGCAGCTGCGCGACGAAGTGACCGCCGCCGGGTTCGATGGTGCCGAGGTCTTCGGGGTCGAAGGCCCGGCCTGGTCGATGCTCGCGGCGGCCGAGCGCAACACCGGCGGCGGCTTCCGGGACACTGCCCTGTTCGAGTCGGCCCTGACTGCGGCACGCATGGCCGAGCTGTACCCGGATCTGCTGGCGGCGAGTTCGCATCTGCTGGCGGTCGGCCGACGGCCGCGTTGAGCCAAGGATCAGCGCACAGCCAGCCGCCACAGCGACGTCACCTCGGCCGCCCGGGCCGCGTGCAGGGGATCGCCCGGGTCGGTCGCGCGCGGGTGGCGGGGGCGGGTGTCCGTGCGGGCCAGTACCTTCAGGCCCGCCTCCTCGATCGCCCCGAGCAGTTCGGCGCGAGTGCGCAGGCCCAGGTGTTCGGCCAGGTCGGACAGGATCAGCCAGCCCTCGCCGCCGGGTTCCAGGTGCGTGGGCAGACCGGCCAGGAAGGCGTGCAGCATGGCGCCGCCGGGGTCGTACACGCCCTGGTCGAGCGCGGAGGCGGGGCGGCCCGGGAGCCAGGGCGGGTTACAGACGACCAGCTCGGCCCGGCCGGGCGGGTACAGCTCCGGACCGGTGACCGTGACCCGGTCCGCGAGGCCGAGCCGCCCGAGGTTGTCGCGGGCGCAGTCGCGGGCCCGTGGGCTGAGGTCCGCGGCGATGACACGGCGCACCCCACGCCGGGCCAGCACGGCGGCCAGCACGCCGGTGCCGGTGCCGAGATCGAAGGCGGTACCGCACGGCAGACCGGTACGGCCTGCGGGCAGCGCACCCGCGTCGGTGCCGGAGTCGCCGAGGTCGAAGGCGGTACCGCATCCTGGGCTGACCGTGGGCAGCGGTGCCTCCGCCACCAGCTCGACGTACTCGCCCCGCACCGGGGCGAACACCCCGTAGTGCGGGTGGATCCGGGCGTCGGCCAGGGCCGGTACGGGAACGCCCTTCTCGCGCCACTGGTGGGCGCCGAGGACGCCCAGGAGTTCCCGGAGCGGGACGAGGGTCGGGCCGGACGGTGGGCCGTAGGCGTCGGTGCAGGCGCTGCGGACGTCGGGGGCGCGGCGCAGGGCGAGGCTGTGGTCGGGTTCGAGGAGGACCAGGAGGCGGCCGAGGACCCGGGCCCGGTGGGCTCGGAAGCGGCGCCCGCGGTGGAAGGTCTCGGCCGCCGAGGGAGCCTGCTGTGGTGCCTTGCGGTCGATACGGCGGGACAGTGCGGCCAGCAACTGGCGCGCGCCGTGGTAGTCGCCCCGCCAGAGCAGGGCGGTGCCCTCGGCCAGCAGACGATGGGCGGTGGCGGCGCGGATGCGGTCGTCGGCGACGATCAGCCGGCGGGGCGGCGGGAAGCCGCTCTCAGAGTGCCAGCGGGCGGACAGGGGGGCGTTCTCGGTCCAGCGGACCAAGGGCACGGACACGGACATGGACACGGACACGGCATGCTCCTCGGGAGGTGGTTCCTGCGTGGGCGGGCACGAGGAACGCGTCGCCGAGGACCATGCCGAGTGTCATCAACTTCCCCTTCGTCATACGTGGGTTCAGGATACCGCCGGGGCGAGCCCGGCCGGGCGGCGGCGGATCACCAGGGACATCAGAGCCGCCGCCGCGCACAGCGTGCCGGCGGCGTACCAGACGAGGTCGTAGGAGCCGAAGACGTCCCGGGCGAGGCCGCCGAGGTAGGCGACGAGGGCCGCGCCGACCTGGTGCGAGGCGAGCACCCAGCCGAAGACGATGGCGCTGTCCTCGCCGTACTGCTCCCTGCACAGGGCCAGGGTCGGCGGGACGGTGGCCACCCAGTCCAGGCCGTAGAAGACGATGAAGAAGAGCATCGGGGGGTGGACGGACGGGCCCAGCAGCATCGGGAGGAACAACAGGGAGAGACCGCGCAGGGCGTAGTACACCGCCAGCAGGCGGCGCGGTTCGAAGCGGTCGGTGAACCAGCCGGAGGCGATGGTGCCGGCCACGTCGAACACGCCGATGACCGCGAGCAGCGAGGCCGCCGTCGTGACGGGCATGCCGTGGTCGTGCTCGGCGGGCACGAAGTGGGTCTGGACCAGGCCGTTGGTGGAGGCGCCGCAGATCGCGAAGGTGCCGGCGAGCAGCCAGAAGGTGCCGGTGCGCACCGAGGCCGTGAGGACCTTCAGGGTGCGGCGGGCGGCGCCCGTGACCGGTGGCGGCTTCGGTACGAACTCCTGGGCGCCGTACGGGGCCAGGCCCACGTCCGCCGGGTGATCGCGGAGCAGGAGCCAGACGAACGGGACGACGGCCAGGGCGGCGAGGGCGACCGTCACGGCAGCCGGGCGCCAGCCGTGGTGCTCGGTCAGCCAGGACAGCACCGGCAGGAAGATCAGCTGGCCGGAGGCGGACGCGGCGGTGAGGATGCCGCTGACCAGGCCGCGCCGCTCGGTGAACCAGCGGTTGGTGACCGTGGCGGCGAAGGCCAGGGCCATCGAGCCGCTGCCGAGGCCGACCAGCAGGCCCCAGCACAGCCACAGTTGCCAGGCCGCCGTCATCCACACGGTCAGGCCGGAGCCGGCCGCGATCACGGTCAGCGCGACGGCGACCACCCGGCGGATGCCGAAGCGGTCCATCAGCGCGGCGGCGAAGGGCGCGGTGAGGCCGTAGAGCGCGAGGTTGAGCGAGACGGCCGCGCCGATCGTGCCGCGCGACCAGCCGAACTGCTCGTGCAGCGGGTCGATGAGCAGACCGGGCAGGGAACGGAAGGCGGCCGCGCCGATGATCGTGACGAAGGTGACGGCGGCGACGAACCAGGCGCGGTGCACACGGCGGCGCCGGACGGGCGGGGCGTGGACGGGGGCTGCGGCGGGGCTTGTCTGAGTCACGTCATACAGCGTCCTTCCTCCATGCGTGCGCATCGAGTGGCCCGGTGGACAGCATTCGTTAGGATCGGGCCATGAGTGGTTCCGGAGAGTTCCGTCCGCACCGGGTCGCCGTCCTCGCCCTCGACGGCCTGCTGCCGTTCGAGCTGGGCATTCCGCACCGCATCTTCGGCCGCCCGAAGGACGAGCGGGGCCGGCATCTCTACGACGTCGTGACCTGCTCGGTACGGCCGCCCGGCCCGGTCGAGACGGACGCCGACTTCGCCATCCACGTCGCCCACGGCCCGGAGGCGCTCGCCGAGGCCGACACCGTCATCGTCCCGGCGTCGTACGAGCTGGGCCCGGTCTTCGAGGAGGGCCGGCTCACCGACGAGCTGGCCGCCGCCCTCGCCCGGATCCGCCCCGGCACCCGGCTCGCCTCCATCTGCACCGGCGTCTACGTCCTCGCCGCCGCCGGACACCTCGACGGCCGCCCGGCGACCACGCACTGGGCCGACGCCGAGCGTTTCCAGCGGATTTTCCCGAGGATCAAGGTCGATGCGGACGTGCTGTTCATCGACGACGGCGACGTGCTGACCTCGGCCGGGGTGGCCGCCGGGATCGACCTGTGCCTGCACATGGTGCGCCGCGACTTCGGTACGGCGGTCGCCAACGACGTCGCCCGGCGCACGGTCGTACCGCCGCACCGCGACGGCGGCCAGGCCCAGTACATCCACCGCCCGGTCCCGGATCCGCAGCTGGCCACGACCACGGCCGCCCGCGTCTGGGCGCTCGGCCGGCTGCACGAGCCGATCCAGCTGCGCGACATGGCCGAGCAGGAGGCCATGTCGGTGCGCACCTTCACCCGCCGGTTCCGCGAGGAGACCGGGGTCAGCCCCGGCCAGTGGCTCACCCAGCAGCGGGTCGAACGCGCCCGCCATCTGCTGGAGACCACCGACCTGTCCGTCGACCAGGTGGCCCGCGAGGCGGGCTTCGGCACGGCCCAGTCGATGCGTCAGCACCTTCAGCAGGTGCTCGGGGTGACGCCGACGGCCTACCGCAGGACGTTCCGGACGGCGGTCGTCAGAAGGTGAGCACCGCCCGGGCCACCCGCCCCGCCTCCGCGTCCGCGCGGGCCTTGGCGAAGTCCTCCACCGGATGGACGGCCGTCACCAGCTCGTCGAGCAGCAGGCGTCCTTGGCGGTACAGCTCGGCGTAGCGGGTGATGTCCCGCTGCGGGCGCGAGGAGCCGTAGCGGCAGCCGAGGACGGACTTGTCCAGGTAGAGGGAGGAGACGAGGAAGGACGCCTCGGCCGTGGCCGGGGGCACCCCCAGCAGGATCGCCTGCCCGTGCCGGTCGAGGAGGTCGATCGCCTGCCGGATCAGATCCACCCGGCCGACGCACTCGAAGGCGTGGTCGGCACCCGTGGGCAGGATGTCCCGCACACCCTCCGCCGAGGTCAGGAAGTCGGTGGCGCCGAACCGTCGGGCCGTCTCCTCCTTGGCCGGGTCGGCGTCCACGGCGACGATCCTGAGCGCTCCCGCGAGCCGCGCGCCCTGCAGCACGTTCAGCCCGATGCCGCCGGTCCCGATGACGACGACGCTGTCCCCGTGGTCCACCCGCGCCCGGTTCAGCACCGCGCCCACGCCCGTGAGCACCCCGCACCCGATCAGCGCGGCGGACGGAAGGGGGATGTCCTTCGGGATCCGTACCGCCTGTACGGCCTTGACGACCGTGCGCTCGGCGAAGGCCGAGTTGGCGGCGAACTGGTGGACGGGCGAGTTCCCGCGGCTGAACGGCTTCCCCGGGCGCCCGATCGCCTGCCGGCACATGGTCGGCCGGCCCCGGTCGCACTCCGGGCACGTGCCGCAGTTGGCCAGCGTGGACAGCGCCACATGGTCGCCGGGCACGACATGGCTGACGCCCGCACCGACCGCTTCCACGACCCCCGCGCCCTCGTGTCCGAGCACCACTGGCACCGGGAAGGGAATGGTGCCGTCCACCACGGACAGATCGCTGTGGCACAGCCCGGCCGCCGCGACCGCCACCAGCACCTCACCGGCCGCCGGCTCCCGCACCGCGAGATCGTCGACCACCTGCACCTGCTTGCCGTCGAACACCACTCCACGCATCACACGGCTCCCTTGGGCTCCCTGGGCAGACCGAGCACGCGCTCGGCGATGATCGTGCGCTGGACCTGGTCCGAGCCGCCGTAGATCGTGTCGGCCCGGGAGAAGAGGAACAGGTGCTGGTCGGCGCCGAGTTCATACGGCGCCGAGGGCGACCAGTCGGCGGGGCCGACGGCGGCCCGCGCGCCGCGCACCTGTACGGCGAGCTCGCCCAGCCGCTGGTGCCAGGAGCCCCACAACAGCTTGGCCACGCTGGGCGCGCCGGGACCGGCCGATCCGCCGAGGGTGCGCAGGGCATGCCGGTGCATGGTCCGCAGCTCGGCCCACTGCCGTACGAGCCGCGTCCGTACGACGGGGTCACGGACCGCCCCGCTGTCCACCGCCGCGCGGACGACGGCACCCAACTCCTGTGCGAACCCGATCTGCTGGGCGAGCGTGGCGACGCCCCGCTCGAAGCCGAGCAGACTCATGGCCACCTTCCACCCGTGTCCCTCTCCCCCGACGACGTGCTCCACGCGCGCGTACGCCCCGTCGAAGAAGACCTCGTTGAAGTCGCTGGTGCCGGTCATCTGCCGGATGGGGCGGACCTCGACACGGCCGGGCTGGTCCATGGGCACGAGCAGGAGGCTGAGGCCGTGGTGGCGCCTGGACTCCGGGTCGGTGCGGGCCAGTACGAAGCACCAGTCGGCCTCATGGGCGAGCGAGGTCCAGATCTTCTGCCCGCTGATCCGGTAGCGGTCCCCCTCCCGCACGGCCGAGGTCCGCACCCCCGCCAGGTCCGACCCGGCACCGGGCTCGCTGTACCCCTGACACCACAGCTCCTCACCGGCCGCGATCGGCGGCAGGAAACGGGACTTCTGTTCTTCGCTGCCGTGCGCGATGAGGGTGGGGGCGAGCAGATTCTCACCGATGTGCCCGGAGCGGGGTGGTGCGGGGGAACGGGCGTACTCCTCGGCCCAGACGACCTGCTGGGTGAGGGGGGCGGTCCGGTTGCCGTATCCCGCCTCCGGCCAGCCGAGGCCTGTCCAGCCGGCTCGGCCGAGGGTGCGTTCCCAGGCACGGCGGCTGGTTGCCCGGCTGACGTTGTCGGTGAGCCAGGCGCGGGCCTCGGTACGGAACTCTTCGTCCTCTTGGCTGAACCCGAAATCCATGAAGCTTCCTCAGCTTGAGCGCCCCACAAGGGGCGCGGGGAACTGCGCGGCAAGCCACGACGAACCGGCACCCGGCCAATGACAACGCGCCGCGAGCTGTCAGGCGTTCGGCCGAGCCTCACCCCGCGCTGCCTCTTCCATCGCCGAGAGCTGGGACAGCATGGGCATCGGATCCACCCCCACCGACCCCGGCAGAAGTTCCGCGATCCGCTCCGGCGTCCAGCCCCCCTCCCCGTAGACCGAACGGAGTTCCCTCGGCTGCGCCCACACCGCGATCTTCGGGCCCGCGACGGTGTACACCTGCCCGGTGACGCCCTGCGCGGCAGCCCCGTCGGAGAGCAGGTACACCACCAGCGCGGCCACATCCTCCGGCTCGCCGATCTCCGTCAGCTCCATGGGAACGTTCGCGGACATCCGCGTACGAGCCACCGGCGCCACCGCGTTCGCGGTCACCCCGTACTTGTGCAGACCGAGAGCCGCGCTGCGGACGAGCGAGATGATCCCGCCCTTCGCCGCGCTGTAGTTGGCCTGGGACACCGACCCCTGATGGTTGCCGCTGGTGAAGCCGATCAGCGTGCCGGAACGCTGCTTCCGCATCACCGCGGACGCCGCCCGGAACACCGTGAAGGTCCCCTTCAGATGAGTGGCGACCACGGGGTCCCACTCCTCCTCGGTCATGTTGAACAGCATGCGTTCGCGCAGGATCCCGGCGACGCACACGACCCCGTCCAGCCGGCCGTACGCCGACCGTGCGACGTCCACCACCCGCTGCCCGCCCGCCATCGTGGAGATGTCGTCGGCGACCGCGACCGCCTCGCCGCCCGCCGCCTCTATCTCCTTGACGACCGCCTCGGCGACCTCGCTCGTGGGCGAGGCTCCGTCCACGGAGACGCCGTAGTCGTTGACGACGACCTTCGCACCCTCGGCGGCGGCCGCCAGCGCCACCGCCCGGCCGATGCCGCGTCCGGCGCCCGTCACGGCGACGGCCTTCCCTGCCAAGAAGTTCCCCACGCCCGGCCCCTTCCCGCGGTTTCTGACGGACCGTTAGATTTTATGACCCGTCAGACCGTCGGAGACAAGCCCCGGGGAGGGCCGATGTCGCTGCCCGCCGAGTTCCACGAGATCGCCAAGCGCGTGAACAACTGGGGGCGTTGGGGGTCCGACGACGAGATCGGAACCCTGAACCTGATCACGGACGAGGTCGTACGACAGGCTGCCGCCGGGATCCGCACCGGCCGCCGCGTCCCCCTCGCGCTCCCGCTCCGGCAGGACGGCGTGCAGACCGGCGTGATCCCGGGCCGCGTCAATCCGCTGCACGCGATGGTGCAGATCAACCAGGAGCTGTTCGGGCCGGGCACGGTGGCGTGCAGCGACGACGCGGTGACCATGGGACTGCAGGCCGGCACCCACTGGGACGCCCTCACCCATGTCTCGCACTCGGGGAAGCTCTACAACGGCCGCCCGGCGCACACCGTCACCGCGCACGGCGGTGCCGAGTTCAGCGGGATCGACAAGGCGCGGCACATCGTCTCGCGCGGGGTGCTGCTGGACGTGGCACGCGCGCGGGGCGTCGAGCGGCTGGAGGGGGGTCACGCGGTCACGCCGGAGGATCTGGAGGCGGCGGAGGAGTTCGGCGGGGTGCGCGTCCGGGCGGGGGACATCGTGCTCGTCCGTACCGGGCAGGTGCAGGTGTATCTGGCCGGGGACAGGCATGGGTACGGCTATCCGTCACCGGGGCTGTCCCTGCGTACGCCGGAGTGGTTCCACGCGCGCGATGTGGCGGCGGTCGCGAACGACACGCTCACTTTTGAGATATTTCCGCCCGAGACGGAGAATCTCTGGCTGCCCGTGCACGCCCTGGATCTGGTGGAGATGGGGATGCTGCAGGGCCAGAACTGGAATCTCGAAAAGTTGTCCACAGCCTGTGGAGAAGCGGGGCGGTACGCGTTCCTGCTGTCGGCGATGCCCGAGCCGTTCGTCGGCGCGACGGGGACACCGGTGGCACCCGTGGCCGTCCTCTGAGAGACCCGTGGCTCCACTGGACCGGCCGGCGGCGCGCCTCCCCCCCACGGTCGTGCGCACGCGCCGCCCACCGGTGCGACCCACACTCGACGAGGACCGCCGTCGCCCAGGCCCCCGCCGTCCCCTCGCGGCGAATCGTCGCCCCCAAGCGTGATCAGCCGGTCACGGGTCGTCAACGCCGGTACGGGGGTTTGTTACGTAAGCCCTGTTCGCGGCACCCGCGCACGGATGCATCCCCGGCGCACCGCCGCGCCGGGTGCTACACCGCCTCGAAGGCGAGACCCTCGTACGCCGACACTCCGCTCCCGTACGCCATCTCTGCGCTCTGACCGGGCTGCGCACAGCGGTCCAGTTCGCACCAGATGCTCTTGCCGGCACCTTCCGGGCTCCAGCCCCAGCGATCGGCCAGGCAGTCCACGAGAGCCAGGCCTCGGCCGCCGGTGGCGTCACTGCCGGCGCAGCGCGGCACGGGGGCGCGGGAGGAACTGTCGGCCACCTCGACGCGCACCGTGGCCACCGCGGGCGGCTCGACGGCGTCGGTCGCGCCGGCGGCGTCGGTCGCCACGGCCGCATTCGTCACGGCCGCATTCGTCACGGCCGCATTGGTCACGGCCGCATTGGTCACGGTGGCGTCAACAGTGGCGACAGGATCGGCGGTTCCGGCCGTAGCGCCGGGCAGGGAGAGCCGCAGTACGGCCGTGTGCCCGGTGTGCACCACGGCGTTGGTCACCAGCTCGGAGACCAGCAGGATCAGGGTCTCGGCCAGTGGCTCGTCGGCCGCTATCCCCAGCCCCGCGAGCCGCGAGCGGGCCCACCTCCGCGCCCGCCCCACCTCCGTGGGATCGGGCCGGATTTCCAGCTGCACTTGAAG
Source organism: Streptomyces sp. NPDC007205 (assembly GCF_040634095.1). Classification (NCBI taxonomy): domain Bacteria; kingdom Bacillati; phylum Actinomycetota; class Actinomycetes; order Kitasatosporales; family Streptomycetaceae; genus Streptomyces; species Streptomyces sp. NPDC007205. Next base: position 202,185 of record NZ_JBEYEW010000003.1, read on the forward strand.
CACCTGCACCGCTCACACCATCCGAACCGGCGGACACATGACCCCACGCCGACCGGCCGCCACGGCCGGGGCCGTGGCGACGATCACGAGGGCCACGATCGTAGCCATTTTCTGCATGGCCAGAACAACGGCCAGAGCAAGGGTCACGGAACGTGATTCCCTTACGCGACAGCATGGTTGACGTACAGTCACCCCAACAAGCGCTTCAGGCATATTCCAGCGCGAAGGAGTACGCGCAGGGCATACTGTGCGACGCTCGTTCCAGGGAGTCGAACAGGCGGCGACCGAAGCCACAACCGCCCCGCGAGCAGCGGCGCGCACCGCGCGACCCGGCACTGCCCCAAGGGCATCGCCGGCCAAGCTCGTGCTCACAGCCACTCGCATCCCACACAAGGTACCGGAGCGGACGCCCGACTCCGGGTCGCGACGAGTCCCGCGAAGGACACAACCCGATATCGACGCTCCGTGACACCGACGTGCCACGATCCGCAACACCTTGGGCCAAGGCTTTGCCGCCGATGCAGCCCAGAGCGCCGCCGGCCTTCAGGCCGCCAGGCCGGCAGCGAGGAACTCCTCACTCTCCGTGCTCCCGCCGCCACGGCGGGCCCGCACCCAGGCCCGTTTCAGGTGCAGATGGACATCCGCCTCCCAGGCGAACCCCATGCCGCCGTGCACCTGGAGGCAGTCGCGGGCGCCGCGTACGGCGGCCTCGTCGGCGAGCAGACGGGCGGCGGCGATGTCCGCGGGGTCGGCGGTGACGGCGGCGGCGTAGACGGCGACACGGGCGGTTTCGGTTCGTACCAGGAGGTCCGCGCACAGGTGCTGCACGGCCTGGAAAGTGCCGATGGGGTGCCCGAACTGCTCGCGGGTGCGGGCGTGTTGAACGGCGAGCTCGGTCACGCGTACGGCGGTCCCCAGTTGCTCGGCGGCGGTGAGGAGGCCGGCCTCCCCAGCCGCACGACTGCCCGCGGTGACGCGATGCAGTGGCGTGAGCGGGTCCACCGAGCGCAACGGGGTGGCGCCCCCGGTGTCCCCGAGGACGACGTCCGCCGTCTCCAGCCACTCCACCAGTTCCCCGTCCACGGCTGTCACGACCGTCTCGCCGGCGGCCGCGCCCGGGACGGTGCCGGCCGCCAGGTGGGTGGGCACGAGGGGGCCGGGCAGAAGGGCACGGCCCGCCTCCTCGAACGCGAGGACCGCCTCCGGCAGGCCCAGCCCGGCCCCGCCGTCCGCCTCGGGCAGCCGCAGGGCGAAGAACCCCGCTTCCCCGAGTGTCCGCCACAGCCGCCGGTCGAGCCGCCCCGGCGCGTCGACGGCCGCACGCAACGCCTCCCGCCCGAACCGCCGGTCGAGCAGTGCCCGCATGCCGGCCTGCAACACGCGCTGATCGTCGCTCAGTTGGAAACGCACGCTCATCTCCCCTTCGGCAGGCCGAGGATCCGTTCCGCCACGATGTTGCGCTGGATCTGTGAGGTGCCGGCGGCGATCGTGTACGACAGGGACGACAGGCGGTCCAGGACCCAGGGGTGGTCCAGGTCGAGGCTGTCCGGGCCGAGTACGTCGGCCGCGGTGTCGTAGAGGTCCTGGCGGGCGTGGGAGTAGCGGAGCTTGAAGACCGAGCCGCCGGCGCCCGGCACTCCGCCGCTCGCCTCAGCCTCGCTCACGTTCCACTGGGTCAGCCGCCACAGCGCCCGGAACTCCGCCTCCAGCCGGCCGAGCCGGCGGCGCAGTACGGGGTCGTCCCAGTGGCCGTTCCCCCGGGCGGCACGGGCGAGTTCGCGCAGCACCCGGCGGCAGGCGACGACCTCGCCGACGAAGGCCGTGCCGCGTTCGAAGGACAGGGTCACCATGGTCACGCGCCAGCCGTCGTTCTCCGCGCCCACCCTGCCCGCCGCCGGCACCCGGACCTCGTCCAGGAACACCTCGGCGAACTCCGCCGGTCCGGCGAGCGTGCGCAGCGGCCGTACGGTGATGCCCGGCGCGTCCATGGGCATCGCGAGCCAGGTGATGCCCCGGTGCCTGGGCGCGTCCGGATCGGTGCGCACCAGCAGTTCGCACCAGTCGGCGACCTCGGCGTGGGAGGTCCAGATCTTGGACCCGGTGACCACGTAGTCGTCGCCGTCGCGCCACGCGCGCGTGCGCAGCGCGGCGAGGTCGGAGCCGGCGCCCGGTTCGCTGAACCCCTGGCACCACACCTCCTCGCCGCGCAGGATCGGCGGCAGCCAGCGCGCCCGCTGCCCGGGAGTGCCCTCGGCGGCGATCGTCGGGCCGGCGTGCAGCAGTCCCACGAAGTTCGCGCCCACATAGGGCGCGGCCGCCTTCTCCGTCTCCTCCAGGAAGATCAGCCGGGTGGTCGGCGAGGCGTCCCAGTGGACGTCGGCGTACCCGGCGTCGTACAGCATCCGCTGCCAGCCGAGGTCGTACGCCCTGCGCGCGGGCCAGTCGTCCGGGGACGGCTTGGCGGGGAGGGTGGGAAGCACCTTGGCGAGCCACTCCCGCAGCCGGGCCCGGAACTCCTCCTCCTCGGGCGTGTAGGAGAGGTCCACTAGCGGTCCAGGCCGAGGTCCAGCATGCGGATGGCGTTGCCCCGCATCAGCTTGTAGACGGTCTCGTCGTCGAGGCCCTTCACATGGTCGAGGGCGACCTCCTTGGTGTGCGGGAACGTCGAGTCGACGTGGGGGTAGTCGGTCTCGAAGGTGGCGTTGTCGCGGCCGACGGCGTCGATCGAGGCGACTCCGTGCTTGTCGCGGAAGAAGCAGCAGAAGATCTGCCGGTAGTAGTACGTCGACGGCGGCTCCGGGACCAGGTCCCTGACCCCGCCCCAGGCGCGGTGTTCCTCCCAGACGTCGTCGGCGCGTTCCAGGGCGTACGGGATCCAGCCCATCTGCCCTTCGGAGTAGGCGAGTCTGAGGGCCGGGAATTTCACCAGGACCCCGCTGAAGAGGTAGTCCATCATCGAGGCCATCGCGTTGTTGAAGCTGAGCGAGGCCTGGACGGCGGGCGGGGCGTCCGGTGATGCGGCGGGCATCTGGGAGCTGCTGCCGATGTGCATGTTGACGACCGTGCCCGTCTCCTGGCAGACCGCGAAGAACGGGTCCCAGTAGCCGGAGTGGATGGAGGGCAGCCCGAGGTGGGTGGGGATCTCGGAGAAGGTCACCGCCCGCACCCCGCGCGCGGCGTTGCGCCGGATCTCGGCGACGGCGAGCTCCACGTCCCACAGCGGAATGAGACACAACGGGATCAGCCGTCCCCCGCTGTCCCCGCACCACTCCTCCACCATCCAGTCGTTGTAGGCACGCACGCAGGCGAGGGCGACCTCCTTGTCGTGCGCCTCGGCGAAGGTCTGTCCGCAGAAGCGGGGGAAGGTCGGGAAGCAGAGGCTGGCCTCGACGTGGTTGAGGTCCATGTCCGCGAGGCGGGCCTTCGGGTCCCAGCAGCCACGCCGCATCTGCTCCCTCGTGATCCCCTCCAGCGTCATCTCGTCCCGGTCGAAGCCGACGGCGGCGATGTTGCGCTTGTAAGGGAACTTCAGGTCCTCGTAGATCCACCAGTCCGTCGGCTGGCCCGCCGGGTCCATGGTGATCCGGTACTTGCCGCCGACGTAGGCCAGCTCCCCGATCCCGGCGGTCAGCGGCTTGGGCCCCCGGTCCCGGTACCTGGCCGGCAGCCAGGTCTCGAAGAGGTGGGCGGGCTCGATCACATGGTCGTCGACGCTGATGATGCGGGGCAGTTCGCTCATGGTTTCCCCTCCGCCGGACGGTACTGATCTGATGGTTCGTCAGATAGCATGGCATCTGACGGATCGTCAGCCAAGTCGGTCAGGGGGCCCACGTGAACGAGACCCCGCACGCCCTGAGCTCCGCCCGCACGCTGTGGGACCTTGTCACCCGGCGCGCCGCCCTGACCCCCGACCGCCCGGTGCTGCTCCAGGAGGACCGGGCCCTCACCTTCGGCGAGCTGCGCGCGCGTGCCGAGCGGGTGGCGGCCGGCCTGTACGGCATGGGCGTACGCCCCGGCACGGTGGTCGCCTGGCAGCTGCCCACCCGCATCGAGACCGCCCTGCTGTCCTTCGCGCTGGCCCGCCTGGGCGCCGTCCAGTCCCCCGTCATCCCCTTCCACCGCGACCGGGAGGTCGGCTTCGCGCTGCGGAAGTCGAAAGCGGAGTTCTTCGCGGTCCCGGGCGTGTGGCGGGGTCACGACCACACGGAGATGGCCCGCAGGCTGGGCGCGAAGGGGATCTTCGAGGCGTACGACACCCTCCCCGACGGCGACCCGTCGACGCTCCCCGCTCCCCCCACCGAGGGCACCTCGGTCCGCTGGATCTACTGGACCTCGGGCACCACCTCCGACCCCAAGGGCGTACTGCACACCGACCGCTCCCTGATCGCGGGCGGCTCCTGCCTGGCGCATGCGCTGAGGCTCACGGCGGCCGACGTGGGCTCGATCGCCTTCCCGTACGCGCACATAGGCGGCCCCGACTACCTGGTGATGCTCCTGCTCTACGGCTTCCCGGCGGTGATGTTCGAGCACTTCGCCCTGCCGGACGCGCTGGCGGAGTACCGGCGGCACGGGGTGACGGTGGCCGGCGGCTCCACGGCCTTCTACTCCCTCTTCCTCGCCGAACAGCGCAAACAGCCGGGCGAGAAGCTGATTCCCTCCCTGCGCCTGCTGGCGGGCGGCGGCGCACCCAAGCCGCCCGAGGTCTACCACTCCGTGGTCCGCGAAATGAACGTCCAGCTCACCCACGGCTACGGCATGACCGAGGTCCCGATGATCACCATGGGGGATCCGCAGGACAGTGTCGAGAACCTGGCGACGACAGAGGGCCGCCCGCCGGCGGACATGGAGATCCGGATCGCAGACGGCGAGATCCGACTCCGCGGCGAGGCCGTCTGCCAGGGCTACCTCGACCCCGCGCAGACGGCCACCGCCTTCGACTCCGACGGCTTCCTGCGCACGGGCGACCTGGGCCATCTGACGCCCTCCGGCCACCTGGTCCTCACCGGCCGCCTCAAGGACGTGATCATCCGCAAGGGCGAGAACATCTCGGCCAGGGAGATCGAGGACCTGCTCGCCGCGCACCCGTCGGTGGCGGACGTGGCGGTGATCGGGCTGCCGGACGCGGAACGGGGCGAGCTGGTCTGCGCGGTCGTCGAACGGCCTTCGGACACCGCCGTGTTGACCTTGCCGGAGGTCGTCTCGTACCTGCGCTCGGCGGGCCTGTCCGTGCACAAGCTGCCGGAGCGGCTGGAGGTGGTGGAGGCGCTGCCGCGCAACGAGACGCTGCGGAAGGTGCTCAAGTACAAGCTGCGGGAGCGGTATTCACGACCGGTTCCTCGGAGCTCGTGACACGATCTTGTCGCGGTGTGCTGGTCGGACGACGCTTGCGGTTCTCATCGCGCTGCCGGCCGCCGTCGGCTGCCGCCACATGTGCCGCGCCCTCACGCTCGCAGCGACCTTGGCCGGCACGCTCAGCCAGGTCTTCTTCTCCTCCTCCCTCCTTCACCTCGCGGACGGCCGTTCCCGGGAGTGAGTCGGTCATCTCCATGCCGCCACCGGGGAGTGCCCAGAGATCATTGTCCCGGCGGCGCTGAAGAAGCACGCGCCCTTCGTCGTCGGTCACCACGGCGGACGCGGCGACCACCAAGCTGTTCGGCTCCGGTGCCGCCGGGTCGTCGTAGTACTCGGTCCGTGCCATGGTCACTCTTCTCGTACCGGCGTTGCGGTTTCCCACACTTGAGGGACACCCCTTCTCACCAGCACGTCTATGACCAGCGGAGGCGGTGGGACTCGAACCCGCGGTGACGTTCTCACGCCACTACGGTTTTCACGACCGGCCGCTCAGGGCCGCCACGCGTGGGCCTGTCAGGAGGTGAGGATGGAGATGCCGTCTCCTAGCAGTTTCAGCCCGAGCACGAAGAACAGGACGGCCATCACGGCGACATTGTGCTGAGCTGCCCAGTCCTTCCAGTTCCCGAGCGTGGTCCTGGCCCGCTCTCCCCCAAGGAGGAAGACTCCCAGCGGGACCAGCAGGCCGAGCGTGGCGATCACGACGAAGATCGCCAGCGATGCGATCTGCTGTCCGACCGGCAGTCCGGCTGAGCCGATCGCGGCGCCCGCCGCGATGGTCAGCGGGGCGTTCTTGGCGTTGAGGGCGGCCAAGGCCGTTCCGAGTCCGAAGACCTTGACCGGCGAGAGGCGGTCGATCGCACCCATCCACTTCGGCAGCTTTGCCTGCGAGGGATCCTTTGGGCGCCGCTGCCATTGCCGGGCGCCGAAGAGGAGGAGGAGCACGCCGAGAGCAATTTTGAGAGCCCCGACCCAGGTGGCCGGGTTCTTGTGGGCGGAGGCACCCGCGGGTGAGGCGATCGCCAGCATCACCGCGCCCAATGCCGACAGGCCGAGGATCCAGCCGACGGTGAAGAGGACTCCGTTGAGACGTCCCCGGGGCGTGGCGAGGATGAGGATGACGGCGATGATCGGAAGCGGGCTGACCGCGACACCGGCCGCCAAACCCAGCACGTCACCGAGAACTTTGCCCATGGTTGCCTCCGTGTGAGGGTCAGGGTGGCGATCCGGCGGGGCAGGGCTCGGCGCGAGTGGGCGCCCCGGCCGCTCGGGCGGCTCAGGGGTAGTGGGCGATCGGCTGCGCCGCTGTCTCACGGCCACACGGGGCCACCGCCCGAGAACGGCGGTGACAACGCCGTACTCGGCACATCCCAGCAGTTCCATCTTCCTGCCGCTGGCCGGATCTGTCTTCAGGAACTGCTCGGACGCGTGGACGCGGGCATCGCCCTGCCGTACCGGGCAGGCTGGGCCCGACGCCCCTGGGTCGAGATGCGAGGCAGCGCATCCGCAGAGAGGATCGATATGTGAGGGCGATGGCGCCTCATGTTCGGGCGCTTGGCGACCCTCGCACCGATCCATGGCAGGGGAGTCTCACCATGACTGCAACGGCGGGAGCAACTCAACCGGCTCACCCCGAGCGCCCAGGCAGATCGGACGGGGTCTGCAGCGAGTTCACCGTGTTCACCAAGATAAAGCCGGGCCACGCGGATGCCCTGCGCGAGGATCTCGCCAGGATCGCCAGCACGGAGAACCGTGAGGCGCTGCACCAGATCGGCACCCTGCACGACGCACGGCACGTGATCTTCGACAATGACACCCGGTTCATGTTCGCCAGCGTCTTCGACGGCTCTTGGGACACCTACATCGACGACTTCGGCAAGACCGTGGTCGGGGCGAACTTCGACAGAATCTTCGCGCACAGCGAAGGGTTCCCCGGGGTCAGCGATCCAGGGGTGAAGGACTGGTTCGTCGCCCACCAGGAGCCCGCGGGAGTCTTCGTGAGTTCCTATCCCGACCTGACTGTTCAGCAGATCTGGAAGGACCACCGAGTGGAAGAGGCGTTCGAGGAGGTGCTGGACACCGCTGAGTTCCGGGCGGCGCTGGAGAACCCGGCCAATGCGGAGTTGGTGGCCACGCCGGCCTTCCAGAAGCTGCTGGAAGAAGCCTCGGCCTAACAGGGGCCGATGCGGAGGCACAAGCAACCATGAACACGACGGCAAGCAGCAGCGCCGCCAGCGTGCACGTTGAAATCGATGACATCCAAAGCGGGGCACTACGTCCGAGGCCGGTCCCGTACGAGGGGAAGTTCATCTTCTTGCGCGTCGACGACCGCCACGCCGGGCGGGCCCTGCTGCGGCGGCTGATTCCGGTGACCTCGGGTGGTCTGCCCAACGTGGACCTGAGCCAGGATGCCTGGGTGGCGGTGGCGTTCACCTACCAGGGGCTGAGGGCCCTGGGGGTGCCTCAGGAATCGCTGGACAGCTTCCCGCGTGCGTTCCGTGAGGGCATGGCCGCCCGAGCGGACCGGATCGGCGACGTGGGCGAGAACGCCCCGGCTCACTGGGAGGCACCGTTCGGAACGGGCGATGTCCACATCGCGCTGAGCGCCCTCTCTTCCGACGCGGAGCAGTTGGACAAGGAGCTGGAGCGGGCCCGGGTCGCATACGAGGACACGCCCGGTGTCCAGGTGATCTGGCAGCAGGAGGTGAAACAGCTTCCGACCGGGCGCACCACCCTCGGCTTCCGTGACGGCATCAGCCATCCCAACATCGAGGGCGTCGGGCTGCCCGGCTCCAACCCGCAGGAAGCCCCCATCAAGGCCGGTGAGTTCATCCTCGGCTACCCCGACGAAACCGGCAATCTGCCGCCCATGCCCAGCCCCGATGTGCTGGGACGCAACGGAACCTACGTGGCCGTTCGCAAGGTCCACACCAACGTGGCGGCCTGGCGCCGGTACCTGCGCGCGAACAGTTCCAGTGCCGAGGAGGAAGCACTCCTGGCGGCCAAGATGATCGGGCGCTGGCCCAGCGGGGCGCCGTTGGCCCTGGCGCCGGAGCACGATGATCCGGAACTGGCGGCCGATCCGCACCGCGTCAACAACTTCATGTACCGGGAGAACGACGATCGCGGCTTGCGGTGCCCCGCCGGTGCGCACATCCGGCGCACCAACCCCCGCGATGCCACCATCGTCGGCGACGCACGGATGCACCGTCTCATCCGCCGCGGCACCACCTACGGCCCGCCGCTGCCCGAGGGCGTACTGGAGGACGACGGTGCCGACCGAGGCCTGGTCGGCGTCTTCATCGGGGCCCATCTTGAGCGGCAGTTCGAATTCATCAAGGCCGAGTGGGTCAACGACGGCAATTTCATCGGCTACCCCGGCGAGCAGGACCCGGTGGCCGGACACCACGACGGAACCGGCAGCGTCACCATCCCGGAGAAGCCGATCCGGCGCCGCCTGCGGAACCTGCCCAGCTTCGTGGTCACCCGCGGCGGCGAGTACTGCTTCGTGCCGGGTCTGCGTGCCCTGCGCTGGCTCGCCGAGCTGGAGGGCTGAGGGGAGTTTCCGCCCTTCGAAATTCCGATCACCGTCGCCGAGGAGAGGCCGAAGTCATGGCAGCACAGTTCGTCCCCTACACGCCTGACGTCGAAGTCAAGGACCCGGACTTCGACCAGCACGTGCAGACGGTGATCGAGAAGACCGAGAGCTACATCGCCGACTCGGTCGAGGGCGGTGGCACCGGACGTGCCCTTCGCGACGCTCACGCCAAGGGCTACGGACTGGTCCGAGGGCAGGTGGAGATCCTGGACGGGCTCCCCGCCGAGTACGCCCAGGGCATCTACGCGACACCGGGAACCCACGACGCACTCATCCGATTCTCCAACGGCTCGCCGCACGCCGGGGCCGACGCGCGGCTGGGCGCCGCCACCGGACTGGCGCTGAAGATGTTCGGCATCCCCGGCCCGACCCTGCTGGAAGACGAACCGGACACGGGCACATTCGACTACGCCAACATCAACGGGCCGATCTTCTTCTGCAACACGGTCGAGCACTACCTGTTCATCCAGGAACTGTTCCTGAACGCGCCGGCCTACTTCTCCCAGGGCCGGCCCGGCGCACACCGCTTCTTCACCGAGTTCCTGACCGGAAAGGGAACGCTGGACCAGGAAAACTGGGCGTGGGACGAGTTCCTGGCCTTCCTGCGCCTGGCAAAGACCCCTCCGGCGAACGTGCTGCTGTCGAGTTACTGGACCATGGGCGCGGTCCGGCACGGGGACTACATCGCCAAGGTGCGCATCACCCCCGATCCGGACTCCGCCGCCGCGGTGGTCCGGCGCACCATCGACCCGTCCTCGGCGGCGGAGGTCTTCCGGCCCGCGCTGCAGGCCGAACTGCAGGAGCGGCCCTACGCCTTCGACATCCAGGTCCAGCTCTGCACCGACCTGGAGCGGATGCCGGTGGAGGACACCACCGTGGAGTGGCCCGAGCGCCTCTCGCCGTCCGTCACCGTGGCCAGGCTGCGGCTGCCGCAGCAGGACATTTCCAGCCCGGAAAACCTGGAGAAGATGGACTCACTGTCCTTCACGCCCTGGCGGGTCACCGCCGCGCACGCCCCCCTCGGCAACATCATGCGGGCTCGCAAGGAGGTCTACCGGCACTCCTCCATCCAACGCCACAAGCTCAACCGGCAGCCGCGGACAGAGCCCCGAAGCGCCGACGAAGTACTCGGCCCGGGGTGAGCCGGACTGACGGCAGGGGGACGACGGCTATGCCGGGACGGTGAAGTAGTGCGCGAACGCCGGAACGATCTCCGGCTCGCCCACCAGGCCGTCGCCGTCGGTGTCCAGTGCGGCGGCGACCGTCCGGGCGGTCTCCTGCGGCACGTGGAACACCCGCAGCACGCGCACGGTGTCGGCGACCGTGAGCCGGCCGTCCCCGTCGGTGTCCCCCACGGCCAGGGCCGCGTGGAGGAAGGGGCGGGCGATCTCGGCGAAGCGCTCGGGGTTGTCGCGCAGGCGCTTGACGGCGCCGGTGACGAACTCCTCGCGGGTGATGCGCTGGTCGCCGTCCCGGTCCGCGATCCCGGCCATGCCCTGCCAGAACGCCTCCGCGCCGGCGTACAGCGCCTGCCCCTTGTCGGAGCGGGCGGTGACGGAGAACTCGGCGAGCAGCGCCTTGGCCGCCGAACTGAAGTCCTCGCGGTCGATCCAGCCGTTGCCGTCCTGGTCGAAGGTGGCGAACCGGGCGGCGATCCTGCGCTCGTACTCGGTGCTGACCATGTCTGTTCGGGCCGCCTTACGTCTGCGTGGGGTCGATCTGCGAGGGAGCGTACGACGCGGAGGGCCGTCGGACGGCGGGAATGCGGCGGTTGTGCCAAGACCGGGGGAATTCCGCGACAACAGTGTGGCCTTGTCGCGCACACTCCGGTGGCTCTCACGCGGAGAGCGGGTCCGCCTCGTCGGTCGTCGCGGTCTTCAGATCGGGGCGGACGTCGAAGAGGCGGCGGATGCCGAGCGCGCCGAGGACCCGGTTGACGTGCGAACCGTCGTCGGCGCCCCGGTCGGGCAGGATGAGCCGGAGGCGGCCCTGGCAGGAGCGGATGAGCCTGCGGGCGGCGATGAGGACACCGACCCCGCTGGAGTCGCAGAAGAACACGTCGGAGAGGTCGACCACGAGGCTGTGATGGCCCTCTGCGACGACGTCGTGCACGCGTTGGCGCAAAACCGGCGAGGTCATCAGGTCCAGTTCCCCGGACACCCGGAGCACGGCCCACTCGCCCTGTTCGACGCCGGTCACGTTGAATGCCACGGCCATGCCCCTCCGCTCGCCGGATCCAGGAACCGCCCGGAAACGGAAGCAGTTCCTACGCTTGCTTCCGCGCGGCTGCCCAGCGGCCGTTCCCTGAAACGTCGAGCAGCAAACCAGCCGTGATCAACAAGGGGCTTGTTTCGGTCACTATCGGTCCTGTTCGATCAGGCATGCACACAGTCTGTGTGAAGGTTATGTGAAAAGGGCACTATCACCAGCGGCGCTTCGTGGGGCGCACATTGACACAACGGGGCGTGCACTGTCAGAGGTGCCGACTACATTCGGGAAGACGGCGCCGACAGGCTGGACACGGGTGAGGGGAGGGGACCGCATGGCCACGAAGGACGTACCGCCCCGCGGGGACCGCAAGATGCAGCAGCGACTCGCCCGCGGCGAGGCAGCCGCCCTGGGCGAGATGTACGACCGGTTCGCCTCGCTCGTGCACGGCCTCGCCCACCGCGTCCTCGGCGACGAGAAGGCCGCCGACACCCTCACCCGCGAGGTCTTCGCGCACCTGTGGGAACACCCGGAGACCTACGACCCCGGGAAGGGCCCGCTGCGTACCTGGGTCGCCGGGGTGACCCACCGGCTCGCCGTGCAGCGGCTGCGCGACAGCGAGACCGCGGCGCTGCCCCAGGGCGGCGGCTCCCTGGCGGAGCTGGAGCGCAAGGTGCGCCGCGCCTCGGTCGCCGCCCGCGCCGACTACATCGTCCACTCCATGCCCGCCCCACTGCGCCGCGCCCTCGACCTGGCCTACTTCCAGCGCTGTGACTACCGCCAGACCGCCGCCGGCCTCGGTGTCACCGAGGACGAGGCCCGGCGCCGGCTCCGCCTCGGCCTGCAACTGCTCTCCACCGCCCATGACGCCGGGACACCGCCGGGACACGGAGGTGCGGTGTGAGCGGAGCGGGAGGGTTCGAGGCACCCGACGAGCACGGCGGACAGGAGCACGACGGACAGGAGGAGGAGAAGCCGCGCGAGGGGTACGACGGCATCGGCGGCCAGGGCGGCGAAGGCCCCACCGGAGACGGCGCCGGCGGCTCGGGACAGGGCCCGGACGGCACCGGCGCACCCGAGCCGGACCGGCCCGCGCGCATACCGACGCCCCGCGCCTCCGTCGAGGACAGCGGGCTGCCGCTGCCCGACCTCACCGACCTCGCGCCCGTGCCGCTCGACCTGCCGCACGACGTCCTGAAGTCGCTTCTCGGCGCCTGGGCGCTGGCGGCCTGTTCGGCGGCGGAGACCGCGGCCGTCGAGGACCACCTCGGATCCTGCGGCGGCTGCGCCGACGAGGCCCGCCGGCTGCGCGAGGCGGTCGGCCTGCTGCACCAGCCGGAGAGCCTCGACCTGGACCCCGGGCTGCGCAACCGCGTCCTGGAGAGCTGCCTGGAGCGCCGGCCGCCGCGCATACCCGTGCCGGAGTGGGCGGCGCCGTACGACGCCGAGACCGCCCGCCTGGACGCCCTGCTGCAGGACTTCGGGGACGCGGAGTGGCATGCGCCGGTGCGGCTGCGGTGGTTCGCGGCCGACGCCGCGCAGAACCGGCGTACGACCGTGGCCGGGGTGATCGCACACCTGCTGTCCGTGGACGGGCTGATCGCCGTCGCGCTCGGCCTGGAGGACCCGCTGGCCGACGTCACCGGGGCCAAGGTCACCGGGGCCGAGGTCACCGGGGCGGCGGGGCAGCACCCGAGGGGCCCGGCCGCGCGCACCGAGGCGTACTGGCGGACCTCCCGCTTCCCGCCCCCAGTCCCCCACCCTTCGGGCGGGGGCAACCCCGTCTCGCTTCGCTCGGTGCGGGGGCCCTGGCGGGAGCAGAGCCACAGCCTGGTGCGGACGGTGTCCTTCACCGGCGGCCACGCGGGCGGACACGCCGTGTCGTACGGCGACTTCGAGCTGCCGCTGCACGACGCGATGCTGGACCGGGCCTTCGAGTGCTGGATCCACGCCGAGGACATCGCGGAGGCGGTGGACTACCCGTACCTGCCGCCCGCGCCGCGTCACCTGAACAAGATGATCGACCTCGCGGCCCGTATGCTGCCCGCCGCGCTGGCGGAACGCCGTCAGCAGGGGCTGGCCTCGCCCGCCCGGGGACGCCACCTGGGCCTCGCCGGAGAGCCCGGCCGCAGCCTGCGCCTGGAGATCGAGGGCTCGGGCGGCGGCGAGTGGCTGATTCCCCTGGACTCACCGGCGGCACGGGGCTCCGCGGACCTGGAGGTGGCGCATGTGGCCCTGGACGGCACGGAGTTCTGTCAGCTGGCCGCCGGCCATATTCCTCCGGAGGAGGCAGCGGCGGGGCAGCTCGGGGACCGGGATGCGATCAGAGACGTGCTGTTCGCTGCCGCGTCGTTGAGCCGGATGTAGGGGCCGGTCGCGTTCAGCCGCCCGACGAGACGGAACCCCCGCCCCCCCGGCCCCCCGCCCCTCAGGCCCTAGGCGAACACCACCGTCCGGCGCCCGTTGAGCAGAATCCTCCGCTCCGCATGCCACTTCACGGCCCGCGCCAGCGCCTGGCACTCCACGTCCCGCCCGATCGCGACCAGCTGGTCCGGTGTGACGTCATGCCCCACCCGCTCGACCTCCTGCTCGATGATCGGCCCCTCGTCCAGGTCGGCGGTCACATAGTGCGCGGTCGCCCCGATGAGCTTGACTCCCCTGGCGTGCGCCTGGTGATACGGCTTCGCGCCCTTGAAGCTCGGCAGGAAGGAGTGGTGGATGTTGATGATCCGGCCGCTGAGCTGCTTGCACAGGTCGTCCGAGAGGACCTGCATGTAGCGGGCGAGGACGACCAGTTCGACACCCTGCTCGCGCACGATGTCCAGCAGCTTCGCCTCGGCGTCCGCCTTCGTGTCCTTCGTCACCGGAAGGTGGTGGAAGGGAATGTTGTACGAGCCCACCAGCTCTTCGAAATCGGTGTGGTTGGAGACCACGCCCACGATCTCCACCGGCAGCGCACCGATCCGGGCCCGGAACAGCAGGTCGTTCAGGCAGTGCCCGAACTTGCTGACCATCAGCAGGATGGGCATCTTCGCGTCGGCCCGGTTGATCTGCCAGTCCATGTGGAAGGAGTCACCGATCGCCGCGAAGCTCGCCCGCAGCTTCTCCACCGTCACCGGAGCCTCGGCCGAGAAGTGGACGCGCATGAAGAACAGACCCGTGTCGTGGTCGCCGAACTGCTGGCTGTCCTCGATGTTGCAGCCGGTCATGAACAGATAGCTCGACACGGCGTGCACGATGCCCTGCTTGTCCGGGCAGGAGAGGGTGAGGACGTACTGGTCGGCCGGTGCGGCGACGGACGCGGACTGCTCGTTCATGCCCTACAGGTTCTCACGTCGGCCGCCCGCCGCGGGCAGTCGTCCCGCAGGGCGGGACGGGTGGGCACAGCCCCCGCCTACGCGGTCCGCGTCAGGATCCGCAGCACTTCCAGACTCTTCGGCGGTGCGTCGGGGTCGTCCCCGTCACTCGCCGCGAGGCGCATGTGTGCGTCCCGCGCCGCCCGCACCGCCTCCGGCCACCCCTGGTGGTCGAGGTAGGCGGAGACCGGCGCGTCCGGGCCGACCTGGTGCATGATCCGCAGCACCCGCAGCACGGCGGTGTCGACGAGCGCCGCCTCCTGCGAGTCCCGGAATATCGTGCCGACGTATTTCTCCGCGGACCAGTTGTCCAGCCAGGTGTCCTCCACCAGCCGGTAGACGGCGTCGGTGACGTCGCCGTACCCGTCCACGCCGGCCAGCCAGACGTCCTGCTGGAACACCGGGTCGGAGAGCATGTGCAGCGCCGAGCGCACATTGCTGCGCCAGCGCCACCACGGCATGTCGCTTAGGGGCATGCCGCCCATGGTGGAGGAGCGACGGCCGCGACGGGAAGAGTTCTCCGTACCTTGCACGGTCATCGATCGTACGTTCCCCGTCACACCAGCCTCACCACCCCCCGCAATTCACCTCGTTGTCACCCTTCGTTGACCAAGGGTCACTCTCCGGTTAGCGGTGTGAGGGAATCGTGCGTGTGCATGACCGGCAGGCGACGCACCGTTAGTACGTTCCTCCACTCGACCTTCCGCCCCGGCAGAGCCACCGCGCTGTCCGCCGGCGCCGTGGCCCTCTGTGCGTCGCTCACCGCCGGGTGCGGGGTCGTCCCCGGCGTCACGGGGGGCGCGGGGGACGACCCGGTCAAGGTCATGACCTGGGCCCCGCAGGACACCGACGCCACCAACAAGCCCGGCATGCCCGCGATGGCCCTCGCCTACGCCCGGTGGATCAACGCGCACGGCGGCATCAACGGCCACCGGCTCCAGGTCCTGACCTGCAACGACCACAACGACAGCGTGGGCGCCGCCAAGTGCGCCCGGCGCGCGGCCCAGGAGGACGTCGTCGCGGTCGTCGGCTCGTACAGCCAGTTCGGCGACTCCTACCTGGCCCCGCTGGAGGGCGCCGGCATCCCCTACATCGGCGGCTACGGCGTCACCAACGACGAGTTCACCGGCCAGATGTCGTACCCGGTCAACGGCGGTCAGCCCGCCCTGCTCGCCGGTCTCGGCAGGGCCCTCGCCGACACCTGCGGCAATGTCGCCCTGGTCCGCCCGGACAGCATCGCCGGCGACGAGCTGCCCGCGCTGCTCGACTCCGGCCTGAAGGAGGGCAGACACGCGAACGCGGGCGACCACCTCGCCGCCGAGGACGCCACCGAGTACGGCGACCAGGCCGATCAGGCGCTGCGGTACGCCACCAAGGACGTACTGAAGAAGGGCTGTGTGGTGCCCGCGCTCGGCGACCGCACCGACACCTTCATGGACTCCTTCCGGCGGGCACGCGAGAACTACTCCGGGGTGCGGCTCGGGACCGTGCTCGGCAGCGTCGACCAGACCGTGATCAACGCCACGGGCGGGGCGTCCGGGCCGTACGAAGGGGCGTACATCACCGGCTGGTATCCGCCGGCGTCCGACGCCCGGTGGGACCCGATGAAGAAGGTGATCAACGAGGAGGCCTTCGGCGACAACCGCATCGACCCCGCGGACGCCGGAGTGCAGACCACCTGGATCGCCTACACCGTACTGAAGGCCGTACTGGAGAGGATCGGCCACGGCGAGATGAGTTCCGACAGCGTGCGGCGCACCCTCAACGACGGCCTGCGGGTCTCCACCGGCGGGCTCACCCCGACCCTGCGCTGGCCCTACGAGGGCAAGCTCGCCGCGGTCGGCTTCCCGCGGCTGGTCAATGCCGACGTCACCCTCCAGGTGGTGCAGGACGGCAGGCTGGTCGCGGCCCGCAGGGGTATCGGCGGCCGGGGCGGGATCATCGACATGACGAACACGCTGGAGAACGCCGACGTGCAGTGACGCCCGCCGGCGCGTCCCTCAGGGCCGGGACACAGCCCAGGGCACAGCCCGGGTCGCAGCCCGGGTCACAGCTGGGTGGGCTGGCGCTGGGTCAGGCCGTACTTCCGCGCGATCGCGTTCCACAGCCCCGCCGCCTTCGCCTTCTGCTCGCTGGCGGTGCCGCTCTCCCGGTTGCCGGCCCGGGTCTGGTCCGTGACGCGCGCGTGGCCCTTGCGGCAGACCTTGTGTCCCTTGGCCTGACCGGCCCAGGCCGCGTAGTGGTTGTCGGCCGCGGCGGACGCCTGCCAGGCCTTGGTCAGCGCGGCCGTGAGGTCGCCGTTGGCCGGCAGCTTGTCGACGCTCAGCTTGCCGAGCCGGGTGACCAGCCCGCTGCGCTGTCCGGCCGCGGCGCGCAGGTCGGAGGCGGCCTGGTCCAGGTTGTCGCAGTTCTTGACGTCGGCCACCGCCTTGATCACCGAGGCGCGGCTGCTGCCGCTGTCGGCGAGCAGCTTGTCCAGCTCGACCGCCTGCTGACGGGCCGGGTCGGCGGCGGGCGAGGAGGAGTCCTGGCCGGCGGCCGGGGAGGTCGCCGCGACCGTCTTGCCGTCGTTGCCCTGGTCCTTGCCGCCACCGCCGCTGAGCAGCACGCCGGCGCCCACACCGATGACGACGATGCCGACACCGACGGCGGCGATCAGCGGCACCCGCGAGCGGCCACGGGGCCGGTCGTCGTCGTAGCCGGAGTCGTACGACGGCTGGGGGGTGCCGTACGAGGGCTGCTGCGAGCCGTACGACGCCTGCACCGGGCCGGAGTGGGCGTCCGGCCGCTGGACGGGCAACTGCTGGGTGGACCCGGCCGGGCCGTCACCGCCCGCCGGACCACCGCGGAAGAGGTTGTCGAACTCGGCCGGCGGCTGCCGGTCCCCGCCCTGCGCCTGTGCGGCGTACGGCGGGATGTACTGGGTGGCCTCCGAGTCGGACGGCACGGGCGCCTGCCGCGGGACCTGACCCAGATACCGCGTCTCCTCGCCGGCCGACTCGGGCGGCAGCGCGCCGGGGGCCACCGGCGGGATGTACTGGGTCGCGCCCTCGTCCGCCGCGGCCGGCACCGGTGGCAGGTACTGGGTGGCACCCTCGGCGGGGGCCGCGGGTACGGGAGGTATGTACTGCGTCGCGCCCTCGTCGGCGGGGGCAGCAGGGACCGGCGGCAGGTACTGGGTGGCGCCGTCGGCCGTCGGGGGCAGCGGGGCGCCGGCGGCCGGATAGGCGTCCGGCACGGCCGGCGGAAGCGGCGCGGCGGCGCCCGGCGGCTGCGGGTGCTGCTGGTCGTGCTGCTGCGGGTACGGCGCCGGCGTGCCGTACCCGGACTGGTGGCCGGCGCCGTAGCCGCCGCCCTGGGCGCCGGGGTGGTCGTACGACGGCGGCCGGCCGCCGTACGGCGGAGCCGGGGCGCCCTCCGGGGGCAGCGGGCCGGGGTTCGCGGCCGGGAGCTGCTGGTTCGGGGCGTCCGGGGCCTGCCACTGCTGGGCCGGCGCCGGGGGCCAGCCCTGGCCCTGCTGGGGCGTCTGCTGTCCGGGCCCCCAGGAGCCGCTCCAGGCCTGACCGCCGGCCGGGGCGGCGGGCGCGGGCGCGCCGGTCATGCCGGGCAGCAAGGGCTCGCCTCCGTCGGAGGGCAGCACGATGCCTTCGCGCGCGGGCTGCGCCGAGGGCTCCTCGCCCCGTCCACTCTGCGTCACCGGGACTCCTACTAATGGGGGACCTTGTGAATCGGACTCACGCTACCGGGTCCCCCGAGCCGGGTGCCACGCAGCTCAGGGCGCGATCTTCCTGCCTGTGACAGCGGTAACAAAACCGTCCCGCGGTGCGCTGTATATGGCACGGCATGCGGCACTCCGCACGCCGCCGGGTGCCGTTCGCCGTGCGTTCACGCAACCGCGGGGCCGGCTTCACGCCGCCTGCTGGAGATCGAGGCGCGCCCCGAACTCCCGTACCACCGCCTCCTCCCGGAAGGGTTCCAGGCGCTGCTGCAGATCCTCCAGATACTCCGCGCCCCGGTTGGAGCGCAGCGATTCCAGCAGCTCCACCGCCTTCAGGCCCGTGCTGCAGGCCTGTTCGATCTCACGCTGCTGCACCTGGGCCGTGGCGAGCAGCACATGGCCGATGGCACGCCTGCGGACCCGGGTCTCGGGGTGCCCGGCCAGCGACTGCCCGGCACACCTGGCCGCCTGCTCGGCCTGCCCGAGATCGCGGTGGCAGTGCGCCAACTCGTCGGCCAGGTAGGCCTCGTCGAAGTGCCGGATCCACACCGGGTCGTCGGCGGAGGAGTCGTCGGCCCGCTCCATCGCCGTCACCGCCCGCCCGATGGACGCCTGCGCCGCGCGGGCGTCACTGAGCAGGGCGTGTCCGCGTGCCTCGGCCGCGTGGAACATCGCCTCCACACGCGGGGTCACCTGCCCCCGCGCCCCCTCCTGCGCGGCCCGCGCCAGCTGGGAGATCTCGCGCGGGTTCCCGAGCTGCGCGGCGAGGTGGCTCATGGACGCGGCCAGGACGTAACCGCCGTACCCGCGGTCCCCGGCGGCCTGCGCGAGCCGCAGCGACTGGATGTAGTAGCGCTGGGCCAGCCCCGGTTGCCCGGTGTCCACCGCCATATAGCCCGCCAGCTCGGTCAGCCGGGACACGGCCGCGAAGAGGTCCCGTCCGACCGTCTCCCGGTACGAGCCCGCAAGCAGCCCGGAGACGACGCTGTTGAGGTAGTGCACGACGACCGGGCGGACATGCCCGCTGCCGTACTGGTGGTCGAGATCGGTCAGCGCCTGCGTCATGGACCGTACGGCCGCCACGTCGGCCTGCCCCACCCGCGGGCCGGCCTGCCGGGCCACCTGGGCGTCCGGCGCCGAGATCAGCCAGTCGCGGCTGGGCTCGACCAGCGCGGAGGCGGCGACGGAGGAACCGGACAGGAAGTCCCGCCGGCCCACGTCACTGCGCCACAGCTCGCAGACCTGCTCGATGGCCCCCAGTACCGTCGGCGAGAACTGGAGACCGACCCCCGAGGCGAGGTTCTTGCCGTTGGCCATGCCGATCTCGTCGATCGTGACCGTACGGCCGAGCTTGCGCCCGAGTGCCTCCGCGATGATCGCCGGGGCCCGGCCCCGCGGCTGCTGACCGCGCAGCCAGCGGGCCACGGACGTCTTGTCGTAGCGCAGATCGAGGCCGTGCTCGGCGCCGCACATGTTGACCCGCCGGGCCAGCCCGGCGTTCGAGCACCCCGCTTCCTGGATGAGCGCCTGCAGCCGTTCGTTCGGCTGCCTCGCCACGAGAGGCCTTGCGGCCATGTACTACCCCCTGCGTTGCGATCCCCTGGACGTGACCGGTTCCGCAAAGATCACTGCCCAGCTGACATACCGTCAATGCGCGACATGTGCGGTTTGCCGGGGTAACGACGGCTGCCAACCCCCTCCCTGGCTACCCAGCTCACGCCGTGCTTCCTCCCGCGCGCCCCCACCCGTGCACCCATGCGCCCCGCCTGCGGAATCGATGCTCCACCCCCGCGCGCACCCCGGCCGTAACTCCAGGTGGGCGCGGGAGTTGAGAGGGGCGTGGAAGAGACGATCGCGGGCGCCCAGAACACTCAGATTGCCGGTCAGATTCCGAAGCAACGCGGGGAATCGCTGCTGGAAACCGCCGTACGCTACGCCGAGGAACGGCACTGGGACGTGTTCCCGGGCACCTGGCTGGAAGCGGTCGCCGGCCAGCAGCGCTGCTCGTGCAGCGACGCCTCCTGCCCTGCGCCGGGTGCGCACCCCGCGCGCCCCGACTGGGCGACGCAGGCGACCGGCAGCGCGACCGTCGCCCGCCGGATGTGGCAGAAGCAGCCCACGGCGTCGATCCTGCTGCCGACGGGGCGCACGTTCGACGCGCTGTCCGTCCCGGAGAGCGCGGGGTTTCTGGCTCTCGCCCGCATGGAGCGGATGCAGTTGACCCTGGGGCCGGTCACGCTGAGCCCGGACCGGCGGATGAACTTCTTCGTGCTGCCGGGGGCGTCCGCGAAGGTGCCGGAGCTGGTGCGGAAGCTGGGGTGGTCGCTTCCGTCCCTGGATCTGGTCGCCCTGGGTGAGGGGGCGTACGTGGCCGCTCCTCCGACCCGGTTCGGGTCCCGGGGGGCTGTGCAGTGGGCTTGCCGGCCCACGCCGGCGAACCGGTGGCTGCCGGACGCGGAGGAGTTGATCTCGCCGATCGCCTATGCGTGCGGCCGGGATCGGTAGCCGTCCCGTCCGCATGGATTCTGAGGTTGGCATCGCCGCCGTAGCCTTCATGCATGACCGAAGTTGCGGTGCGCGTGCGGGGGCTCTGGAAGCGGTTCGGGCAGCAGGTCGCCGTCGGGGGGATCGATCTGGAGCTGCCCGCCGGGAAGTTCATCGGGCTGGTCGGGCCGAACGGGGCCGGTAAGACCACGACCCTCTCCATGGTGACCGGGCTGCTGCGGCCCGATGACGGCACCGTCGAGGTCGTCGGTCATGATGTGTGGCGGGATCCGGTGGCCGTCAAGGCGCGGATCGGAGTGCTGCCCGAGGGACTGCGGCTGTTCGAGCGGCTGTCGGGGCGGGAGTTGCTCGGCTACGCGGGGCGGCTGCGGGGGCTGCCGGGGACCGAGGTCGACGAGCGGGCCACCCAGCTGCTGGACGTCCTCGACCTGGCCGGGTCCCAGCACAAGCTCGTCGTCGACTACTCGACCGGCATGCGCAAGAAAATCGGACTCGCCGCCGCCCTCCTCCACAATCCCGACGTGCTCTTCCTCGACGAACCGTTCGAGGGCGTCGACCCGGTGTCCGCGCAGACCATCCGCGGCGTCCTGGAGCGGTACACGGCCTCCGGCGCCACCGTCGTCTTCTCCTCCCACGTCATGGAACTGGTCGAGTCGCTGTGCGACTGGGTGGCCGTGATGGCGGCCGGACGGATCCGCGCGACCGGCCCGCTGGCCGAGGTGCGCGGCACGCATCCGACGCTCCAGGGGGCGTTCCTGGAGCTGGTCGGGGCGAGCGGCCGGGACACCGGGTCCGATCTGGACTGGCTGGGCGGCGGGGCGGCCCGATGACGACCCTCACCTCCACCCTCGTACGGCTGAAACTGTCACTGCTGCGGAACGGGTTGCGGCAGTCCGCGGGCCGGCGGGCCGCGTTCGTCGCCTCGGCGGTCGTCACGGTCCTGTTCGCGCTGCTGCAGCTGCTGGGACTGCTCATGCTGCGCGGGCACGCGCACGCCGACGCCGTCGCCGTACCGGGTACGGCCGTACTGGCACTGGGCTGGGCGGTGCTGCCGCTGTTCTTCCCGACCGGCGACGAGACACTGGACCCGACCCGGCTGGTGATGCTTCCACTGCGCCCCCGGCCGCTGGTCCGGGCGCTGCTCGCGGCCTCCCTGGTCGGCACCGGCCCGCTGTTCACCCTGCTGGTCCTCGCGGGCTGCGCGCTGTCCGTGGCGCACGGCGTGGCGGGCTATCCGTGCGCCGTCGTCGCCGTCGTCCTCGCCCTGCTGGTCTGCGTGGCGCTGGCCCGGACCGTCGCCACGGCCAACGTACGGCTGCTGAGCAGCAGGAAGGGCCGCGATCTGGCCGTTCTGAGCGGGCTGGTGGTCGCGGTCGGGGCGCAGCTGGTCAACTTCGGGGCGCGGCAACTGAGTCCGGCCGGGCTGCGGCCCTTGCAGCCGGTCGCGGAGGTGCTGTCCTGGGTGCCGCCCGCGTCGGCGGTGGCGGCGGTGCGCGCGGCGAGCGAGGGCTCGTACGGCACCGCGCTCGCCCAACTCGCCGTGACGGCGGCAGGGTTGGCCGCACTGATCGCCGGATGGGCGCGGAGCCTCACCCGGCTGATGACCGCGCCCGACGCGTCCACCCTGCAGCCGGCCGACGCCGGGACGCGCAGCCGCTCGGCCGCCGGACTCGGACGGCTGCTGCCACAGGGCCGCGCGGGTACGGTCATGGAACGCAGCCTGCGCTACCTCTGGCGGGATCCGAAGACCAAGGCCGCCTGGGTCACCGCGCTGGCGATCGGACTGATCGTGCCGGTGCTCAACGCCGTGCAGGGCACCGGATCGGTCTACTTCGCGTGCTTCGCGGCCGGAATGCTCGGCATCCAGATGTACAACCAGTTCGGGCAGGACACCTCCGCGTTCTGGATGGTGGCCACGACCATCTCCTCACCCCGGGACGCCTACGCCGAACTACGGGGCCGGGCCTTGTCCCTGCTGCTGGTCACCCTGCCGTACGCGGCGCTCGTGACCGTGCTGACGGCAGCGCTGCTGGGCACCTGGGCGCGGCTGCCGGAAGTCCTCGGCCTGTCCTTCGCACTGCTCGGGGCGATGCTCGCGACCGGCGGCTGGACCTCGGCCCGCTTCCCGTACTCCATCCCCCAGGAGGGCCACAAGAACGTCGTCCCGGGCCAGGCGGGTCTCGCCTGGATCTCCATCTTCGGCGGCATGATCGCGGCGGCCCTGCTGTGCTCCCCGGTCATCACCCTCGCCATCTGGCTTCACGTGAGCGCGGGCGGGGAGGGCTGGGGGTGGCTGCTCCTGCCGGTGGGCGGCGCGTACGGTGCGGGACTGACCCTGCTGGGCCTGCGCCTGGCAGCTCCGAGGACGGCAGCACGGCTGCCGGAGATCCTGACGGCTGTCAGCAAGGGGTAGGGGGCGTGCCCGAGGGGCGCGGGGCTGTACCGATATGCGGCTGGACCGCGTGGGCGCGGTCAACCGCGAACGCCCCGCGCCCGCCGACGAAACACCAGCCCGGCAGTCGGGAAAGCGCCTCAGCCCCCGAGCACCCGATCAAGAAACGGCCCGACAGCCTCCCGCCAGGCCCGCGGCATGTCGTAATGCGCAAGGTGCCCGGCATCAGGAACCTCCGCATACTCCCCGGCCGGCAGCACCCGCACCATCTCCTGCGCCTCCGCCCGCCCCAGCTCCCCGTCCACGCCCCGCACCACCAGCGTCGGGCACCGCACCTGCGCCAGCTCCTCCCAGTGCGCGTCGTACACCCAGCTCTCCCGGGTCCGCAGCATCTGCTCCGGCTCGAAGACGGGGCGCCAGCCGTCCGCGGACTCGTGCATGACCTCGGCGTAGAAGGCGCCGCGGGCAGGGCTCGGCCGCTCCACCCACGGATCGTCCGCACCGAACCACGTGCGTACGTCGGCGAGCGTGGCGAACGGCACGGGCCACGCCCCGAACCAGTCCGCCCACTCCCGTTGCGAGGCGGCCCCCAGCGCGGAGGCCCGCATGTCGCAGATGACCAGACCCCGGACCAGTTCGGGGCGCTTCGCGGCGAGCTGCCAGGCGGTCAGCGCGCCCATGGCGTGGCCGATGAGGAGCGCGGGGGCGAGACCGAGCTGCTCAAGGGCTGCCTCGGCGTCCTCGACATAGGCCTCGCGGGTGTAGGCCCCCGGCGGGGGCTTCTCGCTCTGGCCGTGACCGCGCTGGTCGAGAGCGACGGCGCGGTGGCGGGCGGCGAGCCAGCGGGCGGTCGAGGCCCAGTGGGAGGCCCGGCCCATCAGGCCGTGGAGTAACAGCACGCCCGCACCGCCGGGGCCCGGGTCCGGGCTGCCGTCCGCCCCGGCGAGTCCCTTCTTGGGAGGGTCGGCGAACTCCCAGGCGGCCAGGCGCACACCGCCCGCTCCCGTCACGTCCATGCGCCGCGCCATGGGCCTGGCACCCCCAGCTCCGCCTGCCTCGTACCGGTGTACTGCCGTACTCGTACTCGCTGCTGTCGCTGTCGTACTGCCGCCGCAGACTATCGAATGCCTATTCGAAAGATCTGTCTCTGCGGACAACACCCCTCATTCGAGTGACACCCCACAAGGAATGATCGCCGCCGCCCAGGGGATCTTTTCTGGCGGGAGGCGGACCGCTCGGGGAAAAACGGTCCGAGGGGGTTGACCCTGAGAGCTCGGGGCTCCGGGTCAGCACAGGGGAGGAAAGGCCCCGGCGCCACAAGGCGCCGGGGTCTTCCCCTGCTCAGCGCTTGGCGACGAACACATGCGAGGCGACGTCCGCCTCCAGCTCGGCCGCCTCGCCGCCGCTGCCCACCAGCACACCGCCGGCCGACTCCGTCACGCTCACCACGGAGCCGGGCTGCACACCCGCGCGCCGCAGCGTGTACATCAGCTGCGCGTCCGTCTGGATCGGCTCGCCGATACGGCGGACGACGACCGTCTTGCCGTCCGTGCCCGGGTCCAGGTCGGCCAGCGAGACCATGCTCTCGTCCAGGAACGCCTCGGCGCCGTCCTTCTCGCCCAGCTCCTCCAGGCCCGGGATCGGGTTGCCGTACGGCGACTCGGTCGGGTGCCGCAGCAGCTCCAGCACGCGCCGCTCGACGGCCTCGCTCATCACGTGCTCCCAGCGGCAGGCCTCCGCGTGCACCTGCTCCCACTCCAGGCCGATCACATCGACGAGGAGACACTCGGCCAGCCGGTGCTTGCGCATCACGCGGGTGGCGAGCCTCCTGCCCTCGTCGGTCAGCTCCAGATGCCGGTCGCTGGCCACGGACACCAGGCCGTCGCGCTCCATCCGCGCGACCGTCTGGCTCACCGTCGGCCCGCTCTGGTCGAGCCGCTCCGCGATGCGGGCGCGCATGGGGACGACGCCTTCCTCTTCGAGTTCGAGGATGGTGCGGAGATACATCTCCGTGGTGTCGATCAGTCCGGACATACGTGCCCCTCGATTACCTCAGCCGGCAGCCCGGCGCGTGCGCTGGCCCTGGCACCAATTCTGCCGGATCCCACTGACATCCGGGGGCCGCGCCGAAAACGGGGGGCTGCCGTGGGGTATGGGTCCGTTGCCGGGTGCGGGTCCGTGGTGGTTGCTCGTATTGACACCGTACTGGTCCAGACCGCACGGTGATCCGCGACACAGACGCTGCGAAGGGGCACCGCATGAGCGACGGCACGCCTGCCGACCTGTTCTTCGACGCCGCCATCACCCTGCTGCAACGGGTCCGCGAGGAGGAGGCCGAGTCGATCACCGCGGCCGGCACCCTGCTCGCCGACACCGTCGCCGGCGGCGGCCGCCTGTTCGCCTTCGGCGCCGGCCACTCCTCGCTGGCCGCCCAGGACGTCGTCTACCGCGCGGGCGGCCTCGCCCTGATGAACCTGCTCGCCGTCCCCGGCGTCGTCGGCGTCGACGTCACCCCCGCCACCCTCGGCTCCGCCCTCGAACGCGTCGACGGCCTCGCGAGCGCCGTCCTCGACACCTCACCGATCCGCTCCGGCGACGCCCTGGTGATCATCTCCCTCTCCGGCCGCAACGCCCTGCCCGTGGAGATGGCCGTCAAGGCCCGCGCCCTCGGCGTGAAGGTCATCGGCGTCACCTCGGTCGCCTACGCCACCCAGACCACGCCCCGGCACGCCTCCGGCACCTTCCTCAGGGACCACTGCGACATCGTCCTGGACTCCAAGATCGCGGTCGGCGACGCGGAACTCACCCTCGACACCATCCCCGCGCCCTTCGCCCCCGCCTCCACGGTCGTCACCACCGCCCTGATGCAGGCCGTCATCGCGACCACCGCCGCCACCCTCGCCGACCGCGGCATCGAGCCCCCGCTTCTGCGCTCGGGCAACGTCGACGGCGGCCACGAGTGGAACGGCCGGGTGCTGCGGGAGTACGGCGACCGGATCTTCTACCGCCGCTGACACCGGGTGTGCGGGGCCCGCAGCACGCAGACGACCCGCGAGCTCGGGTCCTCCGCCTCTCGGCGGAGAAGCCGGCCGGACGTACCGGCGAGCTCGCGGGTCGGGTGGACTGCTTGGGATGGGGCCGGCTGCACACGTCTGTCGCATGCTGGTCCGGCACCGCACTGGATGTGGTGGCGGACCGCTAGCCCGCAGCCACCTCACGCGTCCGGTTCTCATACATCTGCCGAACCACCTCCCTTCTCGTGTACCCCACACCCTAGGAAGCCGAGGGGAGACGCTCAACCCTTTTTCTGGTGCGCATTGACTGCCTCAATCTTGTGGGAACAGGATGTGGGCTGAGTCACGTTCCAGTTGAATGAAGGCCGGATGTAACGCAGCCTCCAGGGGGTCCAGGTGAGTGCTTCCCGGCGGAGTGGGACCACCGATGAGCTGGGGCCGGACGAGCCCGGTGAGTCCGGGGGCTCCGATCTGCTCGCCGCGCTGCTCGACGGCATGGACGCGGCGCTGTGCGCCTTCGACGCGGACGGGGTCGTCACGCACTGGAACCGGGAGGCCGAGCGGATCCTCGGCTGGACGGCCGCCGAGGCGGTCGGGCGGCACGGGTTCGCCGGGTGGGCGGTGCGCAGTGCCGACGCCGAGGAGGTGCAGGCCCGGCTGATGTCGGCGATGCACGCGCCCGGCCGGCAGGTGCATGAGTTCGCGCTGGTCACGAAGGGCGGCGGGCGGGTGCTCGTACGCACGCAGTCGGCCGCCGTGCGCGGGCCCGAGGGGAAGCCAGCCGGGGTGTACTGCGCGTTCAGCGAGGTGCACGCGCAGATCGATCTGGAGCGGTCGATCGCGCTGAGCGAGGCGCTGTTCGAGGACGCGGCGTGGGGCGTCGTACTGGTCGACGCCGATCTGCGGCCGGCCGTCGTCAACGCGCACGCGGCCCGTGCCCTCGGGATCCGGCGTACGTCGGCGCTGGGCAGGCCGCTCGGCGAGCTGCTCGCGCAGGGCGTGGAGGAGCTGGAGGCCGCGCTCACCCATGTGCTGGCCGAGGGCGCGCCGCCCGCTCCCGCCGAGATGTGGGTGACCGTGCGCACCCCGGAGGGCGAGGAGCGGCGCTGCTGGCGGAACGGGTTCGTGCGGCTGGCCTCGCCGCTCGCGGAGGAGCCGGTACCGCTGGGCGTCGGCTGGCTGTTCCAGGACGTCACGGAGGCCAAGCAGGGCGAGCAGGAGGCGGCGCTGCTGCGGTTCCGTACCAACCAGTTGCACCGGGCCGCCCGTGCCGCCGCCGAGTGCGAGGATCCGGCCGAGGCGGCCGTCGTCCACCTGGACTTCGCCCTCGCGGGCTTCGCCGATCACGCGTTGATCGACCGTACGGCGCCTTCCCCGCGCTCGGAGGGCGAGGAGGCGGCCGTGCGGCTGGTGCGGCTCGCCGCGACGCCCGCCGGAGCGCCGGGACCGAGCCTGCTCACGGGCGCGGCCGGGCTGCCCGTGCGGTACGAGGCGGGTCATCCGGCGCTGCAGTGCGTGGAGCGGGCCGGGGCCGTACGTGCGGACGCCGGTTCGGTCCCGGCGGAACAGGCCCGGGAGTGGGCGCTGGCCCGGCAGTGGCCCGGTGACGCGGTGCACGCCCTGTGCGCGGTGCTGCGCAGCCGGGGGCGGACGCTGGGCGTGGTGACCTTCCTGCGCGGCTCCGGCCGCAGCCGCTTCGAGCGGTCCGACGCGGCCTATGCGGAGGACGTGGCGGTCCGTATCGCGGCGGCGCTGGATCTGGCGGAAGCGGTACGGGACGCGTAGGAGACCTCGGGCGCTGAGGGACTGATGCCGCTCAGAAACTGAGGCCGCTCAGGGACTGAGGCGTTCCACGGTCCAGTGGCCGTCTGGCCGGAAGACGTACCGCAGCCGGTCGTGGAGGCGGTTCTCGCGGCCCTGCCAGAACTCGATGGTTTCCGGGGTGATGCGGTAGCCGCCCCACTGCGGGGGGACGGGGACCTGCTCGTCCTCGGGGTAGCGGGCCTCCAGGTCGGCGTAGGCGGTGTCCAGTTCGGTGCGGGAGGCGATCACCGAGGACTGGGCGCTGGCCCAGGCGCCCAGCTGTGAGCCGTGCGGGCGGCTGCGGAAATAGGCGGCGGTCTCGTCGCGGCCGGTGCGGTGGGCGGTGCCGGTGACGATGACCTGGCGGGCGAGCGGGTGCCAGGGGAAGAGCAGGCAGATGTGCGGGTTCTCGGCGAGGTCGCGGCCCTTGCGGGAGTCGTAGTTGGTGTAGAAGACGAAGCCCTCGGTGTCGAACTGCTTCATCAGGACCGTGCGCGAGCTGGGGCGGCCCGCCGCGTCCGCCGTGGAGACGACCATCGCGTTGGGTTCGTAGACCGTGCCGTGCAGGGCCGCACGGGCGGCGTCCTCGAACCAGCGGGCGAACTGGTCCATGGGGTGCGTGGCGAGATCCTGTTCGGCGAGGCCCTCCGCCCGGTACTGCTTGCGCATGGCGGCCGGGTCGAAGAGGGGGTCCAGGAGGGGTTCGCGGTCGGTCACCCGGTCATCTTGCCGTACGTGCGGTGCGTGCCGTCGAGACGGTGTGGAACGGGTCTGGCACTGAGTGTCGTACGGGCTCCCCAAGTGTGACACTGGGGGTTATCGTGCTGGTTCCCTTGCGGTTTGGGTGACCACCGGCCGATCGGGGCATCACCGGGGTGACCGCCGCCGACCACATCACGAGGAGCCGCCTGATGTCCGATTTCGTACCCGGACTCGAGGGAGTCGTCGCGTTCGAGACGGAGATCGCCGAACCGGACAAGGAGGGCGGCGCCCTGCGCTACCGGGGCGTCGACATCGAGGACCTGGTCGGGCACGTCTCGTTCGGGAACGTGTGGGGGCTGCTGGTCGACGGCGCCTTCAACCCCGGTCTGCCGCCCGCCGAGCCGTTCCCGATCCCGGTGCACTCCGGGGACATCCGGGTGGACGTGCAGTCGGCGCTCGCCATGCTGGCCCCCGTGTGGGGGCTGAAGCCGCTGCTCGACATCGACGAGCGGGAGGCGCGGGACGACCTGGCGCGGGCCGCCGTCATGGCGCTGTCGTACGTCGCCCAGTCCGCGCGCGGGCAGACGCTGCCGATGGTGCCGCAGCGGGAGATCGACAAGGCGAAGTCGGTCGTGGAGCGGTTCATGATCCGGTGGCGGGGGGAGCCGGATCCCAAGCATGTCGCCGCCGTGGACGCCTACTGGACGTCCGCGGCCGAGCACGGGATGAACGCCTCCACCTTCACGGCGCGGGTGATCGCGTCGACGGGCGCGGATGTCGCCGCCGCGCTGTCCGGGGCGGTCGGGGCGATGTCGGGGCCGCTGCACGGGGGAGCGCCGTCGCGGGTGCTCGGGATGATCGAGGAGATCGAGCGGACGGGGGACGCGGAGGCGTACGTCAGGCAGGCCCTGGACCGGGGTGAGCGGCTGATGGGGTTCGGGCACCGGGTGTACCGGGCGGAGGATCCGCGGGCGCGGGTGCTGCGGCGTACGGCGCGGGAGCTGGGTGCTCCGCGGTTCGAGGTCGCCGAGGCGTTGGAGAAGGCGGCGCTGGAGGAACTGCACAACCGCCGGCCGGACCGGGTGCTCGCCACCAACGTGGAGTTCTGGGCCGCGATCATGCTGGACTTCGCCGAAGTTCCGGCCTCCATGTTCACGTCCATGTTCACGTGTGCGAGGACCGCCGGATGGTCGGCGCACATTCTCGAGCAGAAGCGGACCGGTCGTCTGGTGCGGCCTTCTGCTCGCTATGTGGGGCCGGGACCGCGGAAGCCGGAGGACATCCAGGGGTACGAAGAGACCGCCCACTGAGAAGGGTGGCTCAGGAGCGCGGGCGACTGCGGGCCGGTTGCGGCTGGTCGCGCCCGCGCGGCGGAGCCGCATATCGATACAGCCCCGCGCCCCTGAACAGCGCCCCTTCGGGCGGCTTTTCACGCAGGCGCCAGCAACTCCGCGTGGTGCTTCTCCGCCGCCAGCGGGTGTGCCCTCAGCTTGCCCTTGAGTTCGTTGTAGCCGTATTCGGCGTACAGGGGGTTCGAGGGATCGGTGGTGATGCCGGGGGCCTCGGCGGCGTGCGGGAAGGGCAGGGGCTCGACCCTGGCGTCCAGGCGGGGGTTGTAGAAGAACGGGACCGAAAAACGTTCCGTCGCTCCGGGCGGGCTGACCACGCGGTGGTTGGTGGCGAGGAGGTAGCCGTTGGTGGCGACCTCCAGGAGTTCGCCGAGGTTGACGACGAACGCGCCGTCGATGGGCGGGACGTCGTGGAAGCGGCCGTCCTCGCGGTGGACCTGGAGGCCGCCGACCGTGTCCTGCAGGAGCAGGGTGAGGAAGCCGTAGTCCTTGTGGGCGCCCACGCCCTGGTCGGCGCCGTCGCCCGCGCTGCCGGGGTAGCGCACGAGCTTGAGGTGTGGGTGGGCGTGGTCGCCGAAGACCGGGTCGTAGAAGTCGGCCGGGGCGCCGATGGCCGTCAGGAGCTCGTGCAGGAGGCGGTGGGCGACTCCGCTGAGCCTGTCGATCCAGGCGAGGGCCGCCGTGCGGAGTTCGGGGAGGGCGACGGGCCACTGGTTGGGGCCCTGCAGCCACCAGTACGCGGGCTCGCCGGGGCCGGGGACGCGGGCGGGGCGTTCGGCGCCGATGTCGAGCTGGTCGCGCCAGTCGCGCGCGCCGGCGGTGCGTTCGTCGCCGGTGCGGGTATAGCCGCGGAAATGGGGCGAGTTGACATTGTCGAGGGCCAGGCGGTCGGCCTCGGGGAGGGCGAAGAAGGCACGCATGGCGGTGAGCAGCGCGTCGGTCTCGGCCGGGGTCACTCCGTGTCCGACGAGCTGGAAGAAGCCGACGTCGTGCGCGGCGCTGTGCAGCTGGGCGTGGAGCAGTGCGCGGGCCTGGGGGCCGCGGTCGGCGGCCGACAGGTCGATCACGGGGAGCTGGTCGTACGACGAGGTCGTCGTCGCGGTGTGCGTCGTCATGGGAGCGTCCACAGGGGTGTGTGGGCCACGGGCAGGCCGCCGAGGGTAGGGGGGCGGCGCCCAGGATGCCGTAAGAAGGGGAAGAAAAAGGGGCTGAATCAGGCCGAATGCCGACAGCCCATGCTCGTGACGCGCCCGTAGTCCACGTGGCGGCGTCGAACGAGCATCGGAAGCATGCGGCAAGGGTACTGCTCCCTGCCGGATACGGGTGTGGCCCACTTCACTGGCTGAGAACCTCTGACGACGGCTCAGCCCAGGGAATCGTCCAGCAGATCGGCCCACTGGGCGACGACCCGTTCCCGGCGGGCGGTGTCGTCGGTGAGCAGGTTGGCGAGGCCGAGGCCGCGGGCCATGTCGAGCAGGCCCTGGACGGTCTCGCGGACGCCGGGGCGGGACTCGTCGGCGCCGAGCAGGTCGACGGCGATGCGGTGGGTCTCGCGGCCGACGCGGGCCTCCAGCTCGGTCACCCGCGGGCGCAGCTGGTCCTCGTCACAGGCGGCGACCCACAGGTGCAGGGCGGCGCGGAAGAGGGGGCCGGTGTAGAGATCGACCAGGGCGGAGACCACCGCACGGCGGTCGGCGGGACCGGCCGGGAAGAGGGCCCGCAGGGCGGTGGAACGCTCCTCGGCGACGTACTCGACGGCGGCCGTGAACAGGTCCTCGCGGGTCGGGAAGTGGTGCTGGGCGGCGCCACGGGACACGCCGGCGCGTTCGGCGACGACGGCGACGGTGGAGCCCGCCCAGCCGTGTTCGGCCAGGCAGGCCACGGCGGCCTCCAGGAGCCGCTGCCGGGTGGCCCGGCTGCGGTCCTGCTTGGGTACGCGGTCGCGTTCCACCGTCGTGTTCATGTGGTCACACCACCCATGCCGCATCCCGTCTTTCCAGGAAGGCCGTCATCCCCTCCCGGGCCTGGGCGGAGGAGAACAGCCGGGCCGAGAGCGCGGTCAGTTCCGCCGCGTCCCGGTCGAACGTTTCCAGCACCCTAGCCGTGAGCAGTGATTTCGTCTCGGCCAGGCCCTGGGGGGAGGAGCGGCGCAGGCCGTCGAGGACCGGGGCGAGGGCTTCGTCGACGTCGTCGGCGGTGACGGTGACGAGTCCGACGCGTACGGCCTCGCGCGCGTCGAAGCGTTCGCCGGTGAGGTAGTAGCGGGCCAGGGCGCGCGGGTCGGCGCGCGGGATCACCGGGAGGGAGATCACCGCGGGGGCCACTCCGATGCGGACCTCGGTGAAGGCGAAGGTGGCCGCCGTGGCGGCGGCGGCGATGTCGCAGGCGGCCAGGAGGCCGAGGCCGCCCGCGCGGACGTGGCCGGTGACCCGGGCGACGACGGGTTTGCGCAGCTCCAGGATCTGGCGGAGGAGGCCGGCCAGGGCGTCCGGGTGGGGTGGGTCGCGCAGGTCGGCGCCGGCGCAGAAGGTGGTGCCGGTGTGGGTGAGGACGACGGCCCGGACGTCCGGGTCCTTCCCGCAGTCGGTCAGGGCGTCGGTGAGCCGGTCCACCAGGGTGGCGGACAGGGCGTTGCGGGTGTCGGTGGCGTCGAGGCTGAGGGTTTCGACGCCACGCGCGCGTGTGCGTGTGACCGGTGCGGTCATGCGCGCTCCCGGAGCTGTCGGCGCAGGATCTTTCCGGAGGTGGCGCGGGGCACGGTGTGCAGGAAGGTGATCCGGCGCACGCGCTTGTACGGGGCGACGCGTTCGGCGACGTACAGCATGATCTCGTTCTCGGTCAGGTCCTCTGCGGCCTCGGCCCGGACGACGAAGGCGTGCGGGATCTCGTTGCCGTCGTCGTTGCAGGAGCCGATGACGGCGGCGTCGGCGATGCCGGGGTGGGTGAGCAGCAGGGCCTCCAGTTCGGCGGGGGCCACCTGGAAGCCCTTGTACTTGATGAGTTCCTTCACGCGGTCGACGACGAAGAGCCAGCCCCCCTCGTCCACGTGGCCGACGTCTCCGGTGTGCAGCCAGCCGTCGGCGTCGATCAGCGCGGCGGTGGCGTCGGGGCGGCCGAGGTAGCCCTTCATCACCTGGGGGCCGCGGATCAGGATCTCGCCGGACTCGCCGGTGCCGAGGTCCTTGTCGGGGTCGTCGAGGGAGACGATGCGCATCTCGGTGCCGGCGATGAGCCTGCCGACGGTGCCGGCGGGGGCGTCGCGCAGCCGGTCGAGGGGGACGACATGGGTGCCGGGGGACAGTTCCGTCATGCCGTAGGCCTGGCCGATCGGGGGCAGGCCGAGCCGTTGCGCGCAGGCGCGGGCGAGGGCGGCGTCCAGCGGGGCGGCGGCGCTGATGACGTACTTCAGGGAGGAGAGGTCGTAGCGGGTGACCGCGGGGTGCTTGGCGAGGGCGAGGACGATCGGCGGGGCGACGTACAGGCCGGTGATGCGGTGCTTCTCGATCGCGGCGAGGAAGGTTTCCAGGTCGAAGCGGGGCAGGACGACGACCGTGGCGCCCTTCCTCAGGGGCGCGTTCATCAGGGCGGTGAGGCCGTAGATGTGGAAGAACGGCAGCACGGCGAGGATGCGCTCGTCCGGTCCGGCCGGTACGGCCGGTTCCAGCTGGGCGAGGTTGGTGGCGATCTGGCGGTGGGTGAGCATCACCCCCTTGGGGACGCCGGTGGTGCCGGAGGAGTACGGCAGTGCGGCGATGTCCTCGGCCGGGTCGATGGTGACATGCGGTTCGGGGGCGGTGGTGGCGAGCATGTCGATCAGCGAGCGGTGTCCGGGCGCGCTGTCGCAGACGAAGATCTCCCGTACACCGCCCGCGAGTTCGGCGGCGCGGCGGGCCGTCTCCAGCAGGGGTGAGACGGTGACGATCCAGCCGGCGCGGCTGTCGCCGAGCTGTGTGGCGAACTCCTCGGGCGTGGCCAGCGGGTGCACCGTGGTGACGGAGGCGCCCGCGCGTGTGGCGGCGTAGAAAGCGGTCGGGAAGGCGATGGTGTTGGGGCTGTGCAGGGCGAGGACGTCGCCCTTGCGGACGCCCGCGTCGGCGAGGGCGGCGGCGAGGCGCCGGTGGAACCGGTCCACCTGCTCGTACGTGAGGGTGGTGCCGTCCGTGCCGTCGATGAGGGCGGGGCGTGCGCCGAAGCCGGCGGCGTGGCCCAGGACGGCGTCGTGGATGGGGAGTGCTATGGGCGGAACGTCTGCGTACTCGCTGCGGAACACGGTTCCTCCTCGCACGGGTGCGATCAGTACGACTTGGGCAGACCCAGGGTCTGGTGGGAGACGTAGTTGAGAATCATCTCCCGGCTCACCGGAGCAATACGAGCCACGCGTGCGGCCGTTATCAACGAGGCGAGCCCGAATTCCCGTGTGAGCCCGTTGCCGCCGAGGGTGTGCACGGCCTGGTCGACGGCCTTCACGCAGGCCTCTGCGGCCGCGTACTTGGCCATGTTGGCGGCCTCGCCCGCGCCGAGGTCGTCGCCCGCGTCGTAGAGGTGGGCCGCCTTCTGCATCATCAGCCGGGCCAGCTCCAGGTCGATGTGCGCCTGCGCCAGGGGGTGGGCGATGGCCTGGTGGGCGCCGATGGGCGTCTTCCAGACGGTGCGGTCGCGGGCGTACTCGACGGCTTTGGCGAGCGCGTACCGGCCCATCCCGATGGCGAAGGCCGCCGTCATGATCCGCTCGGGGTTGAGCCCGGCGAAGAGCTGCAGCAGACCGGCGTCCTCGTCGCCCACGAGCGCGTCGGCAGGGAGCCGTACCTCGTCCAGGACCAGCTCGAACTGCTTCTCGGCGGCGCCCAGTTCCATGTCGATCGGCCGCTTCTGGAAGCCCTCGGCGTCCGTCGGGACGATGAACAGGCAGGGCTTGAGGTTGCCGGTGCGAGCGTCCTCGGTGCGGCCGACGATCAGTACCGCGTCCGCCATGTCGACGCCGGAGATGAACACCTTGCGGCCGGTGAGCAGCCAGTCGGCGCCGTCCCTGCGGGCGGTGGTGGTGATGCGGTGACTGTTGGAGCCGGCGTCGGGTTCGGTGATGCCGAAGGCCATGAGGCGGGTGCCGTCGGCGATTCCGGGGAGCCAGGTCTGTTTCTGGGCCTCTGTGCCGAAGCGGGAGATGACCGTTCCGCAGATGGCCGGGGAGACGACGAGCATGAGGAGCGGGGAGCCTGCGGCGCCCAGCTCTTCGAGCACGATGGAGAGTTCGGTGATGCCTCCGCCGCCGCCTCCGTATGTCTCCGGCAGGTTGACGCCCAGGTAGCCGAGTTTGCCGGCGTCGGTCCAGAGTTCGGTGGGGGGTTTGCCCGCGGTGACGGTTTGTACGAGGTAGTCACGGCCGTAGCGTTTGCCCAGGGCTGCTACTGCGGACCGGAGGGCTTGGTGTTCTTCGGATTCGATGACGGGAGTCATGGGGCTCCTAGGAAGAGAGTTCCTCGACTATGGCCAGCAACGTTCCTGGCTCCACTTGCTGTCCGGCGGCCACCGGCAGGGCCGTCAGCGTTCCCGCGGCCGGCGCCGATATCTGGTGCTGCATCTTCATC
Source organism: Streptomyces sp. NPDC007205 (assembly GCF_040634095.1). Classification (NCBI taxonomy): domain Bacteria; kingdom Bacillati; phylum Actinomycetota; class Actinomycetes; order Kitasatosporales; family Streptomycetaceae; genus Streptomyces; species Streptomyces sp. NPDC007205. The sequence continues at coordinate 237,764 of NZ_JBEYEW010000003.1, forward strand.
GCCTCCAGCCATATGAGGCCTTGGCCGGCCTGAACCGTTGCCCCCTCCGTCAGGCCCTCGGCGATGCGTACGACCGTGCCCGGCATGGGGGCCAGGAGGGAGCCCGGGGCGAGCTGGGCGGTGGGGTCGGGGAAGCGGGGCAGGGCGGTCAGGCGGGTGGAGTCGACGTACACCTCGTCGCCGTACGCGGACACCTGGTACCGGCGCTGTACGCCGTCGGCTTCGAGGACGACCAGGTCCTTTCCGGCGTGCACGACCCGCACCCCGTCCGCCGCCGGCCCCTGCCTGGTGTGCCGGTAGCGGACCTCGTGCTCCTGCCCCGCCATCGCGTACCGCTTGGTCTGCGGCTGTGAGGGAACGTTGCGCCAGCCGCCGAAGCGGGAGCGGCCGTGGGCGTCGGCGAGGGCGGCGGCCAGGGGGGCGTACGGGTCGGGGGTGGGCTCGGTGAGTCCGGCGAGGTGGCGGTCGTAGAAGCCGGTGTCCATGCGGCCGCTCGTGAACTCCGCGTGCCGCAGCGAGCGCACCAGCAGGTCCCGGTTGGTGACCGGGCCGTGGATCACCGCGCGCTCCAGTGCGCCCGCGAGCCGGCGGATCGCCTCCGCGCGCGTGGGGGCGTGGGCGACGGCCTTGGCGAGCATGGGGTCGTAGTGGACGCCGATGTCGTCACCGTCGCCGTAACCCCTGTCGAGGCGGACGTCGGGGACCGTCAGGCGGTGCAGGGTGCCGGTCTGCGGGGCCCAGCCGTTCGCCGGGTCCTCGGCGTAGAGGCGCACCTCGACGGCGTGGCCACGCGCGCGTGGCGGGTCGGCCGCGAGGGGGTGGCCCTCTGCGATGCGGATCTGTTCGGCGACCAGGTCGAGGCCGAACACGGCTTCCGTGACGGGGTGTTCGACCTGGAGGCGGGTGTTCATCTCCAGGAAGTGGGCCTTGCCGCCGGCCACCAGGAACTCCACCGTGCCCGCGCCGACGTACGCGACGGCGCGTGCGGCGCGTACGGCCAGCGTGCGCAACTCCTCCTCCAGCTGTGCCGAGAGCCCGGGCGCCGGCGCCTCCTCGACGACCTTCTGGTGGCGGCGCTGGAGGGAGCAGTCGCGGGTGCCCAGCGCCCACACCGTGCCGTGCGCGTCCGCGAGCACCTGCACCTCGACGTGCCGGCCGTTCTCGACGTACGGCTCGACGAACACCTCGCCGTCACCGAAGGCGCTCGCGGCCTCGGCACGCGCGCCCTCCAGCGCGGCGCCCAGCTCCTCCAGGCGGCGCACGACCCTCATCCCGCGCCCCCCGCCGCCGGCGGCCGCCTTCACCAGCACCGGCAGGTCGGGCTCACCCACCTCGGCCAGGGGCGCGAGCCCCATCAGCTTCTTCGCCCGCGTCTTGGACGCCATCGCCTCGATCGCCTCCGGGGGCGGGCCGATCCAGGTCAGGCCGGCGGCCAGGACGGCGCGGGCGAAGCCGGGGTTCTCGGAGAGGAAGCCGTAGCCGGGGTGCACGGCGTCCGCGCCGGCGGCCAGGGCCGCCTTCACCACCAGATCGCCGCGCAGATACGTCTCGGCGGGCGCCGCGCCCGGCAGCCGTACCGCCGTGTCGGCCACGCGCGCGTGGAGCGCGTTCTCGTCCGGGTCCGAGTGCACGGCGACCGTCCGGATTCCCAACTCACGGCAGGTGCGGAAGATCCGGCAGGCGATCTCGCCCCGGTTGGCGACCAGCACAGAAGTGATCACTGAAGAGTCCCTCACATCCGGAAGACGCCGAAGCCACCGCGCGCGCCCTCGTAGGGCGCGGTGTGGACGGCCGACAGGCACAGGCCGAGGACGGTGCGGGTGTCGCGCGGGTCGATGACGCCGTCGTCGTACAGCCGCCCGGACAGGAACATCGGCAGCGACTCGGACTCGATCTGCTGCTCCACCAGCGCGCGCAGGGCGGCGTCCGCGTCCTCGTCGTACGGCTGTCCCTTCGCCTCGGCCGACTGGCGGGCGACGATCGACAGCACTCCGGCGAGCTGCTGCGGGCCCATGACAGCCGACTTGGCGCTGGGCCAGGCGAACAGGAAGCGGGGGTCGTAGGCGCGTCCGCACATGCCGTAGTGCCCGGCGCCGTACGACGCCCCGAGGAGGACGGACAGATGCGGCACCCTGCTGTTGCTGACCGCGTTGATCATCATGGCGCCGTGCTTGATGATCCCGCCCTGCTCGTACTCCTTGCCGACCATGTAGCCGGTGGTGTTGTGCAGGAAGAGCAGCGGGATGTCGCGCTGGTTGGCGAGCTGGATGAACTGGGCGGCCTTCTGCGACTCCGCGCTGAACAGGACACCCTGTGCGTTGGCGAGGATCCCGACCGGGTAGCCGTGCAGGCTCGCCCAGCCGGTCACCAGACTGGTGCCGTACAGCGGTTTGAACTCGTCGAAGTCGGAGGCGTCGACGATCCGGGCGATGACCTCGCGCGGGTCGAAGGGGATCTTGAGGTCGCCGGGGACGATGCCGAGGAGTTCCTCCGGGTCGTACGCGGGCGGCTCGGCGGGGCCGGGGTCCGGGTACGCCTTGCGGTGGTTGAGGCGGGCGACCACGCGGCGGGCCTGGCGCAGCGCGTCCGGCTCGTCCACGGCGAAGTAGTCGGCGAGGCCGGACACGCGCGCGTGCATCTCCGCGCCGCCCAGGGACTCGTCGTCGCTCTCCTCACCGGTGGCCATCTTCACCAGCGGGGGCCCGCCGAGAAAGACCTTCGCCCGCTCCTTGACCATGATCACGTGGTCGGACATGCCAGGGATGTAGGCGCCCCCGGCGGTGGAGTTCCCGAAGACGACCGCGATCGTCGGAATCCCGGCCGCGGACAGCCGGGTGAGGTCGCGGAAGATCGCGCCGCCGGGGATGAAGATCTCCTTCTGCGACGGAAGGTCCGCACCTCCCGACTCCACCAGGCTGATGCAGGGCAGCCGGTTGGCGAGGGCGATGTCGTTGGCCCGCAGGGCCTTCTTCAGGCTCCACGGGTTGCTCGCGCCGCCGCGCACGGTCGGGTCGTTGGCGGTGATCAGGCACTCCACGCCCTCGACCACGCCGATGCCGGTGACGAGCGAGGCGCCCACGGTGTAGTCGCTCCCCCAGGCGGCGAGCGGGGACAGCTCCAGGAAGGGCGTGTCCGGGTCGAGCAGCAGCTCGATCCGCTCCCGCGCGAGCAATTTGCCGCGCTTCCGGTGCCTTTGCACATACTTCTCGCCGCCGCCCGCGAGCGCCTTGGCGTGTTCGGTGTCGAGTTCGGCGAGCTTGGCGAGCATGGCCTCGCGGTGGGCCCGGTGGTCGGGGCTGCCCGGGTCCAGGGCCGAGGTCAGGGTGGTCACAGCAGGGCCTCCGGGATGTCCAGACGGCGGGAGCGCAGCCATTCGCCGAGCGCCTTGGCCTGGGGGTCGAAGCGGTGCCGGGCGGCGACGCCCGCGCCGAGGATGCCCTCGACGACGAAGTTGACGGCGCGCAGCTGCGGCAGCACGTGCCGGGTGACGGGCAGCTCCTGGCTCTCGGGGATCAGCTGCCGGAACCTTTCGGCGGTCAGCTCGTGCGCGAGCCACCGCCAGGCGTCCTCGGTACGGGCCCACACGCCGACGTTGGCGTTGCCTCCCTTGTCCCCGCTGCGGGCGCCGGCGACCAGCCCGAGCGGCGCCCGCCGGGTCGGACCGGCCGGCAGCGGCTCGGGCAGGGCCGGGGGCGGTACGTCGTCCAGGGCCCGCGTCTGCCGGGGCGGCGGCACAGGGACACGGCGGCCGTCGTGGAGGACGGCCGTATGGTCCACGGCACCATGGGGGACGTACACATCCTCGAAGACCCCATAAGGGTCGCCCTTTCCGGGTGGGGAAAGCACATGGAAGCCCGGATAGCTGGCGAGCGCCAGCTCCACGGCGGCCCCGCTCAGCGCCCGCCCGACGACCCGTTCGTCCGCGTCCCGTACGACGAGCCGCAGCAGGGCGCTCGCGGTCTCCTCGGTGTCGGCGTCGGCCCGGTCGGTGCGGACCAGTTCCCACCTCACCTCGGCCGGGGGTGACGGGGCGAGCGCGTCGGTGAGCTGCTCGCGCACCAGGTCCGCCTTGGCCTCGATGTCGAGCCCGGTGAGGACGAAGACGACCTCGTTGCGGAAGCCGCCGAGCCGGTTGAGGCCGACCTTGAGCGTCGGCGGCGGCGCCTCCCCGCGCACGCCCTCGATCCGCACCCGGTCCGGGCCGTCCTGGCTCAGCCGTACGGTGTCCAGCCGGGCGGTGACATCGGGCCCGGCGTACCGGCCGCCGCCGGTCTCGTACAGCAGCTGGGCGGTGACGGTGCCGATGTCGACCAGGCCGCCGGTGCCGGGGTGCTTGGTGACGACACTGCTGCCGTCGGCGTGGATCTCGGCGAGCGGGAAGCCGGGCCGGCGTATGTCGGCCTCCCGGAAGAACGCGTAGTTCCCGCCGGTGGCCTGTGTCCCGCACTCCAGCACGTGCCCGGCGACGACGGCACCCGCGAGCCGGTCGTACTCCCCGGGCCCCCAGCCGAAGTGGGCGGCGGCGGGCCCGGTGACGAGCGCCGCGTCGGTCACCCGCCCGGTGACGACGATGTCCGCGCCGGCGCGCAGGCACTCGGCGATGCCGAAGCCGCCGAGGTAGGCGTGGGCGGCGAGGGCGCCGGGGTGGCGGGCGGTGAGGTCGTCGCCCTCGACGTGCGCGACGGCGGCGGGGATGCCGAGCCGGCCGGCCAACGCCCTGACGGCGTCGGCGAGTCCGGCCGGGTTGAGTCCGCCGGCGTTGGTGACGATCTTCACGCCGCGTTCCCGGGCCAGGCCGAGGCAGTCCTCCAGCTGGCGCAGGAAGGTGCGGGCGTATCCGGCCAAGGGGTCCTTCAGCCGGTCGCGGGCGAGGATCAGCATGGTCAGTTCGGCGAGGTAGTCGCCGGTGAGGACGTCCACCTCGCCGCCGGTGAGCATCTCGCGCAGGGCGCCTGCGCGATCGCCGTAGAAGCCGGAGAAGTTGCCGATGCGCAGCACCGTCACGCCGACGCCCCCTTCGGCGGGCGGCCGGTGCCGGGCGGGCCCGCGAAGGCCTGCGCGATGTCCAGCCAGCGGTCGGCGTCCGGGCCTACGGCGGTCAGGGCGAGGTCGGCGCGGTGGGCGCGCTGGGTGACGAGGAGGCAGAAGTCGAGGGCGGGGCCGGTGACGCGTTGCGGGGCGCCTTCGGGGCCGTAGGCCCACAACGCGCCGGAGGGCGCCGTGAGCTCCACGCGGAACTCGTCGGTGGGTGGGGTGAGCCCGTGGACGGTGTGGGCGAAGTCGCGTGTCCGCACCCCGAGCCGTGCCACATGCCTGAGCCGATCGGTGGGTGGGCGGACCACACCCAGCGCATCGGCGATGTCCAGTCCATGGGCCCAGGTCTCCATAAGACGAGCCGTGGCCATTGAGGCGGCCGACATGGGCGGGCCGTACCAGGGGAAACGGGCGCCGGGTGGGGCGGTGCGCAGCGCCCGGTCGAGCGCGTCACGTCCCGCCCGCCACCGCGCGAGCAGCTCGGCGGGCGGGAGACGGGCGCCCTCCTCCGCGCCCTGGTCCACGAACGCGTCGGGAGCGGCGAGGGCCTTCTCGACCAGCGTCTGGAAGGCGTCCGCGTCGGTGACGGCCAGCAGCGCCGAGTGGTCGGTCCAGGCCAGGTGGGCGATCTGGTGGGCGAGGGTCCAGCCGGGCGCGGGTGTGGGCAGCGCCCACTGTCCGGGGCTCAACCCGGCGGTGAGCCGGTCGAGTTCCTCGCTCTCCGCGCGCAGGTCGTCGATGACGGGCATGGGGTCGGCCATGAGGGGAGCATGGCAGCGACCCCAGAAACAATCAAGCACGCTTGCATGAAAATAACGGGCCGGGGATGGGCTGGGCCCTAGGGGTTGAAGAGGCCGTCCCGCTGGTTCCTGGTGCCCTGGCGGCCGGTCTCCACGAAGCGGCAGGCCGCGAAGTGCACGTCGCCCATGTTCTCGTGGAGGATGTCGCTCAGCAGGACGTCGCCGTCGAACACGATCGAGTGTCCGGCGAGCCGCTGGTCGGTGAGTGTGGCCACGCGGATGACGGTGGCCGCCGGGGTCCCCGGGTCGAGTTCGACGTCGTAGCCGCCGGCGACGGGCGTGGCCACCACCGGATTGCCTCTGATGGTGAGCCCGGCGGGGTAGGAGATCCGGTAGTTGGACACGCTCCGGCCGCCCACCACGGTGCGTGCGGCGCCGGCTTGCTGGCCCTGCTCCACGCTGCCGCCCTGATTGGTGCCCTGCTCGACGTCTCCGCCCAGGTCGTCCGGGACGGTCTGCCCGTGCACCGTGTAGAAGTGCACCCTCGTACCCCTGGGCACCCGGAAGTAGCCGTCCACCCTCTCCCAGCCCCCGTGACCGCTCAGGACGAGGCCGTCCCCGCGGGCCGCGGTGGTGTTGTCGGCGAACCAGTCGTCGTTCGGGTCCTGGTGGGTGATCGCGGGGCGGTTTCCCGACTCGACCACGCGCTGGACCGCGGGCTGTGCGTGCGACGGTTCCCCGGGGGCGGGCGGCGTGGCGCGCTGCGCGGACGGGCCGGCGGACATGACCCTGCGCGCGTTGGACTCCGCCTCGCGTTCGAACCGGTCGGAGGGGTCGGAGACCTTGAGTCCCGCCCCGTTGTCGGTGCCCGCCACGGGGCCCGTGCGCTGCTGGATGACATGGGTCAGCTCATGGGCGAGCGTGTGCCTGTCGCCGCCACCGGCGCCGATGACCACATGGCTGCCCGAGGTGTAGGCGCGGGCCCCGATCTCGGCGGCGGAGGTTCTCGCCGCGGCGCCGCTGTGGATGCGTACGTCGGAGAAGTCGGCGCCGAGGCGTGCCTCCATGTCGGTGCGGGTGGCGTTGTCGAGCGGCTGGCCGGGCCCGCGCAGGACGTCGTGCACCGCGGACCGCTGCACGGCGGGGCGGTGCTCGGTCTCACCGTGTTCGTGGTCGGTGGCGTACTGCTCCCCCTCCTCCTCGGCGAGGTGCCCTGCCGCGCGGAGCCTCTGCACCACGGCCGCGTTGCCGATGGTGCCCTGCAGGCCCATGAGCGGGGCGAGCGCGGGCTCTTCAGGGGCCCGGCCTCCCTTCGGCCGCCGCCGGTTTTCGCGCTTGGGCTCCTTGGATGCGTCTCTCGCTCGCACAGACCTACTCCCCACGCCGGTTTCGACTCCACCTGACTACCGGGCGCACCACCGTGGGCGCCAGGTCCGCAGGGGCAGAGTCCACTGCGTGCGAGGGCAGCGTGCGGAGCCGTTCGGACCGCCTACCACCGGTGGACACACCTCGCCCCGTCCCGGTGAACGGGCGTGAAGTGGCTGCCTGTTGCCACCGGCAGGCCGTCGGTTCGGTCGGCAGGGCGGTCAGGGAGAGAGATCCTGCCTCTGCTCCTGACCGCCCTGGGGGTGGATGGGTGGGTGGGTGGGCTTCTTCCATGTGCGGTTGTGTGGTTGCGGCAGGGAACTACCGCCGGTTTCCCGTCAGTTGCAGAAGTTGAGCAGGTCGAGGAGGCCGTTGCCGCACTGGAAGTGCTCTCCGCCTTCTCCGCCGCCGTGACCGTAGGCTGGGGCGGCCTTCACGGCGACGTGCGTGGCGGGCGTCGCGGCCACGGCGGATGTGGCAGTTGCCACTCCCGCGGCACATGCGATGCCCACGGCGGCACTCACCGCGAATACTCGCGGAATCCGGGAAACGGCCTTCTTGGGGTGAGGTGTAGTGTTCATGAACTCACCATGCACAGCCTCGCAACCAGTTGCTCGCCGAGCGCATCCGAGCGGGTGAGCCACCCTCAGAGTCGGGCCGTGGTTCCCTCGGTGAACCCCTTTCAGCTTGTCACCGGCCGACCCATCGGATCGGCGGTACGGGTCATGCGGGCATACGGCGGCGATCAGGCGTCCGCGCCCCGGCAAGACCTCCGTGGGGCCGCGTGCCCGTCTGACATCGGCGCCCCGCTGGTCCTCGTACGGGATCCGGCTCGTCGTGCTGGAGTCCGACTCGTAGGACGCGGCGGTGAGGAGCGGGAAGAGCCCCGTGCCACAGGCGGTGCGGTTCAGGGGCGCCGGGCCGGTGAGGTTCCGGGCGGTGTGACCGCCGGCCTTCCAGCCCGGGGGCCGTGGAGAGGCCGGAGACGTATCCGTCAACACGCGAGCGTGGAGCGCGAGTTCGGAGCGTCCGACGACCTCGGGGACCGGCTGCTCGGCCCCGGCGAGTTCCAGGGCTTCTTCGGGCATGCGCGCTGCGAGTTGCCGTCGACGCGCGCTGGAGTTCACGGAACCGGCGTGGGCCGCGCGCGAGTTCGACGATCACGAGCACCGACCGCTTGTCGCCGATGCGGTCCAGGACGTCACGGATGCCGCAGTCGGCATGCTCCTCGCGTCCACAGGGTTGGAGGCCGGCGGGAGTGGCGGTCGCCCCGGGGTGCGCGGGCGGCATCGACTGCCTTCTTGGGGCGGGTGGTTGTGCCGCCGAGGACCGAGCGTGATCGGACGGCACACGGCGGTGCTGGACGCCGCCGTACGGGACGGGATCCACCACGTCGTCCACACGAGCCCGACCGGCGCCGGCGGCCATCCCGGTTTCGCGCTCGCGCACCGGGCGACCGAACGCCTGCTGCGGGCGAGCGGACTGCCGCGGACGATCCTGCGCACCAGGACCGCCACGTCAGGCCTCCGGCGCCTCCCCGCGAGCCGCGCCCCGGCCCACCTGGGTGCGGACCGCGCCGATGCTCGCTGCGATGACCAGGGCGATGGCGCCTGCCTCCGGCAGGGACAGGGACTGGCCGAGGATGAGGAAGCCGGCGGTTGCCGCGAGCGCCGGTTCGAGGCTCATCAGGATCGCGAAGGTGGAGGCGGGCAGGCGGCGCAGGGCGAGGAGTTCGAGGGTGTAGGGGAGGACCGAGGAGAGCAGGGCCACTGCGGAGCCGAGGGCCACGGTGGCGGGGTCCAGCAGACGGGTGCCGGCCGAGGCCACGCCGATGGGGAGGAAGAGAAGGGCGGCCACCGCCATGGCCAGGGCCAGGCCGTCCGCCTGGGGGAAGCGGCGGCCCGTACGGGCGCTGAAGAGAATGTAGACCGCCCACATGGCTCCGGCGCCCAGGGCGAATGCGACACCTATGGGGTCGAGGTTGCTGAAGCCTCCGCCGCCCAGAAGGAAGACGCCGAGCAGGGCCAGTCCCGCCCACAGCGCGTTGATCGCGCGGCGGGAGGCCAGGACCGAGAGGGTCAGGGGGCCGAGGACCTCCAGGGTGACCGCAGGGCCCAGCGGGATACGGGCGACCGCCTCGTAGAAGAGGCCGTTCATCGCGCCCATGGCGATACCGAAGGCGGTCACCGTGGCCCAGTCGGCGCGGGAGTGGCCGCGCGGCCGGGGGCGGCAGACCAGGAGGAGGACGACGGCCGCCGCGAGAAGGCGCAGGGTGACGACACCGAGTGCGCCGGCCCGCGGTATCAGCGTCACCGCGAGGGCGCCGCCGAACTGGACGGAGATGCCACCGGACAGGACCAGTCCGAGCGGGCCGAGCGAGCCGAAGCGGCGCGGTCCTGGGACCGGGGTGACCGGGGTCTGCGTGGTGGTGCTGGAGGTGGCGGTCACGGGCGGTCCTGGTGCTTGATCGAGTTCGTTCATCGCGATGTACTACCGAGTCCAGGGTAATGGACTTGGACAGGAGCGTGAACCCTTGACGGCACTGTCCCGGATGGTGGGACTTGGGCGCGGTCAGATCCCCGGCCAGGCCTGCTCGTCGCGGAAGACGGGGCGGCCGTCGGGGAGGTACGAGGGAACATCTCCGTACGGCTCGTAGGCGGGCTGGGCCCAGGTACCCGCGGGGGCGTGGGCCCCATGGTCGTATGCCGGCGGCTGCGGCCGGACCTCCTCCCACAGCGGCATGCGCAGCTCACCGGTGTCCATCGTCGCGTTGTTCTGCGAGCGGTGCAGCCGTGCGTAGGCCCCGCCCCGGGCGAGGAGCTCGTCATGGCGGCCGGCCTCCACGATCCGGCCCCGGTCGACGACGAGGATGCGGTCGGCGTCGGGGGCGAGGTTGAGATCGTGGGTGATCATGATCGTCGTACGGCCGGTCATCAGGCGGCGCAGGGGTTTGACGACGCGGCGGGCGGCCATCGCGTCCAGGCCGGTCGTCGGCTCGTCCAGGACCAGGACGGGTGCGTCGCGCAGGATGGCGCGGGCGATGGCCAGGCGCTGCAGCTGGCCGCCGGACAGGCGGGCCGAGTTGGGGTCCACCTGCGTGTCGTAACCGTCGGGCAGCCGCACGATGAAGTCGTGGGCGTCCGCGGCCTTCGCCGCCGCCTCGATCGCCCGGTCGCTGGCGCCGGGCCGGCCGCAGGCTATGTTGGCGCGCACTGTGTCGTGCAGCACCAGGGTCTCCTGGGGGAGCAGTGTGACGTACTCACGCAGGCGGGCCAGCGGGAAGCCGCGCAGGGGTACGCCGTCCAGGAGGATGTCTCCGGATTCCGGGTCGTAGAAGCGGAGCAGGAGCTTGGACACCGTGGACTTGCCCGCGCCGCTCGGGCCGGTGACGATCACCAGCTCGCCGGGACTGACCGAGAAGGACAGGCCTTCGAGGGCGCTCTCCTCGGCGCCCGGGTAGCGGAAGGTCACGTCCCGGACCTCGACGGTTCCGTCCGGGCGGCCCGTGTCCGAAGGGCGTTGCGGGTCGGCGACCGAGGGCCGGACGTCCAGGATCTCGATGAGCCGCTCGGCGCCCGCGGTGGCGGCGGTGACGGTGAGGCCCAGCTGGGCGAGGCCGCGTACCGGCGGATAGAGGTAGCCGAGGAAGGCGGCGAAGGCGAGGAGCCGGCCGAGGGTCATCCGGCCCGTGGAGATCTCCCAGGCGCCGATGCCGATCACGGCGAGCACGCAGACCGTCTCGATGACCTGGACGAGCTGTTCGTAGGCCTCGTTCAGGCGGGTGGAGCGGACCGAGGCCCGGAACCAGGCGCTCGCCTCCTCGTGCAGCCGGCGGCGCTCGGCGTCCCGGCGGTCGTAGGCCTGGGTGAGCACGATGTTGCCGAGGGACTCCTCCACCACGGAGGTGATCGCACCGTCGGCGACCCGGCCCTCGCGGGAGACGTCCTTGATGGAGCCGGAGAAGCGGCGGGCGGCCAGCCAGAACAGGGGCGCGAGGACGAAGGTGGCGGCGGCGAGGTCCCAGCGCAGCCAGAACGCGGCGACCGCGTAGAAGAGGGCGGTGAAGGCCGCCGAGGCGGCACCGACCAGGCCGGACACGACCATCGTCTCGATCGCCTCGACGTCGCTGGTCAGCCGGGAGAGCAGATCACCCTGTCGGTGACGCTGGAAGAAGTGCGGGGGCAGTTGCTGGACGTGGTCGAAGACGTGCTCACGCAGTCGCATCACGAACCGCTCGGTCGCCCAGGCGGCCAGGGAGTTACCGGCGTACGCGACGAGCGCGCCGAGCACCGCGATGCCCAGCCACTTCGCCGCCGGGCTCCAGAAGGCGGCCGGTGAGCCCTTCTGCAGGGCATGGTCGGTGAGGTCGCTGAACAGCAGGATGGCCTCGGTCTCGGCGAGCGCGGCGAGCACCGTGCACAGCCACACGAGGAGCAGCCATTTTCTGAGCCCTTTTGTCAGCGGCCAGAAACGACGGAACGCCGCCCGGGCGGGAATGGTGGGAGTTTCGTACTCAAATTCGTCGCCGTCGCCGTCGCCGTTTCCGTTCTCACCCGTCATCGAATTCCCCCGTCACCCATTTTATTCTCCTTTCGAACCACCTTCCCGGAAAAATGAGAAAGGGGGCCGACGGTGCACCATCGGCCCCCTTCGGCTCAGTGCCGGATCAACGGTCCTGGCCGGGCAGCGGCTTGGGCAGCGGCTTCGGCGCGTGCTTCTTCCTGTGCTTCGGCGCAGGCGGGGGCAGCTGCTTCTTCGGCTTCGGGGGCAGCGGGGCGAGCTTCTTGAGGCTCATTCCGACTCCTAATGTCGCACTGTTCGTGTGTGGTGCCGAATTCCGCGTCCCGAACCCGACACCGAAGAACTTACACGCCGCCCGGGAGCCGCAATGCGAAATCGGCAAGGGGGTTGCTGTGAATACCTTTGGAGTTCCTGAGAGAGCCGCGCGAACCTGGGATTTCTCTTATGAACCTGAGCGCAGCCTTGGATGTACGCCCGTGAGGGGACGCGCGGGTCCGCTCAGGGGCCGACGCCGGACACCGGACCCGCGATCCAGCGTCCTCGGCATGAACGGAATCCGGCGTACGGCGGCGGTGCCGGTGCCGGTGCCGGTGGGATGGTCATGCCCGCCCGGACGTCGGGTCCTCCCGCCCGTCCTTCGGTCCCCAGGCCGCCAGCACCTCCGTGTCCGTCGCGCGGGCCTGGAGGAAGTAGTCGGCCCACTCGGCGATGTCCGGGTAGGCGCACTCCGCGGTGAGCCGGGCGACGGCCGCGGGTATGTCGTACGGCGTCACACGCAGGTCGGCACCGGGACCGAGGAGGCACCAGTGGGCGCCGGGGCGGCCGTAGGGCATGCCGACGCTGCCGGGGTTGACCACCAGGCGGCCGTGCGCGAGGCGGACGTAGGGCATGTGGGTGTGGCCGCAGACGACCGTGCCGACGTCGGGCGGCAGGCCGGTGAAGACCTCCGACCAGCGGGCCGGGCGGGAGTCCACCAGGACCAGTTCCTCGTCGTCGCGCGGGGTGGCGTGGCAGAACAGGACCGTGCCGAGGCCGCGGACGCGCAGGGTGAGGGTCCGGGGCAGGTCGGCGAGGAAGTCGACCTGGTCCTCGCGCAGTGCCCGGGCCGCGAACGGGCCGATGGGGTCGGGTATCCGGGTGCGCTCCCCGCGCCGGTACTCCACCAGCTCCCGGTCGGCGTTTCCCGCGAGCCACAGCACCCGGTCGCCCTGCGCCCGCAGCAGGTCCAGCACCTCCGCCGGCTGGGGGCCCGCGGTGATGTCACCGGTCAGGACGATCCGGTCGGCCGCCGCCACCTCGGATTCCGCCAGCACCGCCTCCAGGGCGGGCAGCACGCCATGGATGTCGGACAGCACGGCCAACCTGCCGTATTCCCCGGTCACCTCGCTGCCCCCTCGGTCTTCACCTCGGTCGCTTCACCTCGGTCTCACCTCGGTCTTCACCTCCGGCACCTCCCCCACCACCTCCCCGAGCTGCCGACCGCGCATCCCGGCAGGCTTGCCGCGTACGCGCGAGGTGCCCCGGGCCGGTTCAGTTCGAGTGCCGCCGACCGTCACGGACCCACGTCACCACGATGAGGGCCGCGGTGACGTACATCACGATGCTGGCGGTGGCTACGGATTCGACGTACGGCTCGTAGCCGTGCGAGCGGAGCTGGAGCGTGAGGAAAGCGAGAGCCGTGCCGAGCGCCGCGATCACGGCGGTCAAGGATGCGAACGGGACCTTGTTCATGGGCAGTTCCTCTGAGCTGCGAGACGACTGGTCGCTCCCGAGTCTATGCACCCGCCGCCGGCGAGCCCTTGGCCTATCCGAACGCCTCTCAAGTCCCCGTTCCCTCCTCCCGTCTCTCCAGTGCCTCCGCCAGCACCTCCGCCAGATGCAGGCCCCGCACCCCGGCCAGCTGTTCCAGTTGGGTGCGGCAGGAGAAGCCGTCGGCCAGGATCACCGTCTGCTCGGGTGCTGCGCGGACGGAGGGGAGGAGTTGCTCCTCCGCGCAGGCTCTCGACACCTCGAAGTGGCCTTTCTCGAAGCCGAAGTTGCCCGCGAGGCCGCAGCAACCGCCGCTCAGCTCGCCGGTGAGGCCCGCGGCCTCGCGCAGTCGGCGGTCGGGGGCGTCGCCGAGCACCGCGTGCTGGTGGCAGTGGGTCTGGCCGGCGACCGGGCGGCCGACGGGGGGAGGGGCCCAGTGCGCGGCGTGCCGTTCCAGTGTCTCGGCGAACGTCTCGACCAAGCAGGCGAGTTGGGATGCCCGGGGATCGTCGGGCAGCAGCTCGGGCAGGTCGGTGCGCAGGGCGGCCGCGCAGCTCGGTTCCAGGACGACGACCGGGACGCCGGCCCGCAACACCGGTTCCATGAGGTCGAGCGTGCGCTTGAGGATGCTGCGGGCGCGGTCGAGTTGGCCGGTCGAGATGTAGGTGAGGCCGCAGCAGACGCGGGCCCGGCGGGCGGTGAGGAGTGCGGTGGCGGCTCGGGTGCGGCCGTCCCCGATCGCCCCCCGGCGGAGTCGGAGGGTGGGCGGGAGGGTCACGCGCAGGCCGGCGGCCTCCAGCACCCGGACGGCGGCCCGGCCGACGGACGGGGACAGATGCTCGGTGAAGGTGTCCGGCCAGAGGACGACCAGGTCACCCGGACCGGAGCGGTCGGCCTCCGGCGCCGAACGACCCGACCCCGGCACCGAACCACCCGGACCCGGCGCCGAACCGCCCGGACCCGGCACTGAACTCTCCGACCCCCGCACCGCACCACCCGACTCCCGCACCGCACCACCCGGCCCCGGCACCGAACTCTCCGACCCCCGCACCGCACCACCCGGCCCCGGCACCGAACTCCCCGACCCCCGCACCGCACCACCCGCCCCCAGCACCGCACCACCCGCCCCCCGCACCGAACTCTGCGCCCCCCACACCCCACCCGCCCCCCACACCGAACCCCGCGCCGGTTCCCTCCGGCGCCACCAGCCGGTGAACGTCTCCGTCGCCAGACGGGGGATTTCCCGCTCCGTCGCGATCCCGCCCAGCCGCTTGCCGGCGTGGGCCAACGGCCGCACCGACGCAAGGGCGTTGAGCAGCGGGGCCGTGCGGGTGCGGGCCACCCAGCTCAGCCACTGCGGCAGGCGGCCCATGCTGAGGTGGGCGGCGGGACGGCGGCGGCCGGCGTAGTGGTGGTGCAGGAACTCCGCCTTGTAGGTGGCCATGTCCACGCCGACCGGGCAGTCGGAGCGGCAGCCCTTGCAGGACAGGCACAGGTCCAGGGCGTCACGGACCTCCGTCGAGCGCCAGCCGTCGGTGACCAGTTCGCCGGCCAGCATCTCGTGCAGCAGCCGGGCCCGGCCGCGCGTGGAGTGCTCCTCCTCGCCGGTCGCCCGGAAGGACGGGCACATCACGGCGGGGCCGGCCGCCGTGGTCGTACGGCACCTGGCGACGCCGACGCAGCGGCGGACGGCCGCGCGGAAGTCGCCGCCGTCGGCCGGGTAGCCGAAGGCCACGTCGACGGGTCCTCGCGGCAGCACGGAGAAGCGGAGGTTGGCGTCGAGCGGGGCGGGGCGGACCAGCATGCCGGGGTTGAGCAGGTCGTCGGGGTCCCAGACCGCCTTGGCCCGCTCGAAGAGCCGGACCGTCTCGGCGCCGTACATGCGCGGCAGCAGCTCAGCGCGGGCCTGCCCGTCGCCGTGCTCCCCGGACAGCGAGCCGCCGTGCTCCACCACCAGGTCCGCCAGTTCCCCGGAGAAGCGGCGGAAGCGGCCGATGCCGGTCTCGGTGAGCAGGTCGAAGTCGATACGGACGTGGATGCAGCCGTCCCCGAAGTGGCCGTACGGCGTGCCGCGCAGACCATGCGCCGACAGCAGGGCGCGGAAGTCCCGGAGATAGGTGCCGAGCCGGGCGGGTGGCACCGCGCAGTCCTCCCAGCCGGGCCAGGCCTCACTGCCGTCCGGCATCCGGGTGGCCGTGCCGCTCGCGTCCTCGCGGATGCGCCACAGGGCGCGCTGGGCGGCCGGGTCCGTCACCACCAGGGAGTCGACCACGTCGGCCGCGCGGACGATGTCCTGCGCACGCGCGCGTGCCTCGGCCGGTGACTCCCCGCCGGTCTCCACGAACAGCCAGGCGCCTCCCTTGGGCAGTCCGGCCGGCGAGCGCACCAGGTCGGCTGCCATGCCCTCCACCGTCAGCGGGTCGAGCGGCAGCAGCCCGGCGGCGGCCTCGGCCGCGGCGCTCTCGTCGCCGTACGCCAGCACGGCCAGGGCACGCGCGCGTGGGGCCGGCACCAGCTGGACGACCGCTTCGGTGAGGATGCCGAGGGTGCCCTCGGAGCCGCAGAAGGAGCGGGCGACGTCCGCACCCTTCTCGGGCAGCAGTGCGTCCAGCGCGTATCCGGAGATGCGGCGGGGCAGGTCCGGGAAGCCGGTGCGCAGGCGGGCCAGTTCGCCGTCCGCCAGCTCGCGCAGCCCTTCCGGCGCGCCCGCCCAGTCCCGTCCGAGCCGCAGCCGGCGTCCCCGCGCGGTGATGACGGACAGCTCGCGCACGCTGTCCGCGGTCGTCCCCCAGGCCACCGAGTGTGAGCCGCAGGAGTTGTTGCCGATCATTCCGCCGAGCGTGCACCGGCTGTGCGTGGAGGGATCCGGGCCGAAGCGCAGACCGTGCGGGGCGGCGGCCTCCTGGAGCCGGTCGAGGACGAGCCCCGGCTGTACGACGGCCGTGCGGGTGCCCGGGTCCAGTTCCAGCAGGCCGTTCATGTGCCGGGTGAAGTCCAGCACCACGCCGGTGCCGGTCGCCTGGCCGGCGATCGACGTGCCCCCGCCGCGCGCCACCACGGGAACCCCGCGCGCTCGGCAGACCTCCAGCGCGGCGGCCACGTCGTCGGCGTCTCCGGGGGCGACCACGCCCAGCGGGACACGCCGGTAGTTGGACGCGTCCATGGTGACCAGCGCCCGGGAGGTGGTGTCGAAACCGACCTCGCCCCGGACGGCACCGCGCAGCTCCGCTTCGAGACCCGAGTGATCCGTCATGCCTCCAGGATGCATCCGCTCACGGACAGTCACCGAAAGTTGTCCACAGCCCCGCACATATCGTCGTACTACTTCACAAGTCCACGCTTCGGTGATCTCGTCTCATCCGACGGACGCTGTTGCGCCCGGTTTCGCCCACCGGGATACCCTCCGAATCGTGGCCGACATCCAGATCCCCGCTGACATCAAGCCCGCCGACGGACGTTTCGGCGCTGGCCCCTCCAAGGTGCGCACCGAGGCGCTGGACGCCCTCGCCGCCACCGGTACGTCCCTCCTGGGCACCTCACACCGCCAGGCCCCCGTCAAGAACCTGGTGGGCCAGGTCCGTGAGGGCATCAGCTCCCTGTTCTCGCTCCCCGAGGGCTACGAGGTGGTCCTCGGCAACGGCGGCTCGACCGCCTTCTGGGACATCGCCACCCACGGTCTGATCGAGAACAAGTCCCAGCACCTGACCTTCGGCGAGTTCTCCTCCAAGTTCGCCAAGGCCGCCAAGCTGGCGCCCTGGCTGGCCGAGCCGACCGTCGTCTCCGCCGACCCCGGCACCCACCCCGAGGCGCAGGCCGAGGCGGGCGTCGACGTCTACGCCTTCACCCACAACGAGACCTCGACCGGCGTCGCCATGCCGATCAGGCGAGTGGAAGGGGCCGACGAGGGCGCGCTCGTCCTCGTGGACGCGACGAGCGGCGCGGGCGGCCTCCCGGTCGACATCGCCGAGACCGACGTCTACTACTTCGCCCCGCAGAAGTCCTTCGCCTCCGACGGCGGCCTGTGGATCGGCGTCTTCTCCCCGGCCGCGATCGAGCGCGCCGAGCGTGTGCACGCGTCCGGCCGCCACGTCCCGGAGTTCTTCTCGCTCCCGACCGCGATCGACAACTCCCGCAAGAACCAGACGTACAACACCCCGGCGCTGGCCACCCTCTTCCTCCTCGACCAGCAGCTGGAGTGGCTCAACGGCCAGGGCGGCCTCGCCTGGTCCACGGCCCGCACCAAGGACTCCTCGACCCGCCTGTACAGCTGGGCGGAGGAGTCCAAGTACGCCACCCCGTTCGTCGCCGACCCGGCCAAGCGCTCGCAGGTCATCGGCACGATCGACTTCTCCGACGAGATCGACGCGGCCGCCGTCGCCAAGGTGCTGCGCGCCAACGGCATCGTGGACACCGAGCCGTACCGCAAGCTCGGCCGCAACCAGCTGCGCGTCGCGATGTTCCCGGCGATCGACCCGGCGGACGTCGAGGCACTGACGAAGTGCGTCGACTACGTGATCGAGAAGCTGTAGCGGCTACGACTACGACGAGGGGCGCCCGGTGAACACCGGGCGCCCCTCGCTCATGTCACGCGCCGGCCTCAGTCCCGCAGCTCTGTCAGGAACTCGATCAGCGCGGCGCTCACTTCCTCGGGCCGCTCCTGCTGCGTCCAGTGTCCGCAGCCCGGCAGCACGATCGGCTCGCGCCGCAGACTGGGCATCAACTCCGTTAGCTGCGCGATGAGTTCGGGCGTGCCCGGGAAGGCCGGGACCAGGTCGCGGTCGCCGTACATGTACAGCGCGGGCGGGCTGACGACCGCGCCGTGCCAGGCCGCGGTCAGCTCCCAGTTGCGGTCCAGGTTGCGGTACCAGTTCAGGGCGCCGGTGAAGCCCTCGGCGTAGCTCTCGGTGAGCTGGTCCAGGTCCGCTTCGGTGAACCAGTCCGGCAGCACGCCGGGATCCGTCATGTCCGCGAGCCAGCCCCGCTCCGGGTCGGCGACCAGGGCCCCGTCGGGGCGGCCGGCGTCGGGGGCGTCACCGGAGGCCGAGTACAACAGCTTGCGCAGGGCGGTGCGGGCGTCCTTGCCGAACTCGGCGTCGGCGACCCCCGGCTGGTCGAAGTAGTTCCAGTAGAACCGCCCGCCGAACCGCTCCTGCATGGTGACGAGCGGCGGACGCTCCCCGCGGAACGGCGGCGGCACGCTCAGCCCCGCCACCCCGCGCACCACGTCGGGCCGCAGCAGCGCGGTGTGCCAGGCCACCGGGGCGCCCCAGTCATGGCCGACGACGAACGCCTCCTTCTCACCCAGGGCGTGGATCAGCCCGATCACGTCCCCGACGAGATGGAGGATGGTGTACGCGTCCACGTCCTCCGGGTGCTCACTGCGGCCGTATCCGCGCTGGTCGGGGGCGACCACCCGGAACCCGGCGGCGGCCAGCGGGCCGAACTGGTGGCGCCAGGAGTGCCAGGACTCGGGGAAGCCGTGCAGCAGCACGACGAGCGGGCCCTCACCCTCCTCCGCGATGTGCAGCCGGATACCGTTCGCGTCGATCATGCGGTGCTCAACCATGGTGCGGAGCATACGCCTGTACGATGCACGCAATTGCTGCCGCAACGCGGTACCGGCGCAAGGCTCGCCGGCCGGCATGCCGCACCGGAGATCTCACCGGGAAAACCTCACCGCGAATCCCCGCGGGAGCGAATACAGCGCCATCCGAAGTAGAGCATCCCGAGCACTCCCCCGGCGGCACCGACCCCACACAGTGCGGTTGCCCATGAGGCCATGTCCTGGTTGATCCACATCAGGCTCACCACGACCAGCGCCATGGAGAACAGCAACTGCTCTCCATGGCTCAGGCCGCGCCGACCGGTCAGTCCCCGGTGGCGGTACACGAGTAGGTCACGCCCTTCATTTTAATGTCCCGGTACCCTATCTTCGCGATACGGGGGGTCGTGAAATCACCGCCCCCACCGCCGCCGCCACTGCTCTTCTTCCGGCAGTAATAACCGAGCGCGTCAAGCTTTCCGAGGTCGCTCTTCGCCTGGAAGTCATTGTACGACTTGATCATGCCGGCTCGCTGCTGGGCAGGCGTAACCTCTTTCGCCTTCGAGTACGCATAGCACCCGATGCTGGCGCCGATTCCCACCCACGAGGCACCCTTGGCCAATGCCTTGGAAAGGCCTGCCGCGCCACTGCCGATTCCGATGACTGTGCAGATCTCATTAGCCCCGACGCCGCGGGGCTGCATGTCGACTGCATTTGCTGCCTGGGTACCAACGCCACACATCACGCCAGCCATGGCGAAGGCGATCGCAGCAGAAATCCCCTTGCTTCGCACGCTCACGAAGTCAATCCCCCATACGTTCTTAAATTGCGTGGTCAATGCAGGTAGGACGTTACCAGCAGGGATGCGCGTACACAATGGCGAACTTTGCTCGACCGGCATCCGCCGGCCCCTCGGCCGCGCCCGTGGAGCCCAAAATTCCGGTTCCTGTCGATTTTCCGTGACAATTCCGGCACATGAATATGCAATTCCGCCACATATCGTCGTCCCGTCGCCACCCCCCGTCTCGCCGGCCACAGGACCGGTGAGGAGCGGCATGCAGATGCAGGTCCTTTCCTTCCGGTGTTCCCTTCCGGTGTTCCCGGTCGTCGCTTCGAGGAGCTCTCCATGCAACCCGTGTTCGCACGCCACCGCCGCTCGTTGCTGACCGCCTCGGTACTGCTGAGCGCCGTCGGCGCCACCGCCCTCCTGCCGGTGGCGACCGCATCGGCCGCCCCCACCGCGCAGACCGCCGCCGCTCCGTCCGCACGCTTCGCGGGCAAGGCCGTCGCCATCGGCCAGGACATGGTCGCCGTCCTGCGCAACGACCCCCGCGCCGGTGGCCCCGAGGCGTGGATCCGGGCCGTGCCGGCGCACTGGCAGCAGGGCGACGACTACATGTTCCGCGTCCTGGCCGGGCTCGACCGGGGCCACGTCACAGCCCGGGAACGAGGCCTCTCCCTGCGCCTGGTGGGCGCCGGCGGCTCCGCTCCCACGCTGCGGGTGACCTCGCCCAAGGGGGGCACTCACACCTTCCCGCTGCCCAAGGTCGGCACCCCCGACGCGCGGGGCTGCACCCTCATCACGGAGCAGTCCATCGGAGCCGGCACCATCGCCATGCTGAGCAACGGCCCCAAGGGGCCGGAGGCGTTCTTCAAGGTCGCAGACGGCACGCGCGTCGGCGGTGTCGTCAACCGCGCGCACCCCGCGCTGCCGAAGAGCGCCGGCTTCGTCGCCCGCATCGTGGACCCGTACGGGCCCGCCCCCAAGCTCCTCACCAACATGGAGGGCGGCGGCCACCCCGCGAGCACGACGGACTTCCCGGCGCCCGGGTGTGTGAAGTGACGCCATAGACGCCACGGGCCCAAAGTTCCGGGGGCGGGACCGCGGCCGTGGCACCCGCCGCGGTCCCGCCCGGCGCGCCCCCGAACCCGAAGCTCACCGAACCGCCCACCCCCACACCGCCGTGGTGAGCGGCGTTCACCGCGGTCACGGTCGGACCGGTTCGGACCCGTCGCTGCTCACCGTGTACGAGGTCCCGTCGGCGGAGTACGTGACGCCCTCTGCCTGCCCCCGTCGTGGCACGTCAAGGTCGCGCGGCGGGGCGCCTCAGCCGCGCCGGCGCCGCCGTCGCACCCCGAAGAGGGCGAGCGCTCCGGCCGCGACGACGACGGCACCGACCGTCAGACTCCCGCCGCTCCCGATTCCGAACCCGCTGCCGATCCCGCCCCCGGCCGTGGTCGGACTTCCGCTCCCCGTAGGGGACTTGGCGGCAGGTCGGCCAGGCGCGTCCTTCGCCACCACCTCGCTGTCCGCACCCTCGCTGCTGTAGAGCAGCTCGGTCCCGTCGGCGGAGTACGTGACGCCCTCTCCCTGCCCCTGAAAGGGCACGTCGAGCTGGCCCGCGCGCTTGATACGGCCGCCGTTCCAGTCGTAGTAGATCCCGCCCAGGTACCCGCGCACGGCGAGTTGCCGTCCGTCCGGCGAGAAGGCCGCGTCCGTGGCCCAGAGATCGACGGGGGCGATCGGCTTGAAGATGTTCGCGCCGGAGGCGGAGAGGGTGGCCGGGCCCTCGTACAGGTGCCCGCCGTCCTCCTTCTTGTCGATGATGTAGACCCGCCCCGTTTTCGGGTGGACGATCAGCGACTCGGCGTCCCGCGGCCCGTTCGTGTATTTCACGACGTACTGCGTGGCGGTGACCGTCTGGTCCTTCAGCTTCTTCGGCTCGGGCAGCCGGTAGATCCACACGTACGGCCACTTGCCGCCGAAGTTGTCACCGATGTCGCCCAGGTAGATCTGGTTGTGCGGCCCGATGGAGACGGCCTCGACGTCGCGCGGCGAGCCGATGCCGCGCAAGGTGATCCGGGCGACGGTCTTCCCGGTCCGGCTGTCCACAGCGTAGAGGTACGGCCCGTCGCCGCTGTCGTTGTGCGTCCAGTAGACGCCGGGGTGCAGGTGCGAGGCGGCGAGTCCGCTGGACTCGGTGATCCGCGGGTCCTTGAGGGTGAACCCCTGGTCGCCGTCCCCGTCGGCGGCGGAGGCGGGCAGCGCGCAGGCGCCGGCGAGCAGCACCCCGGCGAGAACGGCGAACGATCGACGCATGCCCCAAGCGTGCCATTCCCTCCGGGGGTTCACGGGGCGGGTTCCGCAGGGCTCGTCGTGCGTGGCGGGCCTCACACCCCATCGGTGCGCGTGATCGTCCATCATGAGCGGATGCTCAGGTTCATGCCCGTAGGTGACTCCATGACGATCGGGAGCGCCGGCGAGCACACATGGCGTTACCGGCTGTGGCAGCACCTGCGCGACACGTACGACGGCCCCTTCACGTTCGTCGGCCCGCGCGAGGAGCTGTACGACAAGTCGGCCGACGCCCCGACGTCGTACGCCTACGCCGACCCCGGCTTCCCGCGCCACCACCTGGCGGGCTGGGGCGAGGGCTGGCTGCACATGGCCCCGCTGATCGGCGAGGCGGTGCGCGCACACCGGGCGGACGTGCTGCTGGTCTCCCTCGGCCTGATCGACCTGGGCTTCTACACCGACGCCGAACAGACGGCGGAAAACGTACGCGCCTTCGTCGCGGGCGCCCGCGAGGCCAGGCCCCGCATCCGCATGGTCCTGCTCCCGGTCATCCCGAACATCCGAGCCGAGGCGGACGAGTCCTTCGCCGCGCAGGTGGACCTCTTCAACGTCCTGCTCGCGAAGGCGGTCGCCGACCTGGACGAGCCCCGCTCGCCGATCCTGCTGGCGTCACCGCCGGAGTCGTACGACATCCACACCGACACCTACGACGGCACGCACCCCAACGCGAGCGGGGAGCACCGGATCGCGGGGGCGTTCGCGGGGGCGATGTGGGAGGCGTGGGGTGTTGGACGTATGTACGTGGCTGGAACGGATTGACCGAATTCCGGTGTATCCCGGTCACCGTGCGTATCGTTGAAGTGCGCGGCTGCACCTGTGCGTGGGGCAGCCGGGGAGGAGCGCCACGATGACCGTCCTTGAAGACAGGATCGAGATGGCCGAGGAGAGCGGCGAGCTGACTCTGGACGACCTGTTCGAGTCGCTTGAGCGGACCACCCCCGAGGGATACAAGGTCGACATCGTCGAGGGGGCCATCTTCATGTCGCCGCAGCGGGACACCCACTGGGAGATCATCCTGGACATCGTTGAGCAGTTGCGCACCAAGTACCCGCGCAAGCGCGTCAAGTCGGACGTCCGGATCGACTACCCGGGCCACCTCAACGGCTTCTGCTCAGACGTCACGCTCGTGGCGGAGGGCGCCGAGAAGACACCCGGGGGCCTCTGGCGCTGTGAGGACGTGGAGTTCGTCGCCGAGGTCATCTCCAAGGGCACGGGACACAACGACTACGGCCCCAAGAAAACGGCTTACGCCACCGCCGAGGTGGCCGTCTACCTCATCGCCGATCCCTACCAGGGCAAGTGCCATCTCTACAGCCAACCGAAGGACGGCGAGTACGTCAGCGAGCTGACGGTCGCCTTCGGAGCGGACGTCGACATGACCACGACCCCCCTCGGCCTCACCCTCACCACCGACGAGTTCCCCCGCGACTGACCGCCGGCGGCCCTTGCTTCGAGCGCACTTCAAGCCGTTGGCTGGTGGACCATGAAGTACACGCAGCTAGGACGCACGGGACTCAAGGTCAGCCGACTCGTTCTCGGGACCATGAACTTCGGCCCGCAGACCGACGAGGCCGACAGCCACGCGATCATGGACGCGGCGCTGGACGCGGGCATCAACTTCTTCGACACCGCCAACGTGTACGGGTGGGGTGAGAACAAGGGCCGCACCGAGACCATCATCGGCAACTGGTTCGCCAAGGGCGGCGACCGCCGCGACAAGGTCGTCCTCGCCACCAAGGTCTACGGCAACATGGCCCCCGACGCCCAGCCCGGCCGGCCCGCCTGGCCCAACCACGACAAGCTCTCCGCGCTGAACATCCGCCGAGCGGTGGACGCCAGCCTCAAGCGGCTGCAGACCGACCACATCGACCTCTACCAGTTCCACCACATCGACCGGAACACCCCGTTCGAGGAGATCTGGCAGGCCATCGACACCCTGGTCCAGCAGGGCAAGATCCTCTACGCCGGCTCCTCCAACTTCCCCGGCTACAAGATCGCCCAGGCCAACGAGACCGCCGCCCGCCGCGGCGGCACCATCGGGCTGGTCAGCGAGCAGTGCCTGTACAACCTCGCCGAGCGGCGCGCCGAGATGGAGGTCATCCCGGCCGCGCGGGACTACGGCCTCGGGGTCATCCCGTGGTCGCCGCTGCACGGCGGACTGCTCGGCGGGGTCCTCAAGAAGGAGGTCGAGGGCGGTCGCCGCGCTTCCGGCCGGGCCGCCGACACCCTCAAGAACCCCACCGCCCGCGCCCAGGTCCAGGCATACGAGGACCTGGTCGACAAGCATGGCCTGGAGCCCGGCGAGGTGGCCCTGGCCTGGCTGCTGACCCGCCCCGGCGTGACCGGCCCGATCGTGGGCCCGCGCACCGCGGAGCAGCTGGGGTCGGCGATCAAGGCCGTGGAGCTGGAGCTGAGCGAGGAGCTGCTGTCCGGCCTGGACGAGGTGTTCCCGGGCCCGGGTCCCTCCCCGGAGGCCTTCGCCTGGTGAGCGCCCGGTAGAGGCGCGGGGAACTGCGCGACCAGCCACAACGGGCCGCAGCCGGACAGCCGGCCGCAGTTCCCCACGCTCCTACCTGACAGCCGCCGACACAGCCACCACCACGAACATCAGCACAAGCACACCGGCCATGATCCGGTTCCGGGTTTTAGGGTCCACCCAACGAGACTAACCAACCCCGCCGAGCTCCCAGCGGGCAACCGCCTCGTACCGCGGCTGCTCCCCCGCCACCCCGGACCTCGGCAGGTGGCTGCGGACCAGGACCAGGTCGTCCACGGTCCAGGTACGACTGCCGAAGGCGCGCAGCGCCTCCACATACGGCCGTACGTCCACCGAGTCCCGGCCCCGCGCCACCGTCAGATGGGCCTTGTACCGCCGGTGCTCCCCCATCGGCACGCCCGCCTTCCGTGCCGCCGACTCCGCCCGGTCGGCCAGCAGCCGCAGCGCCTCCACCTCGCCGGAGGCGCCCGTCCACAGGGCCTTGCCGTGCCCGAACTGCCCGCCGCCGGAGAGCGCCAGGGCGAAGGGGGCCGTGCGGCGGGCCGCGCGGGCCAAGCGCTCCGACAGGTCCGGTACGAGTTCGTCGGCGACCTCGCCGTAGAAGGCGAGAGTGAAGTGCCAGCCGGGCAGGCCGGTCCAGCGCAGGCCGTCCGCGCCGGGCAGCTTCTTCAACGCGGCGATCTCGGCGGCCAGTTGGACGGTGACGTCCTCCGGTGGCAGGACGGCGGCGAAGAGTCTCATGGGACCAGTCTGCCCACGGCGTGCGGGCGTGTCCGAATGACCGTGCGTATCGTTGTACCGCGCGGCTGCACCTGTGCGGGGGGGGCAGCCGGGGAGGAGTGCCACGATGACCGTCCTTGACGACAGGATCGAGATGGCCGAGGAATGCGGCGAGCTGACTCTGGACGTCATGTTCGAGTGGCTCGAGAAGATGCCCATCCCCGAGGGAACGAAGGTCGAGATCGTCGGGGGGAACATCTTCATGTCACCGCAGCGGCAGACCCAATGGGAGATCATCTTCGACATTGCGGAGCAGTTGCGCGCCAAGTACCCGCGCAAGCGGTTGGCATCGGACGTCCGGATCGACTTCCCCGGGCGTCTGAACGGCTTCGCCTCTGACGTGGTGGCCATGGCCGAACGGTCAGTGAAGGACAGCAAGGGCCGCTGGCGCTACCAGGACGTCGAATGCGTGGCCGAGGTCATCTCCAAGGACACGGCCGCCAACGACTACGGGCCGAAGAAGGACGCCTACGCCGCGGCCGAAGTCCCGGTGTACCTGATCGTGGACCCGTACAGCGGCGAGTGGCATCTGCACTCCATGCCCAAGGACGGCAAGTACCACAGCGACGTCAGCTTCCCCTTCGGCGACGACATCGACCTGACCCGCACCCCGGTCGGCCTCACCCTCACAACCGACGAGTTCCCCCGCGACTGACCCGGATCGCCGCTCCTACGCCGCCGTAGTCAGCTCCTCCCGCTCGCGCGGAACGAACCGCACCCGCGGGTGACCGTGGTACCAGCCCACCGCGAGCCGCAGTCCGCCGATGCGGGCCAGGACCAGGCCGATCACCGCGGCCGCCGCGGCGGAGATGACGCCGCCCAGGGCGAAGCCCACCCGCGCGCCGTAGGTGTCGGTGATCCAGCCGACGACCGGCGCGCCCACCGGCGTACCGCCCATGAACACCATCATGAACAGGGCCATCACCCGGCCGCGCATGGCCGGGTCGGTGGCCATCTGGACCGCGGTGTTGGCGGTGACGTTGACCGTGAGACCGAAAACGCCGATCGGGATCATCAGCAGCGCGAACAGCCAGTACGACGGCGCCAGCGCGGCCACGATCTCCAGCGTGCCGAAGGCCAGCGCGGCGGCGATCAGGATGCGCAGCCGGGCCGTGCCGCGCCGGGCGGCGAGCAGGGCGCCGCCCAGGGAGCCGACGGCCATCAGGGTGTTGAAGAGGCTGTAGGAGCCGGCGCCGGAGTGGAAGACGTCGTCCGCGTAGGCCGACAGCCACACGGGGAAGTTGAAACCGAAAGTGCCGATGAAGCCGACCAGGACGATCGGCCAGATCAGCTCCGGCCGCTTGGCCACGTACTGGAGGCCCTCGCGCAGCTGGCCCTTGCCGCGCGGCGCGCGCTCGACGGCATGCAGTTCACGGGCGCGCATCAGCACCAGGCCGGTGACGGGCGCGGCGAAGGACAGGCCGTTGGCGAGAAACGCCCAGCCGGTGCCCACCCCGGTGATCATGAGGCCGGCGACGGCGGGGCCGACCAGACGGGCGGACTGGAAGTTCGCGGAGTTCAGGCTGACCGCGTTCTGCAGCTGCGCGGGGCCGACCATCTCGGAGACGAAGGACTGCCGGGCCGGGTTGTCGACGACCGTGGCGAGACCGACGGCGAAGGCGGCGACGTAGACGTGCCAGACCTGGACGTGGCCGGAGAGGGTGAGGAATGCCAGCGCGAGACCGGTCACCGCCATCGACGCCTGGGTGACCAGCAGCGTGGGGCGCTTGGGCAGGCGGTCCACGAGGACGCCGCCGTAGAGACCGAAGAGCAGCATCGGCAGGAACTGCAGGGCCGTCGTGATGCCGACGGCCGCGGAGGAGCCGGTGAGGCTGAGGACGAGCCAGTCCTGGGCGATGCGCTGCATCCAGGTGCCGGTGTTGGAGACGACCTGGCCGATGAAGAAGAGCCGGTAGTTCCTGATCTTCAGCGAGCTGAACATCGAGGACTTGCGGGAGGTGGGGGTAGAAGTGGTCGGTGCGGGGGCGGAATCTTTTCCGGATCCCGTACTCAAAAGCGTTCGCCTCCTTGCGATACGTCCTTACAGATGTGCGAGCTTCTCCAGCACGGGGGCGGCGGCGCGCAGGGCGGCCCACTCGTCCTCGTCGAGGCCCTCGACCAGGCCGGCCAGGAACGCGTTGCGCTTGCGGCGGCTCTCCTCGAGCATCGCCTCGGCCTGCTCGGTCTGGGTGACGACCTTCTGGCGCCGGTCCTCGGGGTGCGGCTCCAGCCGGACCAGCCCCTTGGCTTCGAGCAGCGCGACGATGCGGGTCATCGACGGCGGCTGGACGTGCTCCTTGCGGGCCAGCTCGCCCGGCGTGGCCGAGCCGCAGCGGAAGAGGGTGCCGAGCACCGACATCTCGGTGGGGCTCAGCGACTCGTCGACCCGCTGGTGCTTGAGCCGACGGGACAACCGCATCACGGCGGAGCGGAGGGAGTTCACGGCGGCTGCGTCGTCGCCATGGGTGAGGTCCGGCATGTTCTTTAGAGTAACTCATTACCCTCGCTAAAGACCACCAGGACACGCCCGTACCCCGTGATACCCGCCACTACCTCCGACGATCACCCATATGAGTGAGTCCGTTCAGGAAAGTGACGCACCGGATGCCCGGATGTGGCGACCCTCGTACCCATGGGGACCAGTGTGCTCAGCCTGCGGATGGACCGGGAGCTGCTCGAAAGGCTCCGGCGCCATGCGGCGAAAAGAGGAATGAGCGTGCAGGACTATGTGGTCCGCACGCTCATCCGGGACGACTTCGACGAGCGGTTCCAGGCCGCCGTCGAGGAGACGGAGAAGTTCTACGGGGTCACCTGACGCTGCAGAAAGCCATGACGCCGCAGAAGGCCACGGGTCAGGTCAGACCCAGGGCCGGCATCAGGTAGTAGAAGGCGAACACCGCCGAGACGACGTACATCGCGACCGGGATGTCCCGGAACCGGCCGGCGGCCAGCCGCAGGACGGTGAAGGTGATGAAGCCCATGCCGATGCCGTTGGTGATCGAGTAGGTGAACGGCATCACCAGCATCGTCACGAACGCCGGGATGGCGATGGTGTAGTCCGCCCAGTCGATCTCCTTGATCGAGTTCGACAGGATCAGGAAGCCGACCGCGACCAGCGCCGGAGTGGCCGCCTGGGACGGGACCATCGTGGCGATCGGGGTGAGGAACAGCGCGACGGCGAAGAGGCCGCCGGTGACGACGTTCGCGAGGCCCGTGCGGGCGCCCTCGCCGACCCCGGCCGTGGACTCGACGAACGCGGTGGTGGCCGACGAGGAGCTGGCACCGCCCGCCGCGACCGCGAGGCCGTCCACGAAGAGGACCTTGTTGATGCCCGGCATATAGCCCTCGGCGTCGGTCAGCTTGGCCTCGTCGCTGATGCCCATGATCGTGCCCATCGCGTCGAAGAAGCACGACAGCAGGACCGTGAAGACGAACAGGATGCCGGTCAGCAGGCCGACCTTGGAGAAACCGCCGAACAGGCTGACGTGGCCGACCAGGCCGAAGTCGGGGCTGGCGACGGGGTTGCCCGGCCACTTCGGGACCGTCAGCCCCCAGGACGGGACCGTGGCGACCGCGTTGATGATCACCGCGAGGACGGTCATGCCGACGATCGAGATCAGGATCGCGCCCGGCGTCCTGCGCACGATCAGCGCGAAGGTCAGCAGCGCGCCCAGGATGAAGACCAGCACCGGCCAGCCGTGCAGATGGCCGCCCACGCCGAGCTGCAGCGGGACGGTGGTCTGCGCGGCGTCCGGCATACGCGTGACGAAGCCGGAGTCGACCAGGCCGATCAGCATGATGAACAGGCCGATACCGATGGAGATGGCCTTGCGCAGACCGAACGGCACGGCGTTCATGACGCGCTCGCGCAGACCCGTGGCGACCAGCAGCATGACCACGATGCCCGCGAGGACGACCATGCCCATGGCGTCCGGCCAGGACATCCGGGGCGCGAGCTGGAGGGCGACGACCGAGTTCACGCCGAGGCCGGCGGCGAGCGCGATCGGGACGTTGCCGATGACGCCCATCAGCAGGGTGGCGAAGGCGGCCGTGAGCGCGGTCGCCGTCACCAGCTGGCCGTTGTCCAGGTGGTGCCCGTACATGTCCTTCGCGCTGCCGAGGATGATCGGGTTCAGCACGATGATGTACGCCATCGCGAAGAAGGTGGCGAAACCGCCGCGGATCTCGCGGGCGACGGAGCTGCCGCGCTCGGAGATCCTGAAGTAGCGGTCGAGCGCGCCGAAGACGGGCGTGCCGCCCGGCTTCTCAGGGGTGGGCGCCTTGGCAGGTGCCGAGGTGGACATGCGAGACCTCATCTCCGACGAGGTTCCCCCGAGCCTTGTTGGAGTTTCATACGAGCAGAAGTGGTCAAAGGCAAACGGTTTCAGTATGAACGTATGACCGCGTGAGCGCTATCTCCGCGCGTAGACGTGCGGGGAAAGGGGCAGCGAAGGAGCGGCGCTTAAGCTGTGCGCATGGCCAAATGGACCCCCAAGCACGAGGCGCCGGAGCCCCTGGAGGGGCCCGTGGTCGCCACCATCACCGGCGGCACGATCGTGTGGTTCGTGCTCTTCCTGGTCCAGCTGCCGTTCTACGGCTGGTTCGAGGACCACGGGCACCTGTGGTGGCTGTGGACCTGCCTGACCGGGGGCGGCCTCGGGCTGATCGGCATCTGGTACGTCCGGAAGCGGGACGCGGCGATCAAGACGGCGGCCGGTCCGGAGGCGACGCCGGCCGAGTGACCCGTAAAGCGGGCATGGGGGCAAATCCGCACGTACCGTCGATGTCATGAGCCACATAGACGCGGGCGCCGAACTCGACCCTGTGCATCCCGTGGCCCTGCCGAAGAGCCCCTCGGCCGGGCTGACCGGTGCCGAAGTCGCGGACCGCGTCCACCGCGGCCTCGTCAACGACGTTCCGGTGCGCAGCAGCCGGTCGCTGGGCGAGATCGTCCGGGGCAACGTCTTCACCCGGTTCAACGCGATCATCGGCGTGCTCTGGCTGGTCACGCTGTGCGTCGCGCCGATCCAGGACGGCCTGTTCGGCTTCGTGATCCTCGCCAACACGGGCATCGGCATCGTCCAGGAGTGGCGGGCCAAGCAGACGCTGGACTCGCTCGCGGTGATCGGGGAGGCCCGGCCGACCGTACGCCGGGACGGCAGAGCCACCGAGGTCGCCACCGATCAGATCGTGCTGGACGATCTGATCGAGATCGGGCCCGGCGACAAGGCCGTGGTCGACGGGGTGTGCGTGGAGGCCGACGGGCTGGAGATCGACGAGTCGCTGCTCACCGGCGAGGCCGACCCCGTCGTCAAACGCCCCGGCAACCCCGTTCTGTCCGGCAGCTTCGTGGTCGCGGGCGGCGGCGCCTTCCAGGCGACCAAGGTGGGCCGCGAGGCCTACGCCGCCCGGCTCGCCGAGGATGCCTCCCGCTTCACCCTGGTCCACTCCGAGCTGCGCACCGGCATCTCCACGATCCTCAAGTACGTCACCTGGATGATGGTCCCGGCCACGATCGGCCTGGTCATCACCCAGCTCGTGGTCAAGAGCAACGGCCTCAGGGACGCCGTGGCCCGCACGGTCGGCGGTATCGTCCCGATGGTCCCGGAGGGGCTGGTGCTGCTCACCTCCGTCGCCTTCGCGATCGGCGTCATCCGGCTCGGGCGCAAGCAGTGCCTGGTGCAGGAGCTGCCGGCGATCGAGGGACTGGCCCGCGTGGACACCGTCTGCCTGGACAAGACCGGCACGCTCACCGAGGGCGGCATGGACGTCACCGAGCTACGGCCCCTCGACGGGGCCGACGAGGGGTACGTGCGCAAGGTGCTCGGCGCGCTCGGCGAGTCCGACCCGCGCCCCAACGCCTCCCTCCAGGCGATCATCGACGCCTACCCGGACAGCGAGGACTGGCGGTGCGTGGAGTCGCTGCCCTTCTCCTCGGCCCGCAAGTACAGCGGGGCCGCGTTCAGCGAGGCCGACGGCGACACCAGCACCTGGCTGCTCGGCGCCCCGGACGTGCTGCTCGCCGACGGCGACCCGGCGCTGGCCGCCACCGAGCGCCTGAACGAGCAGGGGCTGCGGGTGCTGCTGCTGGCCCGCGCGAGCCGGGACCTGGACGACCCCGAGCCGGCCCGCGGCGCCCGCCCCACCGCCCTGGTCGTCCTGGAGCAGCGGCTGCGGCCCGACGCGGCCGACACGCTGCGTTACTTCGCGGACCAGGACGTCCGCGCCAAGGTCATCTCCGGCGACAACGCGGTCTCGGTCGGCGCGGTCGCCGCCAAGCTGGGCCTGGCGGGTACGACGGTGGACGCGCGGCACCTGCCCGCCGACCGGCCCGGTATGGCCGAGGCGCTGCGCGGGGGGACCGTCTTCGGGCGGGTCACCCCGCAGCAGAAGCGGGACATGGTGGGCGCGCTCCAGTCGCACGGGCACACCGTCGCGATGACCGGCGACGGCGTGAACGACGTGCTCGCGCTGAAGGACGCCGACATCGGGGTCGCCATGGGCTCCGGCTCGGAGGCGACGCGGGCGGTGGCGCAGATCGTGCTGCTGGACAACAGCTTCGCGAGCCTGCCGTCGGTGGTGGGCGAGGGCCGCCGGGTGATCGGCAACATCACCCGGGTGGCGACGCTGTTCCTGGTGAAGACCGTCTACTCGGTGCTGCTGGCGGTCCTCGTGGTGTGCGGGCAGGTGGAGTATCCGTTCCTGCCCCGGCATCTGACCCTGCTCTCCACCCTCACCATCGGCGTCCCGGCGTTCTTCCTAGCCCTGGCCCCCAACAAGGAGCGGGCGAAACCGCACTTCGTACGGCGGGTGATGCGGTACTCGATCCCGGGCGGGGTGGTGGCCGGGGTGGCGACCTTCGCGATGTACCTGATCGCCCGCCACTCCTACACCGGGCCGGGCCGGCTGGACGCGGAGACCAGCGCGGCCACCCTGACGCTCTTCCTCGTCTCCATGTGGATCCTGGCGATCATCGCCCGCCCCTACACCTGGTGGCGGGTGACCCTGGTGGCCGCGATGGGTGCGGCGTTCCTCCTGGTCCTGGCCGTCCCGGGGCTGCAGGGCTTCTTCGCGCTGAAGCTGGTCGGCCTGGCGATGCCGTGGACCGCCGTCGGCGTCGCGGTGGTGGCGGCGGTCGCCCTGGAGTTCCTGTGGAAGTGGGTCGACCGCCGCTTTCCGGACTGAGGGTTACTTCACGCCGACGTACACACCCGTGGCGCTGACCGCCGGAGTCGTCGAGGTGCCGGCGAAGCTGTAACGCCAGTAGCCGCTGTCGTTCGCGGTCGCGGACGACTTCAGGTTGCCGTAGGAGTCGGTGTACACCGTCTTGACGGTGGTGTACGTGCTCGTGCCCGCCTTGCGGAACTGGAGCTTGACCGGCTGGTTGGCGTAGCCGTGGTACAGGTTGTCGTCCCAGTCGGCGCGGGAGAGCTTGCCGGACGCCGTGAAGGTCTTGCCCTTGTAGACGGACGTCGAGCTGACGGTGGTCGTCAGCTTCGAGTAGCGCTGCACCAGGGTGGTGCCCAGGCCGCTCTGGTCCTTGTAGCCGACCTTGCTCATGTCGGGGTTCTGCTGGTCCTGGCCGTTGAAGGCGACGGCCTCGGCGGCCACGCTCCAGGTACCGGCGTCCGCGATCTTCGGGTCGGCGTCGCTCGGGTAGATGTCGACCGTGCCCGTGCAGGTGGCGGTGGTGGACGAGGTGACGGTGCACTTCGCCGGGTTGTCGCCGTACAGCTCGGGGGACGAGTCGCTGTAGGTGCCGTGGTAGAGGAAGGCGTCCGAGTAGAAGTCGCTCGCGGTGACGTCCACGTCCGAGCCGTGGGTCAGCGTGTACGAGTACGTCGCACTGACCTCGTTGGTGCTGCCGACCTTGATCGCCTTGGCGATCGTGACGTTCGAGAAGCTGACGTTCAGGGTGTACGGCGTGCCCGAGTCGGTGACGGCCTGCGCGGCCGGGACTGCGAGGGCGGTGAGGGCCAGGGCGCCGGAGACGGCGGCCACGGTGGCACGTATGCGCATGTGCGTTCCCCTGGAGGGAGAAGTGATCGGGGAGTCGGTTGACTCACGCGATCAGATCCGCGACCCAAGCGACTGGTTGTACGGCAAGAGCGCAATCCGGCCAGATTTTGTGACCGGATTGCGCTCCCATGACGGGATGTTTACTACGGCGAATTCCTGTGGCCGGGAATCCCGGTGGTCAGCCGGATGGTCAGTCGAACCAGCGGTCCCTGGCCAGTTCCTCCGTCCGGGACGGGTCCTCCAGCAGGGCCGCCACCTCGAAGCGCCGCGGCCACTGTCCCGCCGCCCAGGCCAGGCCCGCCGCGACGCCCTCCAGCGTGGCCGCGTGCAGCACCCCGTCGTCGGTGAGCCGCCAGTCGATCTCCACGCCGTCCACGACCAGTTCCCCGTGCTCGACGTACGTGCGCGGCGTACGCCCCCCGAGCAGCACCCGTACCGGCGCCGGCACCTCGTGCTCGGTGCCCTCGGAGTGCACCTCGCCGGTGACGGACTCGCTGAGCCGCCGCACCTGGAACAGCTCCGCCAGCTCCGCGGCCCGGGCCGGGCGGACCGGCAGCAGCGGCACCCCGGAGGTGAAGGGCAGCAGGTCCGGCGAGTCGACCACGACGGCCTCGGTGGCGTCCACCACCTCCACGCGCCCGTCGGTCACCGCCCGCAGGTCGTCCGGCAGGGTCACCTGCTCCGGATCCAGCTCCGCCAACGCCCCGTACAGCCCGTGCAGTTGGGCCGGGGTGACCGGCCGCTGCGGGTCGGCCAGCCGGTCCAGCAGCTCGGCGGCGCCGCCGGGCTCGTCCAGCAGGGCCGCCACGGACGTGCGCACCCCCAGTGCCCGCAGCACCTGCTCGTCCTCGAACCCGGTGGCGTCGGCCTCGTCGTACAGCCCGCGCAGCAGCGGATCCCCGCCGGCCGCGAGCAGACCGCCCGGGCGACGGCCGTCCAGCACGGGGTGCCCGCGCAGCCACCACGCGGTGTACGGCCGTACGGTTTCGTGCGTGCCGTCGTGCAGCAGGATGCGGACCGGCTGGGTGAGGGCGTCCCGCAGCGGCGGCTGGGCGAGCAGCGCGAGGGCCTGGGGCCAGTGCTCGTCGTCCACCAGGTCCAGATCGCGTACGGCGACCAGCTCGGTGGCGACCGGGGGCACCGGGCTGTCCGGGAAGCGGTCGAGGATGTCCTCACACCACACGTCGACGGCGTCCAGCAGCCCGGCGTCGTCGGGCTCGGCGAAGTCGCTCTCCCGGGGCTCCAGTTCGTCCGGGTCGAGGACGACGTCGGCGGCGCGGACCAGCGCGAAGTTCGCGAGCACCCCACAGGCGGTCAGCGGTTGCTCGCCCCACTTCCCGGCCAGGTCACGGTCCACGGCGGCCAGTTCGCCCGCGCGGATCACCTGGGCGAACGGGCTGCCGGGGTAGACGAGTTCACCGGCGGGGGCGAGCTCCCCGTCCTCGTCGGGCAGGGCCAGCGCACCCAGCCAGGGCTCGTCCCCGGGCTCCAGGCCCGCGTCGCGCACCAGCCCGAGCACGGTGTCGGCCAGCTCCTCGGCATCCGGAGCGTCCTCTTCC
Source organism: Streptomyces sp. NPDC007205 (assembly GCF_040634095.1). Lineage (NCBI taxonomy): Bacteria > Bacillati > Actinomycetota > Actinomycetes > Kitasatosporales > Streptomycetaceae > Streptomyces > Streptomyces sp. NPDC007205. The sequence goes on from NZ_JBEYEW010000003.1 coordinate 272,706, forward strand.
CAGCCCCCGATACCGCCCTCGTCGTCCAGCGAGGCGGCGACGGCGGCCCGCACCTGCGGGGTGGTGAGCACCGCGCGCGGAGTGGCGGGCAGCGCGCCCAGCTTCTCCAGCAGCGGGTGCACGGCGTCCTCGTGGGCGACCTTCAGCCCGAGCCGCCCGAGGACGTCCGCGTCGATCCGGGCGCCGTCCGGGGTGGGCAGCAGCACCTGCCGGGGCCCGATCGTGGTCCGGCCGTCCGCCAACGGCACCGGCAGCCCGGACAGCCGATCGGGGTCGACCCCGGCGAGGCTCTCGTAGAGCCGCCACCACCAGTCGGGGTCCTTCTCCAGCCCGGCGAGCCGGTCGATGGCGTCGGCGAGCGGCAGCCGGGCGACGCCGAGGGTGCGCAGCTCGACCCGCCGCTCAAGTCCGGCGGGCAGCAGCGTGGGCAGCACCTCGGCGAGCACCCGCACGGTGTCCGCCCCGCCCCCTTCCACGATCTCCGCGTCGCGGGGCCGCAGCGACTCCGGAAGCTCGTCGCCCTCCTCCTTGGCCCCCGCGTCGGGCGGCAGGAAGGCCGGGTGGGCGGGCGGAAGGAACTCCGTGCGGGGCAGCCGCTCCAGGACGGCCTGCCGGAGCGCCCCGTCCAGCGCGCCCTTGCCGAGCGGTCCGGGCACGAGGTCGATGATCCCGTCCGTCACCGGCCGCCAGTCGGCGAGCAGTTCGGTGTAGACGTCGGCCGCGCGCTGCACCAGGAAGTCGGTGAGCGGGCCGGGCGCGGTGTGCCGGCGGGTGGTGTCGAGGGGGAAGGAGGCGATGAGGAGGGCGGGGACGCCGAGAGGCTCGTCGCTGGGGGTGGGCGCGTGCACGACGGCGGTCGTCCGAGGAGGCACCGGACGGCCGGCCGCGTCCTCGGGCACGGCCCAGGTCACCGACCAGTGGGGCCGCAGCCGCTCCTCCACGGGCCGGTCGGCGAGCAGATCGGGGGTGAGCGGCCCATGGGCGGCAGCGGTACGCCACCGCGTGGTGCCCTCCCGCGAGTCCTCCACGACAGTGACGGCGCCCTCGGTACGCCGCCTCAGCGTGCGCGGCTGATCACCGTTGACCTCGATCACCAGCTCCTCCAGCCCCGGCAGGGCGAGGAGCAGGGCGTCGTCGACGGCGTTCAGCAGCCGCTCGGTGAGATCGGCGGCGGCCGCGTCCCGCAGGGGCAGGATCACGGCGGTGTCGTACGGCTCCGGGGCGGTGCCCTCGGCGGCGAAGGGCAGCCGGAGCAGCGGTACGTGTCCGTCACGGCGCCGGACTTCGTCCCCGAGCCCCGGACTGTGCCGGGCGATGTCACCGGCCAGCTCGCGCGCCTCGGCCAGGGACCACCGGACCCCGCCGTGCCGTCCGACGATCGCGGGCTCATCGGTCACCGACAGCACGGCGGCGAACCCGACCCCGAACCGGCCGACGGCACCCTGGGTGACATCGGCGTCCCGCTTCGCCGAGGCGCGCAGCGTGGACAGCGACTCGACGCCGGCCGCGTCCAGCGGGGCACCGGTGTTGGCGGCGACGAGGACCCCGTCCCGGAGCGTGAGCCGCAGCCGGCCGGGGGTGCGCGCACGGGCGGCGGCGTCGGCGGCGTTCTGCGCCAGCTCGACCACGAGGCGGTCCCGGTAGCCGCCCAGGACGAGATCCTCCTCGGCGTTGGCGTCCTCGCGGAAGCGGGCGGGGCTGGTGGCCCAGGCGTCGAGAACACCACGGCGCAGCCGGGCCGTCCCGAACGGATCGGCCCCCTCGGCCGCCGGCCGCACGTACTTGCTGCTCACGTTCACTCTCCTCATCGGCTGAGGAGAAGGTACAGCGCGGCGGACCGTTCAGCGTCCGGCGGCGTAGCCCAGGAAGTCGGTCCAGGTGGCGGGGGTGACGGTGAGCTGAGGGCCGTCGGTCTGCTTGGAGTCGCGGATGTGGATGGTGGTGGTGAGGGTCGTGTTCCGGTCCAGGGCCACTTCGACGCAGGAGTCGCCTTCACTGCTGCTGCTGTAGCTGCTCTTGAACCAGCGGATCATGTTGCCCCCAGCAGTTCCTCGATGAAGGACGTCGACTCACGGGGAGTGAGCGCCTGAGCCCGGATGATGCCATACCGCAGCTCAAGGATACGGAGGTGTTTCGGCTCCTCGACCGTACGTCCGTTAGCCACGGCAGGCGAGCGCCCCACCGCCGATCCGTCGGCGAACTTCAGCACCTCGATGCCACCGGCCAGCCCCGCGTGCTCTTCACGGTCCATGGGCATCACCTGAAGCTCGACGTTCCGCAACTGCGCTACTGCCAGTAGGTGTTCGAGCTGGCGTCGGAGCTGCGTCCGGCCTCCGAGCGGGCGCCGTAGTGTCCACTCCTCAAGGACGAAACCGACTTCGGGTGCCGGGTCCCGTTCGAAGACCGACTTGCGGGCCATCCGAGCAGCGAAGAACCGCTCGACTTCAGCCTCTGTGTAAGCAGGGCGCCGCATGACGAGAAGCGCACGCGCGTACTCCGGCGTCTGGAGCAGACCATGGATGTTCAGCGGGTCGTACAACTGAATCTCCACCGCCTTGGCCTCCACCTCCGCCAAAGCCCGAACCTTCTTCGGATACCGGACCTTCTCCACGTCCTCCTTCATCGCGGCGATCAATCCGCCCGCCTTCAACACCGTGTCCGCCTTGTCGAGGTACTCCAGCCTCGGGATCCGCTTGCCGGACTCCAGCTTGTAGACCATGTCCTCGCTGTAGCCCATGGCCCTGCCGAAGTCGGCGGCCCGCATCCCGACCGCCTCGCGCCTCAGCTTCAACTGCCGTCCCACCATGGCGATGACGGCCACGCCCCACGCGTCATCCGGGTCGACCTCCCACCCCGGCTCCTCTTCCTCGCTCACTCCGCGCCCCCTTCCTCGACAGCCCGGACATCACCGGGCAACACCAGGACAGTGACCGTACGCAACCGCGTCGTCACTATTCACAGGTAGCAGGCGCAGCCACTCTGAGTGACGTGAACGAGAGAATCTCCACCCCCGTCCCGAACTTCACCGCCCAGCTGTCCCCCACACCTCGGGGCGCCCGCCTCGCCCGGTTGCTCGCCACGGAACAACTCCGCTCCTGGGGAATTCCGTTGGACCCGGCGGAGCTGATCGTCGCCGAACTCGCCGCCAACGCGGTTACCCACGGCCGGGTCGCGGGCCGGGACTTCCGTCTGACGCTGTACGCCGTCGGCGACACCCTCCGTATCGAGGTGACGGACACGCGCGGTGACCGCCTCCCCCAGCCCACGCATCCCGCTCCCGACGCCGGCTCCGGCCGAGGTCTCCTCCTCGTGGAGGCGCTGGCCGACAAATGGGGTGTCGCGCCGGGGCTGCCGCCGCGCAAGACGGTGTGGGCGGAAGTCCGTTTCGCGCCGGAACCCGGGGATCCGTGCTCCGGTGTCGGGGGCGGTCTTTTCCCAAGGCACTCAAGGGATAAAGAACCCCACCAAGCCCCACCCCTCCCTCCCGCGAGGCAAACTCACTCACGAGAGTGAAATGCACCAACTTGGGTGGCATGGCGGCTGGTTGTGCCCCCGGCCGCCCGATACCGGGCGGCCGGGCGGCAGGCTCGGTCAGCCGCCGAGTACCGGAAGGGTCAGGCCGCAGCCGACGGGCTGGGCGTGGGCGGGGTCCAGGGCGTTGCGCACGAGCTGCGCGGCGTTGGAGTCGTACGCGATCGAGACGTGCTCGGAGAGGTCCCGGGGGCAGATGTCCTGGATCGTGATGTTCTTGACGGTCGCGCCCGGTCCCGCGGTCAGGAACTGCTGCGTGTAAGGGGTGACGACCTCGTCGAGCTTGGTGGCGATGACGGTGTAGCCGACCCCCGGCTGTGTGTCCCCGCCCCGGTCCAGCTCCGTGTTCACCTCGGAGCCGACCATCTGGTCCGCGTACGCCTGCCCGACGACGGCGGACACGGTCGGGTTGAGCCCCAGCCTGGTCGTCAGGGTGCCGAGGCCGGAGGCGGTCGTGCCGTGGTTGGACGGCGCCAGGCCGATGAGGCTGTGCACCTTGTTCCGCTCCGGGTGCGCGGGGTCCGTGCCGCCGTCGAACCGCAGATACCAGCGGGGCGTCACACCGCCGCCCTGGGAGTGTCCGACCAGGTCGACCTGGTGGGCGCCGGTGGCCTTCAGTACGCGGTCGACGTAGTCGGCGATCTGCCGGGCGGAGTCCGGGATGTGTGCGGTGGCCTTGACCGGAGAACCGGGCGGCGCCCCGTAGTTGGGCGCGAAGACGCAGTAGCCGAGCTGCTTCAGGTACGGGGACATCAGGCCCCAGTCGTCATAGGCGTTCGCGAAGGTCCCGTGCAGCAGGACGACCGGACGCGGATGCTCGTGCGAGGGCTTGCAGTTCCAGTCGTCGGCACCGGCAGGCGGCGCGTCCGGGTGGACGATGCCCCCGGCCAGCGCCGCCGGGGCGGAGAGGATCTTCCCCCGCGGTACCGGGGGCGCGGGGGCGCCCGCCGCAACTGCCGTCCCCTGCCCCACGCCCAGCGCGAGGGCGAGCCCCGCACAGACCGCGGCCCACCTGCCGCGCCGCCGGTTCGACCGCTTCTGGGACACACTCCGACCCGCCATCGGACCACTCCTCGCCTCGGTGCCGGCCGAGCGCCGACGCGGCGATGATCAAGGAGCGGGTTCCGAGCGGGCCTGGAAAACGGCGCAGAGCGCCTCCTTTGGAGGACCCTGTTTCACCTGACTGGTGGCCAAGAAGCGGGCGGCCCGAGCGCGACCGTCCCGCTACGAGTGACCCAGTTCCGCCGTCTCCTCGTCGCCCGTCTCCGGGACCGAGCCCGAGTCGCGGGCGGGGCGCAGCGGGAAGGGGTCGACCCTCGTCTCGTCGATGACCGGCGGAGCCGGCTGCGGCGGCCTGGGCATGACCGCGGCCTCCGAGTGGCCGCCGCAGCCGTAGGCGAGGGAGACCACGCGGCCGTCGGCGGGGGAGAACTCGTTGGCGCAGACGCCGAAGGCCTGGCCGAGGGAACCGCCGATGGGGGTCAGGAAGCCGCAGCTCACACAGGTGGCCGGGGCCGCCTGGGCCATCGCGGTCTTCGGGCCGTACGACTCCTCCCAGCGGTCGGCCGCGACATGCAGGCCGTAGCGCGAAAGGACCCGGGCTCGGCGCATGCCCAGTTCCTCGGCCACCGCCGCGATCGAGCCCCGGAAGGGGGTCGTCGGCTGGACGGCGGGGGTGCCCGGCGTGACCTCGGCGTCCTCGGCCTCCGCCAGCTCCGCCATCTTCTCGGACACCGCCGCGCTCGGCAGCGGCTCGTCCTCGCCCGTGTAGCCCGGCTCCAGGCGCAGGTCGTCCTGGTCGGTGGGGAGCAGGTCGCCGGGGCCGAGGTCGCCGGGACGCAGGCGCTCGCTCCAGGGGACCCACTCGGGGGCGAGCAGGGCGTCGGGGCCGGGGAGGAGGACCACCTCGTCGAGCGTGACGATCTTGGCGCGGGAGGCGCGGGCCACGGTCACCGCCCAGCGCCAGCCGCGGTAACCCAGTTCCTTGCACTCGAAGAAGTGCGTGACCACACGGTCGCCCTCGGACACCAGGCCGGCGTGCTCGCCGACCACGCCGGGCGCGGCGGCCTCCTCGGCGGCACCGCGGGCGAGGTCGACGGCCTCGGCGCACAAGCGGTCGGGGGTGCGGCTTCGCGTGGTCGCTGCGCTCACAGGTATCGCTTCTCTCCTACGCCGTCTCGTCGAGTGCGGCTGCCTGAAGGCGGGCCTGCCGACGGAGCGGACCGGGGGACCGCATCGACGTCTGCATCCGCGCGCTCGGGCGCACCTCTGCCATCCATTCTGCGTTATGGCTGAGATACGCACGCTACACCGAACAGGATCGGTCGCCGCTACGCGGCAGGTTTTCCTGCCCGCCCACCCCCTGCCGCCCGGCCGTCCCCCCGGTGCCGTCGCGCCCGGAAGTCGCCGGATCAGCGGCAGGGTTGGCCGCCGTGCGCGCCGTACCGCACTATCCGCCGCCTTCTCGGGGCACTATGAAGCACGTGGCGACCGCGGACAGGCGTGGTGTTCGGGGTGGCGGCGCGAGCCGGGTCGGTGGCGCCGTCCGCTCTGTCGGGCGTGCCCTGCACTTGCCGGTCACCGGTGCCGCGCGGGGCATCCGCAGGGCCACGCACGCCCACGGCGCGGGCGAGTCGGGGCTGGGCAAGCTGATCGAGCTGCACGCGGTGAACGGCGCCGGGGACGTCATGGTCACCGTGGCGCTCGCCTCCACCGTGTTCTTCTCCGTGCCGACCGCCGAGGCGCGGGGGCGGGTCGCGCTGTACCTCGCCATCACGATGGCGCCCTTCACCGTCCTCGCCCCGGTCATCGGGCCGCTCCTCGACCGGCTGCCGCACGGGCGGCGCGCCGCGATGGCCGGGGCCATGCTGGCCCGTGCGCTGCTCGCGCTGGTCATCTCGGGGGCGGTGGCGAGCGGCAGCCTGGAGCTGTATCCCGCGGCGCTGGGCGTGCTGGTCGCGTCGAAGGCGTACGGGGTGGTGCGCAGTGCGGTCGTACCGCGGCTGCTGCCGCCCCGGTTCTCGCTGGTGAAGGCCAATTCGCGGGTCACCCTCGCCGGGCTGCTGGCCACCGGTGTCGCCGCCCCGATCGCGGCGGGGCTGCACAGGGCCGGAGATCCCTGGCCGCTCTACGGCGCCTTCGTGATCTTCGTCGGGGGAACGTTCCTGTCGTTCTCGCTGCCGCCCGCGGTGGACTCGGCCAAGGGCGAGGACGTGGCACTGCTCGCGGCCGACGAGCAGCATCTGTACGGGCCGCAGCGCAGGAAGGAGCAGGTGAAACGGCCGGGGCTGCGGACCGTGGGTCCCGCCGTCACGCACGCGCTCGGCGCCAATGCCGCCCTGCGCTGTCTGTCCGGCTTCCTGATCTTCTTCCTCGCCTTCCTGCTGCGCGAGCATCCGCTGACCGGCGAGAGCGCGGCGGTCTCGCTGGGGATCGTCGGGGTGGCCGCCGGTGCGGGCAACGCGCTGGGCACGGCCGTCGGGGCCTGGCTGAAGTCCCGTGCGCCGGAGGTCATCATCGTGGCCGTGGTCGCGGTGGTGCTGGGCACGGCGATCGTGGCCGGACTGTTCTTCGGGGCGTTCCTGGTGGCCTGCCTCGCCGCTGTCGCCGGGTTCGCCCAGGCGCTGGCCAAGCTGGCCCTGGACGCGCTGATCCAGCGGGACGTGCCGGAGCTGGTGCGCACCTCGGCGTTCGCCCGCTCCGAGACGCTGCTGCAGATGGCGTGGGTGTTCGGGGGCGCCGTCGGCATCGTGCTGCCGCTCAACGGGTCCGTCGGCCTGCTGATCGGCGCGGTGTTCGTCGCCGTCGGCTGGCTGACCACGCTGAAGGGGCTGCTCGCCTCGGCCCGGCACGGCGGCCGCCCACGGCCCCGCGTCGCCTGATCCCCCCAGGCACCTGCCCGGCATAACGAACCGGACACGATGTCCGGTCCGCAGGACCGGCTGGCGTAACGAACCGGGCACGTCGCACCCCGCGTGGGCGGAGGGCTCAGGGCGCCCGATAGCCTTCGGCCATGACCACGCTGCCCCGCGGCGAAGCCGCTGATGTTCAACGCGCTGTGCGACGCCGCCGCGCCGTCGCCGTTGTCGGCGCCGTATCCGCCGGACTGCTCGCCCTGTCGGCCTGCGACAAGCCGTCGCCCGTCTCGACGGTCACCGTCGGCAAGGACTCGGTCAACTCCGAGGCCACCTGCTACAACGACGGCAAGGCGCTGGACACCAAGTCGCTGACGCAGTGCGTCAAGAACGTCGAGAAGGCCGAGTCGATCAAGGTCGACCAGGACGAGACCGTCCGCTTCGGCGTCGACCCGAAGATCGCGGACGCCGGCTGGGTCATCCTGGTCAACGGCCAGCAGTTCACCGACGTCAGCAAGAAGACCTACCGCACCATCCCGGGCAGCGCGTTCTTCAACCAGCAGTACGGCACCCAGGGCGACACCAACACGGTCACCATCCGGATGGGCAAGACCTCCAACCTGGGCATGTGGTCGTTCAAGCTGAAGAAGGCCTGATCACGGCTTCCGTACGGGTCCTCGTGGCCACCGCGGTCCCGGTCGAGCGGGACGCGGTGGCACAGGCGTTCCCCGGGGCCGTGACCGGGGTACGGCTCCCCGGCGCCCTCCTGTGCCGTACCGCCGCCGGCTGGGACCTGCTCGCCGCCGGGGTCGGTCCGGCCCTCGCCGCCGCGTCCACCGCCGCCGCCCTGACCGCCGCCGCCCTCGCGGGCGCTCCGTACGACCTGGTCGTCTCGGCCGGGATCGGCGGCGGCTTCGCGCCCGGGGCGCCCGTCGGCTCGCTCGTCGTCGCTGACGCGATCACCGTGGCCGACCTGGGCGCCGAGACCGCCGACGGCTTCCTTCCGGTCACCGAGCTGGGCTTCGGGACCGTCACCCACCGCCCGCCGCACTCCGCCGTCCGCGCCGTGTCCGAGTCGACCGGCGCCCTCACCGGCACCGTCCTCACCGTCTCCACCGTCACCGGCACCGCCGCCCGCGCCGCCGCCCTGCGCGCCCGGCACCCCGAGGCGCTCGCCGAGGGCATGGAGGGCTTCGGGGTGGCGGAGGCGGCCGCCGCGCACGGGGTACCGGTGCTGGAACTGCGCGCGGTCTCCAACCCGGTCGGCCCGCGCGACCGCGCCGCCTGGCGCATCGGCGACGCCCTCACCGCCCTCACCGAGGCGTTCGGGAAGTCGGCGCCCGCACTGGAGAGTTGGAAACGGTATGACCGCTGAGCCCTTGCAGATCGCGTACTCGCCCTGCCCCAACGACACCTTCGTCTTCGACGCCCTCGCCCACGGCCGTGTCCCCGGCGCCCCCGCGCTGGACGTGACCTTCGCCGACATCGACCTCACCAACGGTATGGCCGAGCGCGGCGAGTTCGACGTGCTCAAGGTGTCGTACGCCGTGCTGCCGTACGTCCTCGGCGCGTACGCGCTGCTGCCGTGCGGCGGGGCGCTGGGGCGGGGCTGCGGGCCGCTGGTGCTCACGCGGGAGCCGGACGTCGACCTGACGGGCGGTACGGTCGCGGTGCCCAGCGAGAAGTCGACGGCGTACCTGCTGTTCCGCCTGTGGGCGGCGGACACGCTCGCGGCCGAGGGGGTCGGTGAGATCGTCGTCATGCCGTTCCACGAGATCATGCCGGCCGTGCGGGACGGCAAGGTGGACGCCGGTCTGGTCATCCACGAGGCCCGGTTCACCTACCAGAACTACGGCCTGCACAAGCTCGCCGACATGGGCCGGCACTGGGAGCGGACCACCGGGCTGCCGATCCCGCTCGGCGCGATCATCGCGAAGCGCTCGCTGGGCGCGGAGGCGCTGACGCGACTGGCCGACTCCATCCGTACCTCCGTACGGGCCGCCTGGGACGACCCCGAGGCGTCCCGGCCGTACGTCATGGCCCATGCCCAGGAGATGGACCCGGCCGTGGCGGACCAGCACATCGGGCTGTACGTGAACGAGTTCACCGCCGACCTCGGCGAGGACGGCTACGCCGCGATTCGCGGCCTGCTCACACGTGCGGCGGCCGAGGGGCTGGTGCCGCCCCTCGGCCCGGATGCGCTTGCGTTCCCGTAAGCCGGGTCTTGTTCTGCGCCGGCTCAGACGTCCAACTGGTCGGCGACCGCCCGCAGCAGGCCGGCGATCTTCTTGCCGGAGGCCTTGTCCGGATAACGGCCCTTCTCCAGCATCGGCGTGATGTTCTCGAGGAGGGTCGTCAAATCCTGCACGATCGAGGCCAGCTCGTCGGGCTTCTTGCGCTGGGCGGCGGCGACCGACGGCGTCGGATCCAGCACGGTCACCGACAGCGCCTGGTCACCGCGCTGACCGGCGACGACGCCGAACTCCACGCGCTGTCCCGGCTTGAGTGCATCGACTCCGGCGGGGAGAACCGAGGAATGGACGAAGACGTCACCGCCGTCGTCGCGGGAGAGAAAGCCGAAGCCCTTCTCGCTGTTGAACCATTTGACACGCCCGGTCGGCACCGTCTGTCCTCGTCCTCGTACTCGTTGGGGAAACTGCTGCCACTGCTTCGAAAGTGCTCTGGATAGCAGTAGAGCGGGTCGACCATGACCCGCCGCTACCAAGGCTAATGGTCTCGGGGCGGGTGACAAGACGTCCCCCGGTTGTTCTCTCGCGCTGGGAACTACCCTGGTCCGGTGCGTGACAAAACCCAAACGAATTCCGCCGCGCCCGGTGACGGGCTGATCCGCGCCGGGGCGATCGTCTTCTTCGTCGGCGCCGTGGCCACTCTGGTCACGGTGGCACCGCTGTTCCTCGGCGCGAAGCCTTTCCCCACCTACATGTTCGGACTGAGCATGCTCATGGCGGTCGGTTTCCTCGTCGCCGGTGCGGGCGTCCTGCGGTCGGTGGCCGCCGCCCGGCGTCAGACGCGCGGCGCCTCCCGCTCCGGATCCGCGCCGCAGTAGCCGGCCAGCCACGGGGGGAACACGGACAGGTCGTCGAGGACGACGTCCGCCCCGGCGGCGAGCAGCTCGTCGGCGGAACAGGGCCCGGTCGCCACGCCGACCGCCACCGCTCCCGCCGTACGGGCCCCGCGCACGTCTCCGACATGGTCGCCGACGTACACGCCCGCGCCGTACTCGCGCAGCGCCTCCGCCTTCTGCTCGGCCCACAGGTCACCCACGACCACGTCCGGCTCGATGCCGAGGTGGGACAGGTGCAGCTTGGCGTTGGGCTCGTACTTCGCCGTGACCACGAGCGTCCGGCCACCGGCCGCGCGCACCCGCTCCATGGCCTCCGCGGCGCCCTCCATGGCGGGCGTCGCGGCGATGGCGATCGACGGGTACATCTCCCGGTACAGGTCGACCATGACACTGACCTGGTCCCTGGGGAACCAGTTACTCAGCTCCTCCACGAGCGGCGGGCCGAGCCGGGTCACCGCCAGATCGGCGTCGATGTACGTCCCGGTCCGCTCGGCCAACGCCAGGTAGCACGCGCGGATGCCCGGCCGGGAGTCGATGAGCGTCATGTCGAGGTCGAAGCCGACGGTGAAAGTCATACGGGGCATTGTGTCAGCGGGTGCCTCCGGCGGTTCGGGCCGGACGGGTGGCGCCGTAGGGGAACCTGGCCATTGCCGGATGCGGGTCCGTCGTGGTTGCTCGCGCAGTTCCCCGCGCCCCTTCGGGGCGCTCCTCACCGTCTCCGCTGGGAGCGCCACACCAGGTACAGCGCCGACGCCACCGCGGCGCCTCTCACCACCCACGGCCACGTCCCGGCGATCGCGTCGTTCATGTGGCCCCGCGCGATCGGCTCGCCCCAGCGTCCGTTGTCCCTGCCCCACAGCCACACCAACCCGGCCGCGACCGCCGCGCCCGGCAGCACCATCACGGCCCACTTGGTCTCCGCGGGGGTCAGCCGCCGGGAGCCGTAGGCGATCGCCCAGCCCAGGATCAGGGCGAACCAGTTCCCGAGCACCGCACCGGCGACCAGCGCGGCGGCGGCCAGCAGCAGGAGGGGGTTGGTCCAGCCGGCCGCAGGGCGCGGGAGCAGGCGGCGGCGCGGGACGGCCTCGGCCTCGGTGGCCTCCGGTGCCGGCGCCACGGTGCCCGGGGCGGCCGGCCCGGCCGGCGCCGTCGTCGCCTCCGTCGGCTCCGGTGGCCGTTTGAGCAGCTCCGGGATCTCCACACCGCCGACGAACCCCGGCACGGAGTCGGTCTCGGCGGCCGGCCCGCTGCCCCTCATCCGCCACCAGTCGGGCTGCATAGCGCTGTCCCCGAGTTCGTGCGCGGGGGCCAGGTGCGGCGGTGACGGCGCGTGGCGCGGGGCGGAGGGCCCGGGTTCGGCCGGGCGCGGCCGGGGGACGACCCGGCGCAGGCCCCTGCGCCGTTCCCCGCCCCGGTCCCCGTCCGCAGGCTCGCGCTTCCGCGCGCCCGGCGCGGGCTGTACGGGCACGGTGCCGGGCGGCTGCACGACCCGCCCGGCACCGAATCCGCCGGGCCCGCTCGACCCGCCGGACACACCGGCCGTGCCGCCCGCCGCCGCGACGACGTCGTCCGGGGTGCCCAGGCTGTCCAGGATGCGGCGGACCGCGGCGGGGCTGTCGACGGTCGCCCTGGCCCGGTGCCGGTCGATCTCGTTGCGCAGCTCCGACACGAGCCGCATCCGCGTGCCCGACGGCAGCTGTCGCTGCTGAGCGATGTCTCCGACACGGCTCAGGTACTCGTAGACGACCTGGTCGCTCTCGATCCCCAACGGAACCCCTCCGGGGTGACGGCGATGAGACCCCGTGAGGACGGTAGCGCAGAGTCGCTTCGCCGAGCCCGCCGCCGGGACCGGGGGAGCCCCCCCTCGACACCGGCAACCGCTACCGTGGGTCAGATGAGCCCAGCGGCCCACCCAGCCCCTCGTTCCCTCGCGGAGGCGCTCCGCGCGCGGGACGACGTCTCCCTGGCCGCGCTGCTGCGCAGCCGCCCCGACCTCATCACGCCCGTACCGACCGACCTCACCCAGCTGGCCACCCGCGCCGGTACCCGCGCCTCGGTGCTGCGCGCGCTGGAGCGGCTGGACCGGTTCGCGCTGCAGACGGCGGAGGCACTGGCCGTGGCCCCGGACCCGGCGTCGTACGACACGCTGCTCGGGCTGATGGCGGGGTACGGCGCGGACGACGCGGTCGCCGCCGCGCTGCCGCACGCTCTCGCCACCCTGCGCGAGCAGGCGCTGGTGTGGGGCGACGACGAGCGGCTGCGGCTGGTGCGGACCGCCCGCGAGGTGCTTGCGCCCTCACCGCAGCACCCCTCCCCGACCGGGCTCGGGCCGACCGTGCAGGAGGCCACCTCGGGCATGTCGCCAGGCCGGATCCAGGAGATCGTCACGGCGGCCGGGCTGCCCTCGACACACGACTCGGTGTCCGCCGTGGCCGCGCTCACCACACTGTTCGCCGACCGGAAGAAGATGGGCAAGCTGCTCGCCGGCGCTCCGGAGGCGTCCCGCGAGGTGCTGTCGCGGCTGGTGTGGGGGCCGCCGTACGGGCAGGTCACCCCGGATCCGGCCGCGCATCTGCGCTGGCTGCTCGACCGCGGTCTGCTGCTGCCGACCGCGCCCGGCACGGTCGTACTGCCCCGCGAGGTGGCCCTGCATCTGCGGGAGGGCCGCGCCCACCGCGCGCCGGAGCCGCTGCCGCCCGCCGTGGAGCCGGCCGCGACCCACGGTCCGCAGGTGGTGGACGCGACGGCGGCCGGACAGGCGTACACCGCCCTCGCGACGGTCGAGGAGCTGCTGAAGGACTGGGACGAGGGCGGCCCGGCCGTGCTGCGGGCCGGCGGCCTGAGCGTCCGCGATCTGAAGCGGACCGCCGTCGCACTGGACGTGTCCGAGCCGGTCGCCGCGTTCTGGGTGGAGCTGGCGTACGCGGCGGGCCTGGTCGCCTCCGACGGCGAGGCCGACGAGCGGTACGCGGCCACGCCCGCCTACGACGAGTGGCTGGAGCGGCCCGCCGCCGAGCGCTGGGCCCGTCTCGCCGAGGCCTGGCTGGCGGCCACCCGGACGCCGGGGCTGGTCGGCGGGCGGGACGCGAAGGACCGCACGCTCGCCGCGCTCGGGCCGGGTCTGGACCGCTCGGCCGCGCCCGAGGTACGGCACCGGGTGCTGACCCTGCTGGCCGGTCTCCCGGCGGGCGCGGCCCCGGACCCCGAGTCGGTGCTGGCCCGGCTGCGCTGGGAACGGCCGCTGCGCGGACCCCAGCGGCCGGACGGCGAGGAGGACCTGCGCTCCCGGCTGGCCCGCTGGACCCTGTCCGAGGCCGAACTGCTGGGCTTCACCGGGCGCGGCGCCCTGTCGGCCCACGGCCGCGCACTGCTGGGTGCCCCGGCGACGACGGACTGGCGTGCCACCTCGGGTGCCCCGGGTGCCGGCCCTGCGGCCTCGGGTCCGTCCTCCGGCACCGTCGTATCACCCGACGCCTCCGGCTCCCTCGCCACCACGGCCGCCCGCACGTCCGCCGGTACCCGCGTCTCCGCCCGCTCGACCAGGCCGACCACGCCGGCCGGCTCCGCCGGGCCCGGTGACAAGCTGCCCGTCCACCATCACCACCGGCCAACGGCCGCCCCCGCCCCGCTCTCCCCCGCCGAACAGTCCGTGGCGACGGCCGCCGCCGCCCGCCTCCTCGCGCCGCTCCTGCCCGAACCGCTGGACCACGTGCTGCTCCAGGCCGACCTGACGGCGGTGGCGCCCGGGCCGCTGCGGCGTCCGCTCGCCGACGTGCTGGGCGTGCTCGCGGACGTCGAGTCCAAGGGCGGCGCGACCGTGTACCGGTTCACCCCGGCCTCGGTGCGGCGTGCCCTGGACGCCGGCCGCAGCGCCACCGATCTGCACGCCTTCCTCGCCGAGCACTCCCGCACCCCGGTACCGCAGCCGCTCGCCTATCTGATCGACGACGTGGCCCGCAAACACGGCCATCTGCGGGTCGGTGCGGCCTCGGCGTACGTACGCTGCGACGACGACACCATGCTGAACGAGATCCTGGCCGACCGGCGCGCCGCGGCCCTGCGGCTGCGCCGCCTCGCCCCGACCGTGCTGGCCGCCCAGTCCGATCCGGCGACGCTGCTGGAGGGCCTGCGCGCGATGGGCTACGCACCGGCCGCCGAGTCCGCCGAGGGTGACGTCCTGATCGCCCGCGCCCACGCCCACCGCACCCCACCGCGCACCGCCCCCGCGCCGGTCCCGGACGGGCCGCCGGCGCCCGACACCACGCTCCTCGCGGCGGCGATCCGCGCGATCCGGGCGGGTGACCTGGCCGCCACCACCCCCCGCAAGCCGACCGGAGCGGCAACTCCTCTCGCGGGCGGCGAACTGCCCCGTACGTCCTCCGCCGAGACCCTCGCCACCATGCAGGCCGCCGTCCTGACCGGCGACTCCCTCTGGATCGGCTACGTCAACGCCGAGGGCACCGCCAGCCAGCGCGTCATCGCCCCGGTCCGCGTCGAGGGCGGCTTCGTCACGGCGTACGACCACACGGCGGACGAGGTGCGCACCTATCCGCTGCACCGGATCACGGGGGTGGCGGAGCTCGCGGAGGACTGACCCTGATCATCGGCCCATAGGGCACACTGGACGTTTGGCCGTACGGAAAGGGTGTACCGCGCGTGAATGGTCCACTGATCGTCCAGTCCGACAAAACCCTGCTCCTGGAAGTCGACCACGAGCGGGCCGACGACTGCCGTCGGGCCATCGCGCCGTTCGCCGAGCTGGAGCGGGCGCCCGAGCACATCCACACCTATCGGGTCACCCCGCTCGGGCTGTGGAACGCGCGCGCCGCCGGGCATGACGCCGAGCAGGTCGTGGACGCGCTGGTGCAGTACAGCCGGTATCCGGTGCCGCACGCGCTGCTCGTGGACATCGCCGAGACGATGGACCGCTACGGGCGGCTCACGCTCAGCAAGCACCCCGCGCACGGCCTGGTGCTGACCACCACCGACCGGCCGGTGCTGGAGGAGGTGCTGAAGTCCAGGCGGATCGCCCCGCTGGTGGGGGCGCGGCTCGACCCGGACACCGTCGTCGTGCACCCCTCCGAGCGCGGGCAGATCAAGCAGGTGCTGCTGAAGCTGGGCTGGCCGGCCGAAGACCTCGCCGGGTACGTCGACGGTGAGGCGCATCCGATCGAGCTGCTGGAGGACGGCTGGGCGCTGCGGCCGTACCAGAAGCAGGCCGTGGAGAACTTCTGGCACGGCGGCAGCGGGGTCGTGGTCCTGCCGTGCGGCGCCGGGAAGACACTGGTCGGTGCCGGGGCCATGGCGCAGGCCAAGTCGACCACGCTCATCCTGGTCACCAACACCGTCTCCGCGCGGCAGTGGAAGCACGAACTGGTGAAGCGGACCTCGCTGACCGAGGACGAGATCGGTGAGTACAGCGGGACACGCAAGGAGATCCGGCCGGTCACCATCGCCACCTACCAGGTGCTGACGACCAAGCGGAAGGGTGTCTATCCGCACCTGGAGCTGTTCGACTCCCGGGACTGGGGGCTGATCGTCTACGACGAGGTGCATCTGCTGCCGGCTCCTGTCTTCAAGTTCACCGCCGATCTGCAGGCGCGGCGGCGGCTGGGTCTGACGGCCACCCTCGTGCGCGAGGACGGCCGCGAGTCGGATGTGTTCTCGCTGATCGGGCCGAAGCGGTTCGACGCGCCGTGGAAGGAGATCGAGGCGCAGGGGTACATCGCGCCGGCCGACTGCGTCGAGGTCCGGGTGAATCTGACGGACTCCGAGCGGCTGGCGTACGCGACGGCCGAGACGGAGGAGAAGTACCGCTTCTGTGCCACCACCGACACCAAGCGGAAGGTGACGGAGGCGATCGTCCGCCGGTTCGCCGGCCGGCAGACCCTCGTCATCGGCCAGTACATCGACCAACTGGACGAACTGGGCGAGCACTTGAACGCTCCCGTCATCAAGGGCGAGACCTCCAACGCCCAGCGCGAGAAGCTCTTCGACGCCTTCCGCGAGGGTGAGATCAGCGTGCTGGTCGTCTCCAAGGTCGCGAACTTCTCCATCGACCTGCCCGAGGCCACCGTCGCCATCCAGGTGTCCGGCACCTTCGGCTCCCGCCAGGAGGAGGCCCAGCGACTCGGCCGGGTCCTGCGCCCGAAGGCCGACGGTCACCAGGCGCACTTCTACTCGGTCGTCGCCCGCGACACCATCGACCAGGACTTCGCCGCCCACCGCCAGCGCTTCCTGGCCGAACAGGGCTACGCCTACCGGATCGTGGACGCGGACGAGATCCTGGCCGAGGACAGCGCCGGCTGAACCGCCCGCAGCGCCGCCGCCGCGCTCAGCGCCGGCCCCAGCAGGGGGCACGGCGACGCCGGTGGCTGGTGCCACCAAGGCAGGTGCAGATCGCGCCCGCGAGGAGCGGGACGCGCCACACCCAGTGGTGCGACAAGCTGATCGGTGAGATCGGCAGGGGTCAGGGAGACGGGCAGGGAGACAGCCGGGAGAAGCGGCGGTAGCCGTTTCGCGCCGTCTGTTGGGCCACGGACGCGACCCTATGCGGTTACTTGCGGTGTATGCCCGTTTCCTCGCCGTACTCGCCGAGGATGACCACGCCGAACGCGGCCTCGGCGAACACCTTGATGGCGCGCAGGGCGTTGCCGAGGGGGTGATGGTGCGGGCCGTCCACGGCTGTGGCGCCGGTCGGCGGGCGGACGGGGACTGGATGGATGGTTGCTGCGCTCATGCCCTCATGGTCGCTCTCGCGCGGCGTGATCGGCATCGATCTGCGGAGCCAATCTCCCCGCTCTTCGCGTACCTCCCTGGAGGGAGCTCTCCCCCTACGCCGGGCGGCTTCGCCCCCTAGGGGTCCACATTCCGATTCGCGGCCCGGACCCGGTGTGCGCCCGCGTGAACGCCTCGCGACCTCCTCCCGGGCCCGTTCCGGTCCGGGCCTGCGGGTCGTGCCCGATCCACGTGGAAACGTTCCTCCGGCACACGCCACCGGCATCTGCGGAGCGCGGGCGGCCGCCGGCCAGACCCTCGTTCAGCGCTCGAACAAACCCTGAACGGACAGGATATTCAGACAATCCGACTGTTCTCCTTCATCTTGTCGGACCGTCCCGCTCCCCGGCTAGCTGGAGACAGGCCGCCCTCGGGGGGCGGAAGGACAACCTGTAAGGAGAACAGGTCATGAAGAAGGCCTACGAAGCACCAACCCTCGTCCGACTGGGCTCCTTCCGTAAGGAGACCGGGCTCCTGCAGCGGCACGGCAACGACCGGCTCATCCTGAGCAAGAACTGAACAGGACGACGAGGGAAGGTCTCTGACCTGACGTCATGACTGATCTGCACGCAAGTGCGGGGACGGGCCACGGCGACGCGCACTTCGCGGTCTTCGCCGACCGCGCGGACGCGGCCGCCGTGGCCCGCTCCTTCGCCCGCCCCGGCACCCGCACCCTCGATCACGCCTCGGGCCGGCCCTGGCTCGTGGGCCACTGGCACGACCAGGAGATCGTCAGCGCCCGTGTCGGCCCCGCCGCCGTCGCCCTCGTCGGCTGTGTCCCCGTCGACGGCACGGAACTGGAACGGGTCGCCCGCTCCCTTCGCGACCTCGCCGCCCTGGACGCGTGGGCCCGTTCGCTGCCCGGCAGCTGCCACCTCGTCGCCGCCCTCGACGGACGGATCCGGGTGCAGGGCACGGCCTCCGGACTCCGGCTGGTCTTCCACGCCCCGGTGCACGGCACCCGAGTGGCCGCGACCCGGGCGGACGTCCTGGCCGCCGCGCTCGGCGTTGAACCGGCGCCGGAACGCCTGGCCGTACGGCTGCTCTGGCCCGTCCCGCACCCCCTGCTCGACGAACCGCTGTGGCCCCAGATCACCGCCGTCGCCCCGCACGAGGCGCTGATCCTCGCGCCGGACGGCCACGGCGCACGCCACACCCGGTGGTGGACGCCCCCGGAACCGGTCGTCCCGCTCAGCACGGGCGCCCCCCTGGTCCGCGAGGCCCTCGCCGACGCCGTCCGCGCCCGCACCGGACACGGCGGCACGGTCAGCTGCGACCTGTCCGGCGGCCTCGACTCCACCTCCGTCTGCTTCCTCGCCGACCGCTCACCGGCCCACGTCGTCGCCTCCACCTGGCCGGGACGCGACCCCGCCGACACCGACCTGCACTGGGCGAAGCGGGCCGCCGCCGCCCTGCCGGACGTCGAGCACGTTATCTGGGACGCCGAGGCCTCACCTCTCGTCTACGACGGGCTGCTCGACATCGACGACGTCCTGGACGAACCCACCATCGGCGTCATGGACCGCGCCCGTGTCCTGCACCACCTGCCCGCCATGGCCGAGCGGGGCAGCCGGGTACATCTGACGGGCATCGGCGGCGACCACATCGCCTGGTGCTCCGAGGCGTACTACCACCGGCTCGCCCGGCGCCGCCCGCTGTTCGCGCTGCGGCAGCTGCGCGGCTTCAAGGCGCTGTGGCAGTGGCCGCTCGGCCCCCTGCTGGGCGCCCTGGCCGACTCCCGGTCCTACGGCACCTGGCTGGCGGACGCGGAGCACCGGCTGCGCGACCCGCTGGCCCCGACGGTCGCCACCGGCCTCGGCTGGGGCATGAGCCCGCGCCTGTTCGAGTGGGTGACCCCCGAGGCGGAGCAGTCGGCCCGTACGGCACTGCGCACGGCCGC
Organism: Streptomyces sp. NPDC007205; assembly: GCF_040634095.1. NCBI lineage: Bacteria > Bacillati > Actinomycetota > Actinomycetes > Kitasatosporales > Streptomycetaceae > Streptomyces > Streptomyces sp. NPDC007205. The sequence continues at coordinate 291,853 of NZ_JBEYEW010000003.1, forward strand.
CCGGCGGACCGGGCCCCTGCATCCCGACCGGGGACTCCACGCCGACCTGGAGCAGATCCGCAACTGCACCCGCATCATCCGGCAGTGGGACCACATGGCGGCCCGCTGCGGGCTGCCCATGGCCTCGCCGTTCCTCGACGACCGGGTCATCGAGGCCGCCCTCGCCGTCCGCCCCGACGAACGCGTCTCACCCTGGCGGTACAAGCCGCTCCTGACCACGGCCATGCGCGGCATCGTGCCCGATGAGTGCCTGCGCCGCAGCAACAAGGCCACCGCCGCGAGGGACGCGGCCGACGGGCTGCGCGAGCACCGCGCCGACCTGAAGGCGCTGTGGGACGACTCCCACCTGGAACGGCTGGGGCTGGTGGACGGCGAGATGCTGCGCCGCCTGGCCGAGCGCCCCGCCACCCGGCACCTGCGGGAGGCCGTCCTGTACTCGACCATCTCGGTCGAGGTGTGGCTGCGGGCGCTCGACCGGGCGCGGCAGGACGTACCGAAGTGACCGACAGACAAAGGAGAGCCGTCATGGCATTGCGGTTCGGTGCCGAGATCTGCACCGCGAAGACCGACTACGGCACCGTCCTCCTCGACCAGCGCTCCGGCACGTACTGGGAGCTGAACCCGACCGCGACCCTGGTGGTCGACACGCTCATGGCGGGCGGTGACGAGGCGGCCGCGACGGCGGCGGTCATGAAGGCGTTCGACGTCGACCCCGACCGCGCACGGGCCGACGTCACCACTCTGGTGGAGCAGCTGCGCGCCGGCGGGCTGGCCGAATGACCACGCCCAGTGCCCTGGAGCGGCCGTACGGGGTTCCCCTCGGGCGTCGGCTCGCCGCCCGCGCGGTCCTCGTACCCGCCGTCGTCCTCTCGCTGCTGCCTCCGCGCCGCATCCGCGCGGTCCTCGGTCTGCTGCGCCGCGGCGCCGCCCCCGCGACCGCGGCACAGGCCCTGCGCGCCCGCGACGCCGTGTGCGCGGTGAGCCTGCGCTGCGCCGGGCCCAAGGGCTGCCTGCCCCGCTCCCTGGCGGCCGCCCTGCTGTGCCGTCTCGGCGGCACCTGGCCGACCTGGTGCACGGGCGTCCGCGTCGTACCGCCGTTCACCGCACACGCCTGGGTCGAGGCGGAGGGCCTGCCGGTCGGCGAGGACGCACCCGACGACTACTTCGCCCGTCTGATGGCCGTCGGGCCGGTACGGCGATGACGACGGCGACGACGGCCGGTGAGCAGGACGCCCGTGGTGAGGACGACATCGACCGGTCCACGCGTGCCGCGGTCCTCGCTGTCTACCGGCTCACCGCCCGCCACCGCGGGGCGATCGCCCTGGCCACCACGCTGGCCCTCGTCGCGTCCGCGCTGGGGCTCGCCCAGCCGCTGCTGGCCAAGCAGGTGGTGGACGCGAGCGGCGGGCAGCAGCATCTCTGGCCGCCGCTGCTGCTGCTCACCGCCCTGTTCGCCGCCGAGGCCGCCACCGGCTCCGCCGGCCGGTTCCTGCTGGAGCGGACGGGCGAAGGCGTCGTACGGAAGCTGCGCCACACCCTGGTGGGGCAGCTGTTGCGCCTGGAGATGCGGGAGTACGACGAACAGCGCTGCGGTGACCTGATCGCACGGGTGACCGCCGACACCACCCTGCTGCGCGACGTGGTCGCCCAGGCGCTGGTGGACCTGGTCACCGGGGCCATGGTCGCCGTCGGCGCGCTGGCCCTGATGGCGTGGCTGGACCCGCTGCTGCTGGTGCTCGTCATGGCGACCGTGGTGACCGCGGCGGTCGTGGTCGCCCTGCTGCTCAGGGGCATCCGCACCGCTTCTGAGCACATGCAGTCGTCCGTCGGCGCCCTCGCCGCCGACCTGGAACGCGCCCTGGGCGCGCTGTCCATGGTCCGGGTGTACCGCGCGGAGCAGCGGGAGGCGGCCCGCATCGGCGCCCGCGTCGACGACGCCTGCGCCGCCGGGGTACGGACCGCGAAGTACGCCGCGGTCATGAGCTCGGCCGTCGAACTCGCCGTCCAGGGCTCCTTCCTCCTGGTCCTCGTCGTGGGAGGCCTGCGCACACACGGCCACGGCCACTCCGTGGGCGACCTGGTCGCGTTCCTGCTGTACGCCTCCTACCTCGTCGTCCCCCTGTCCTCGGTGTTCCGCGCGGCCGGTCTGATCCAGCGGGGCATGGGCGCCCATCTGCGGATCGAGCAGACCCTGAACCTGCCCGTCGAGCCCACCGGCCCGGCGGCCCCGCCCGTCCGGCAGGCATCCGCGCACGTACCGGCCCTGGCGCTGGAGGACGTCCACTTCGCCTACCGGCCCGGGCGGCCGGTGCTGCGCGGGGTCTCCTTCACGGTGCCGCAGCACCGGCAGGTCGCTCTGGTCGGGCTCTCCGGGGCGGGCAAGAGCACCGTGTTCGCGCTGATCGCCCGGTTCTACGAACCCGACGCGGGCCGGCTCCGCTTCCACGGGTGCCCCGCCACGGACCTCGGCCGGGACGCCAGCCGGGCCGGACTCGCGATCGTGGACCAGAGCAGCCACGTCGTGCGCGGCACGCTCCGCGACAACATCGTCTACGGCCGCCCGGACGCCACGGAGGACGAGGTGCGCCGGGCCCTCGGGCTGGCCCGCCTCGAACAGGTGGCCGAGCGGCTGCCCGGTGGACTGCACGGCGCCGTCGGGGAACACGGCGCCACCCTGTCGGGCGGCGAGCGCCAGCGCGTCGCCCTGGCCCGCGCCCTGCTCACCCGCCCGAGGCTGCTGCTCCTCGACGAACCCACCTCCCACCTCGACGCCCTCAACGAGGCCGCGCTCACCGCGGCGCTGAAGGACATCACCCGGGAGTGCGCGGTCCTCGTCATCGCACACCGGCTCTCCACCGTTCAGCACGCGGACCGGATCGTCGTCCTGGACGAGGGCCGGGTCACCGCCTGCGGACGCCATGAGGAACTGCTCACCACCAGTCCGGTGTACCGGCGGCTGGCGGCGGCGCAGATGGTCCGGCCGGCGGGTGCGGCCGGGAACAATTCACTGGCCCGTCCCTGAGCGCCTCCCTTAGAATCTCCGCTCTTGCCCGCCTCCCTCCATGGAGTGCCGCCGCCCGGACGGAAACCGGGCGGCCCCGTCATGCCCGGTCATGAAAGAGCAGATCCGGAGGCATCCCTTGTCCGCGCCCGCCCACGAACCGCTCGACGACCCGCTCGCCCGAGAGCGCTCGCACCTCGCCGCGTCCCGCTTCGCCCTGCGCGCCATGCGCGAGGACGTGGAGGCGCTGGACATCCGCGACGTCACCGCGAACTGGGTCAACGCCGAAGTGCTGTCCCGTCAGATCGACGAGCGGATCAAGGCCCTGGCCGACCTCAGCGGCACCCCGCTGTTCTTCGGCCGGCTGGACTACCTGCACGCACCCGGCGCCGACCAGGCCGAGGGAGCGGACGGAGAACGCTTCTACATCGGGCGGCGGCATGTGCACGACGCCGGCGGCGACCCCATGGTCATCGACTGGCGTGCGCCGGTCTCGCAGCCGTTCTACCGGGCGTCCAAGAAGGACCCGATGGACGTCGGGCTGCGCCGCCGCTTCGGCTACACCGGCGGCGAGCTGACCGCGTACGAGGACGAGCACCTGTCCGACCCGGCGGAGCCGTCGGGGGCCGCCACCACCAGCAAGCTGCTCCAGCAGGAGATCGAACGGCCGCGCGTCGGCCCCATGCGGGACATCGTCGCCACCATCCAGCCCGAGCAGGACGAGATCGTCCGCTCGGGTCTCTCCGGCACGGTCTGCGTCCAGGGCGGCCCCGGCACCGGGAAGACCGCCGTCGGCCTGCACCGGGTCGCCTACCTCCTCTACGCCCACCGGGACCGCCTCGCCCGCACCGGCACCCTCGTCATCGGACCGAACCGCTCCTTCCTCCACTACATCGAGCAGGTCCTCCCCGCCCTGGGCGAACTGGCGGTGCAGCAGGCCACCGTGGACGACCTGGTCGCGCAGGTGGAGGTGCGCGGCACGGACGAGGCGGCCGCGGCGGTGGTGAAGGGCGACGCCCGGATGGCCGAGGTGCTCCGCCGGGCCCTGTACTCCCATGTGAGCCTGCCGACGGAGCCGGTGGTGGTGGTGCGCGGCTCGCGGCGCTGGCGGGTACCCGCGTACGAACTGGAGGAGATCGTCCGGGAGTTGCTGCAGCGGGACATCCGGTACGGGGCCGCCCGCGAGGCGTTGCCGCAGCGGATCGCGCACGCGGTGCTGGTGCAGATGGAGCGGGCCGGGGAGGCGCCGGACGACCGGGTGCAGGACGCCGTCGCCCGCAACAGCGCGGTGAAGGCGGCCGTGAAGCAGGTCTGGCCGGTCGTGGACCCGGCGAAGCTGGTCCTGCGGCTGCTGACCGACGCGGACTTCCTCGCCGAGCACGCCGCCGGGGTCCTGGACGAGGACGAGCAGAAGACGATCCTGTGGGACAGGCCGGTGCGCAGCGTGAAGTCGGCGAAGTGGGCGCCGGCGGACGCGGTGCTGATCGACGAGGCGGCGGACCTGATCCAGCGCACGCACTCGCTCGGCCACGTGGTCCTCGACGAGGCGCAGGACCTCTCCCCCATGCAGTACCGGGCCGTCGGCCGCCGCTGCACCACGGGCAGCGCGACGGTGCTGGGCGACCTGGCGCAGGGTACGACTCCCTGGGCGACCCGCAGCTGGGAGGAGGCCCTCGCCCACCTCGGCAAGACGGAGGGCGTCATCGAGGAGCTGACGGCGGGCTTCCGCGTCCCCACGGACGTCATCAGCTACGCCTCCCGCCTCCTCCCGCACATCGCCCCGGGCCTCACCCCGGTCGCGTCGGTCCGTGAGAACCCGGGCTTCTTCGAGGTCCGTACCACGACAGGGACCTCCGAAGTCGTCGCGGCCTGCGATGAGTTGCTGCGCAACGAGGGCTCGACGGGCCTGATCGCCGCTGATGCCCGGATCCCGGCGCTGGCCGAGGCGCTGACGGCGGCGGGGTTCCCGTATCTGGCCCCCGGCGAGGAGACCACCCGCGAAACCCGCCTCACCCTGGTCCCGGCGTCCCTCGCCAAGGGCCTGGAGTACGACTACGTGGTCCTGGACGAGCCCCAGGCGGTGGTGGACGGCGAGCCGGACGAACGCACCGGCCTGCGACGTCTGTACGTGGCGCTGACACGTGCGGTGTCGGGTCTGATCGTGACGCACTCGGCCCCGGTACCGGCCCAGTTGGCCTGACGGCAGGGCTTAGGGTGCTCTGCGGCTCCGTCACGTCCCCATGGAAAGGCCTCCGTTGAGCACTCCGCCGCCTCCGCACCCCGCATACCAGCAGAACCCGTACCAGCAGAACCCGTACCAGCCGAACTCCGGGCCGTACGAGCAGGCACCGGGCGGCTACGGGCAGGCGCCGTACCCGCAAGCCCCCGGTGCCTACCCGTCCGCCCCGGGCGCCTACCCGTCCGCTCCCGGCGCCGGGTGCGAGGTGTGCGGCGCGGCGCCCGCGACGGCGGTGACGATCCGCGGCCACCAGGGCTTCCTGGTGATCATGCGGCAGCTGCGGCGGCGCGGCACCTTCTGCCACCCCTGCGCGCTCGCCGTCTTCCGGAAGATGCAGTCGGACACCATGGCGCAGGGGTGGTGGGGTCCCATGTCCATGTTCATCACGCCCATCACGCTGCTGATCAACCTCTTCGCCCTGTCCAGGATCCGCAGGCTCCCCGCACCGGCCGCCGCCCAGCGCCCCGGCCTGGACCCGGGCAAACCGGTGTTCAAGCGGCCGACGGGACTGGTCGGACTCGTCCCGCTCACCGGGTTCGTCCTGATGCTGGTGGCCGTTCCGGTGCTCATCCTCATCGCCTCGTCGGCCGATGACAGCGGCAGCGGCGCCGCCTTCCACCCGACGAAGAGCGCCGCGCCCCTGTCGGCCGGGGAGTGTGCGCACAACGACGGCACCCTGACCCGTTGGGACCTCAAGAAGGTGTCCTGCGACGCGGCAGACGCCCAGTACCTCGTGAAGGACCCGAAGGACGGCATCTGCGCGTCCGGCGAATACGTCGCCGACATCGAGTACGGCACGGACCAGATGACCACGCTGTGCCTGCGCCCGGTGAAGTGAGGCGGCGCGGACGCTAGGCGGCCACGCCGTCCAGCGTCGCGCGCCACCCGGCGACCGCCTCCGCCGACACCGGCCCCTCCCACCCGGAGGGCCGGGCCGCCCCGCCGATGTGGAAGGCGTCGATACCGGCGGCTCGCAGCCTCGGGACGTGGTCCAGGCGCAGTCCGCCGCCCACCAGGAGCTGCTGCTCGTACCCCGGCTCGCCCCGCCGCTCCGCCTCCGCGAGCAGCGTCGGCAGGCCGGCGTCCACGCCGTCGGCGGCGCCCGCGGTGAGGTAGGTGTCGAGGCCGGGCAGCCCGGCGAGTTGTCTGCGCAGGGCGTTGCGGTCGGCGGCGCGGTCGATCGCACGGTGGAAGGTCCACGCGCAGCCGTCCAGCGCGTGGACCACCCGCTCCACCGCCGCCAGGTCGACCGCGCCGTCCGCGTCGAGGAAGCCGAGGACGAACTGGTCGGCGCCGGCCTCGCGCAGCTCACCGGCCACCCGGACCAGATGGTCCACGTCACCGGCCGCGAACCCGTCCGCGAGGCGGAGCATCACGCGCAGGTCGATGTCGACGGCGGCCCGGATCCCGGCGACGGTGGCGGGCGCGGGGCTGAGCCCGTCGGCCGCCATGTCGGTGACCAGTTCCAGGCGGTCCGCGCCTCCGGCCTGGGCGGCGACCGCGTCCTCGACGTCGAGCGCGATCACCTCCAGGACTGCACGCTTGCTCATGGCACCCCATTCGTCCGTCGGCAGTACAGGTCTAGTCCAATTCCAAGAGTACGCCCGTGCCCCCCGTCCGAAGGTGCCGTGCCCCCGTTCACCGGGCGCCGTGCTGGGCGCATCGGTCGCCCGGCGGGAGAATGACGGCATGGCCGACCTCGACGACCTGCGTTCCCGCTGGGCGCGGGCCCTGCTCGCGACACGGGACGACCCCTGCCACCCGGACCCGTACCGATACGCCGACGTCCTGCTGCGCCGCTGGCAGGAGCCGCATCGCCGGTACCACACCGTCGCGCATCTGGCGGCGGTCCTCGACCGTATCGACGTCCTGGAGAAGTACGCCGCCGACCCCGACGTCGTACGCCTGGCAGCCTGGTTCCACGACGCCGTCTATCTGCCCGAGCGGTCGACGAACGAGGAGCGCTCCGCCCGCCTCGCCGAACGCGCCCTCCCCGAGGCCGGCGTCTCGCAGGCCAGGACCGCCGAAGTGGCCCGGCTGGTCCGGCTCACCGTCACGCACGACCCGGCCGACGACGACCGCGACGGGCAGGTGCTGTGCGACGCCGACCTCGCGATCCTGGCCGCACCCCCGTCGGCGTACGCGGCCTACACCGCCGAGGTGCGCGAGGAGTACCACTTCGTGCCGAACGACGCCTTCCGGGAAGGGCGTTCGGCGGTTCTGCGGCAACTCCTGGAGCTGCCCCGGCTGTTCCGCACCCCGTACGGCCAGGAGCACTGGGAGGCCACCGCCCGCTACAACCTCTCCGGCGAGCTGGAAATGCTGTCGCCCTGAGGGAAGGTGCCCCCTAGGGTTCGCCCCATGCGACCGATGGACGGGGACGATGTGATCGAGGCTGTGGCAGGCTGCACGACAGCCCTGCGACCGGCGGTGGACCGGGACTGGCGGGCCGTGCGGGCCGGGCGGGTGGAGTGGGACTGCCATGCCACCGCGGTCCATGTCGCCGACGACCTGATCGCCTACGCCGCCAGCCTGGCCGGACGCGCGCAGGACGCGTACGTCCCCTTCGAGCTGACCCTGGACGAGGGCACGGACAACGCGGGCCTGCTGCACGTGATCGAGACGACCGGCGCGCTGCTCGCCGCCGCCGTCCGCACCGCACCGCCCGGTGTCCGCGCCTTCCACCCCTCCCCCTTCCGCAGCACGGACGCGGAGGGCTTCGCGGCGATGGGCATCGCCGAGGTGCTGCTGCACACGCACGACATGGCCGAGGGGCTGGGGATCGGCTACGAGCCGCCGGCCGGCCTCGCCTCATCCCTCCTGGCCTGCCTCTTCCCGCACGTCCGGCCCGGTCCCGCGCCCTGGCCGACGCTGCTGTGGGCCAGCGGCCGCGGGGAGCTGCCCGGCCGTGCCCCGGTCACCGGGTGGACCTGGTACCACAACCTCGTCATCCCGGCCGAGCGCGTCACCCTGGTCGGCGTCCGCCCGTCCGCCGCCCATGATCTGCGGCTGGGCGGCGACGGTGGCTTCAGCTGGCTCGACGGCGGGCCGTACGACGGCACCCGGAGGGCCTGCTCCGCCCTGCTGAAGGCGTACGAAGCCGGCGTGCACCGCCCGGAGTTCGGGGTCTTCGCACTGGTCCGGCACGAGGACGGCCGCGCGATCGGCGGCATGGGCTTCCACGGCGTCCCGGACGAGGACGGCCGGGTGGAGATCGGCTACGACCTCGTCGAGGGCGCCCGCGGCCAGGGCTACGCGACGGAGGCGCTGCGCGCCCTGGCCGACTGGGCGCTGGCCCGTGAGGACGTCGGCTCCCTCTTCGCGACCGTCGAGCGGGACAACACCGCCTCGCAGGCCGTGGTCGGCCGGGCCGGGTTCACGCAGGTCAGCGACGAGGGTGACGAGTTCGCCTACGAACTGCGCCGCTGAGCGAGCCCCTTGCGCCGGCGCAGGCCCGAGTCGGTGAGCAGCCGCACCACCTCGCGGCTGCTGACCTCCACCGCTCCGGCGGCCACCGCGTCCGCGTACCGGTGTGACGGCAGGTCGTAGTGATCGCGCTCGAAGGCCCGCCGGGGCACGCCCAAGCGCGCGGCGAACAGGTGCAGTTCGTCGTACGACACATCGCTGACCAGGTGCGACCACATGCGGCCGTGTCCGGGCCAGGCGGGCGGGTCGATGTACAGCGTCACGACGAGGTCATTCCGCCGGTGGCCGTACCCAGCGAGCCCACGGCCGCGACCTTCACGCCCGCCTTGGTGCACACCCAGTGCGGGTCGGGGCCCAGTTCGGGCTCCACGTCCAGCGCGTGCGGATCGCCGGAACCGCACACCGGGCACAGCGGCCAGCGGCCGTACCGTTCCAGCAGCGCGTCCTGGACGTCCTGTGCGACCAGCCCGGCGACATAGGCGGCGCCGTCCGGCCACTGCTCGACCCACCAGCGCCGCTCCGCGACGGAGTCCTCGACCAGCGACACCACGGCCGCCTCCGCCACCTGGCCCGCGACGAGGTCGGCGAGCACGAGGGCGCGCGCGGCGTGCAGGGCCTGCTCAAGAGGAGTGAGGGGTTCCATGCAACTCATTGTCCGCACTCTTGACCACGACGCCGAACCGAAAATATCTTTCATGTGTGACCCAGGACGTGAAGGAAATTTTCGGCAGTCCGGGCGGTTCCCTCGCCGCCAAGGTGCGCACCCTCGGCCCTTCCATGACCCGGTCCATGCACCGCGTGGCGGAGGCCGTCGCCAGCGACCCGGCCGGCTGCGCCGCCCTCACGGTCACCGGCCTCGCCGAACTCACCGGCACCAGCGAGGCCACCGTCGTCCGCACCGCCCGTCTGCTCGGCTACCCCGGCTACCGCGATCTGCGCCTCGCCCTCGCCGGCCTCGCCGCACAGCAGCAGTCGGGGCGCGCGCCCGCGATCACGACCGACATCGCGGTGGACGACCCCATCGCCGACGTCGTCGCCAAGCTCGCCTACGAGGAGCAGCAGACCCTCGCCGACACGGCCGCCGGCCTCGACACCGCCCAGCTGGACGCCGCCGTCGGCGCGCTGGCCGGCGCGCGGCGCACCGACGTGTACGGCATAGGGGCGTCCGGGCTCGTCGCCCAGGACCTCACCCAGAAACTGCTTCGCATAGGCCTCATAGCCCACGCCCACGGCGATCCGCACCTCGCGGTGACCAACGCGGTGCAGCTCCGCTCGGGCGACGTGGCGATCGCGATCACCCACTCCGGCTCGACGGGGGACGTCATCGAGCCGCTGCGGGTCGCTTTCGAGCACGGGGCCACGACCGTGGCCATCACCGGCCGGCCCGACTCGCCGGTCACCCAGTACGCCGACCACGTACTCACCACGTCCACCTCACGGGAGAGCGAGCTGCGACCGGCCGCGATGTCCTCGCGGACGAGTCAACTGCTCGTGGTGGACTGCCTGTTCGTGGGAGTGGCCCAGCGGACCTACGAGACGGCGGCGCCCGCGCTGGCCGCGTCGTACGAGGCGCTGGCTCACCGGCATCGCACCAGCCCCAGGTGAATCACCTCTGCATCACCTCGGGTGAGCAACAGCACGCACCACGGCACCCAGACCTGAGAGAGCCACCCCCCATGACCTCCTCTGACCTGCGTCGTCAGTTGGCTTCCCTGACCACCGAAGCCTTCCGGCCGGAGCTGGCCGACATCGATCGTCTGCCCACCCTCGACATCGCCCGCCTGATGAACGGTGAGGACGCGGGCGTGCCTGCCGCCGTCGCCGTCCAGCTTCCCCGGATCGCCGCCGCCATCGACGCCCTCGCGGAACGGATGGCGCGCGGCGGGCGGCTGATCTACGCCGGCGCGGGCACCGCCGGCCGGCTCGGTGTGCTGGACGCCTCCGAGTGCCCGCCCACCTTCAACACCGATCCCGCCCAGGTCGTCGGCCTCATCGCGGGCGGCCCCGAGGCGATGGTCACCTCCGTCGAGGGCGCGGAGGATTCGGACGAGCTGGCCCGCCGGGACCTGGACGCCCTGAAGGTCACTCCGGACGACACGGTCGTCGGGGTCTCCGCCTCCGGCCGTACCCCCTACGCGATCGGGGCCGTCGAGCACGCCCGCGCCCTGGGGGCGCTGACCATCGGCCTGGCCTGCAACGAGCACAGCACGCTCGCGGCGGCGGCCGAGCACGGCATCGAGGTGGTGGTCGGCCCCGAGCTGGTCACCGGCTCGACCCGGCTGAAGGCCGGCACGGCCCAGAAGCTCGTCCTCAACATGCTGTCGACGATCACGATGATCCGGCTCGGCAAGACCTACGGGAACCTGATGGTCGACGTCCGCGCGTCGAACGACAAACTCCGGGCCCGTTCCCGCCGGATCGTCTCCCTCGCCACGGGCGCCTCGGACGAGGAGATCGAGAAGGCCCTCAGCGAGTCCGGCGGCGAGGTGAAGAACGCGATCCTGGCGCTGCTCGCCGGTGTCGACGGCCCGACGGCCGCCCGCCTTCTGGAGGAGTCCGGCGGCCATCTGCGTGCCGCGCTGGCGCACACGGCCCGCTGACCCGCACGCTCGGGGCGTGCGCAACGACCCCGCCTCCGCCGCGACCGCCCTCCTGACCCGGGTGGGCGGCCCGGCCAACGTCACCTCCGTGGCCCACTGCATGACCCGCCTCCGGCTGACCCTCGCCGACCCGGCGGCGGCGAACGAGGCGGAGCTGCGCGCCCTGCCCGGTGTCCTCGGAGTGGTGTCCGACGGCCCCGTCTGCCAGATCGTGCTCGGCCCCGGGGTGGTCGACGAGGTCACGAGGGAGGTGGAGGCACAGGTCACCGCGGGGCGACCGGCGGGCGGCGGGGCCCGGTCGGCAGAGGACGGGGCGCGGTGGAAGGAGGAGCTGCGGCGGCGGAACGCCACCCCGTTCAAGACCGCCCTGCGGCGCGTCGCGAACGTCTTCGTGCCGCTCATCCCCGCCCTGATCGGCTGCGGTGTCCTCGCCGGGCTGAACGGCCTGCTGGTGAACGCCGGCTGGCTGCCCGGCCTGACGCCCGCGCTGGCCGCCGTCGCCTCCGCCTTCCTGGCCCTGATCGCCGTGTTCGTCGGCCACAACACGGCCCGGGAGTTCGGCGGCACACCCGTGCTCGGCGCCGCGGTCGCCGCCGTCGTCGTCTATCCGGGCGTGGCGAAGGTGACGGCGTTCGGGACACACCTGGCACCCGGGCAGGGCGGGGTGCTCGGCGCGCTCATGGCGGCGCTGCTGGCGACGCGGGTGGAGAAGTGGTGCCGGGGCAGGGTCCCCGGAGCCCTGGACGTCCTGCTCACCCCCACGGTCACCGTGCTCGTCCCCGGCCTGGTGACGCTGTACGGCCTGATGTACGCGGCCGGTGCGGTGGCGTCGGCGATCGGCACGGCGGCGAACTGGCTCCTCGCGACCGCCGGAGCCGTCGCCGGACTCGTCCTGGGCGGCCTCTTCCTCCCCCTGGTCATGCTGGGCCTGCACCAGGCCCTCATTCCCATCCACACCACCCTCATCGAACAGCAGGGCTACACCGTCCTGCTCCCCCTGCTGGCCATGGCGGGCGCCGGCCAGGTGGGCGCGGCGCTCGCGGTGTACGTCCGCCTGCGCCATGACGTCTCCCTGCGCACGACGATCCGCTCGGCGCTCCCGGCCGGGCTGCTGGGCGTCGGCGAGCCCCTGATCTACGGCGTCTCGCTCCCCCTCGGCCGGCCCTTCCTGACGGCCTGCGCGGGCGGCGCGGCGGGCGGGGCGTTCGTCGGGTTCTTCGCGATGCTCGGCAGCCGGGTGGGAGCGACGGCGATCGGACCGTCGGGCTGGGCCCTGTTCCCGCTGCTGACGGGAAACCGGGGCCCGGCGGTCGCGGCGGCGATCTACGCGGGCGGACTCCTGACCGGATACGCGGTCGGCTTCGCGGCGACGTACCTCTTCGGCTTCCCCCGCCGACGCCGGCCGACCACACCCGCGTGAGCCCCGGCCGCTGCCGGCCCAGGGTGCAGCGCCAGATGAGCCGCCGCCGGAAACGGCCCCCGGAAGCAGCCGGCGGGCCTCCCGGCCGACCTCGTACACCCTGGAGGAGGCAACGCCATGACCGGGGCGCTACCGTCGAGCTGCCGCCCCCGGTCGGCATCACACCGGACACCGAGAAACTGAAGGGCTACACGGACCGACCATGAACCACGCCCAGCTCGCCGCTCTCGGACGGGCCCTCCGGTTGCTCGGGGAGCACGGCGAGGCGGTGACCGCCGATACGCCGGACGCCCGGCTGCACGAGATCAAGGCAGATCTGCGCAGGGCGCTCGACCTGCTGGACGAGAGTGTCTCCTCCAGCGCGCCGAGCACCCGGTGCCCCGAGCACCCGCAAGGGCCCGTCGACGAGAGCGCGCCCGATCTGTGTCTGCTCTGTGAGACCCGGCGGCGCGCTGCTCGGCGGTCGGAGTTCCAGGGCCGGCCCGGTCCGGCGCAGCCGGTGCCGACCGCACCCTCTCGGTACGGCGTGCGCGCCGACCGGCCGCAGCCGCAGCAGCGCTGGCTGCCGGAGGCGTGGAACGGGCAGGAGTGGCAGCTGTGCGGGACGCCGCGCAGGGACCGGCGCGAGGCCGAGGCGTATCTCGCCGCCCAGCGGCGAGGATCGCGGCCCGCGATGGCGTACCGGCTCGTGCACGAGTTCACCGACTATGAGGTGCTACGGGTGTGGGGCACACCCGTGCACGTCGACATCGAGCCCATGGGCAACCTGTAGGCGTCAGGTCAGCAAGGGCAACGGCGGGAAAGTCCTATCCCTCCCGTGTTCAGCTGAGCGTCTTCATCGAGGCCGCGTCGTACGGCTTCAGCTCGTCGAAGCGGTCGGCGAGCACCTTGGCCGCCCACTCCGGGTCCTGGAGCAGCGCGCGGCCCACCGCGACCATGTCGAACTCGTCGGCCTCCAGACGGTCGAGGAGGTTGTCGATGCCCTTGACCGGGGAGCCCTCGCCCCGGAAAGCGTTGACGAAGTCGCCGTCGAGGCCGACCGAGCCGACGCTGATGACCTGCTTGCCGGTGAGCTTCTTCGTCCAGCCGGCCAGGTTCAGGTCCGAGCCGTCGAACTCCGGCAGCCAGTAGCGGCGGGTGGAGGCGTGGAAGACGTCGACGCCGGCCGCGGCGAGCGGGGTCAGGATGGCCTCCAGCTCCTCCGGGGTCTCGGCGAGCCGGGCGGTGTAGTCCTGCTGCTTCCACTGCGAGTAGCGGAAGAGGATCGGGAAGTCGGCGGAGACCGCCTCGCGGACCGCGGCGACGATCTCCGCGGAGAACTTCGTACGGGCCACCGGGTCGCCGCCGTAGGCGTCCGTGCGCCGGTTGGTGCCCTCCCACAGGAACTGGTCCAGGAGGTAGCCGTGGGCGCCGTGGAGCTCCACGCCGTCGAAGCCGATGCGCTCGGCGTCGGCGGCGGCCTCGGCGAACGCCCCGATCACGTCGTCCAGGTCCTTCTGGGTCATCGCCTTGCCCGTGGGCTCGGCGCCCGCGGTGACCAGGCCGGAAGGGCCGACGGCCGGGGCGTCCGGGAACGGGGCGTCGCCCTGGTTGCGGACCATGCCGATGTGCCACAGCTGCGGCACGATGGTGCCGCCCGCCGCGTGCACGTCCTCGGCGACCTTCGCCCAGCCCGCGAGCTGCTCCGCACCGTGGAACCGCGGCACCCGGTCGCTCTGGCCGGCCGACTCGTGGCCGACGTAGGTCCCCTCGGTGACGATGAGCCCGACACCGGCGGCGGCGCGGCGCGCGTAGTAGGAGCGCACATCCTCACCGGGGATGCCGCCCGGGGAGAACATGCGGGTCATCGGCGCCATCACGATCCGGTTCGGCACGGTGAGACCGTTGAGCGCGATCGGGCGGGACAGGATCTGGGCCGCGCGGGAGGCGGACGTCGTGACGGTCACGTGAGGGGCTCCTCGTGAAAGGCAGGGTTAACCGGTCGGTATGTGAGCACGCATTGTTGCAGCTTCTTAAGTAATCACCTAGGCGCTGCTCCGCATTCCGCCCCCGCCGAAGCCCTTCACGTGACACCACTCACACTGTTCCGGTTCAGTCGCCGCACCCGCTCCCGCAGCACCTCCCCCGGCGGCGCCGGCTCGACCGACTCCGGCGGGCAGTCCCACTCCCGCCCACCCCCGACGGGCCGCAACTGCACGCGGCCGCCCACCCGCCCCATCACCTCACCGAGCCGCCCGCTGCGCGCGTCGACGGCGTACTCCGGCACCCGGCCCAGCGCGGCCGCCAGCCGGGAGGCCACGCCGAGATTGCAGCGGCCCAGGTCGACCAGGGCGTACGGGTCCTCGTCCGAGACGCTCAGCGGGTCGACCCGCAGCGACGGCAGGACGACGCCGACCCCGCGCAAGGCCGCGCGCAGCCGCTCGACGGCTTCCTCGGCCGTCCGGGCGGGCCGCTCATCGGCGTTCATTTCCTTCGCTTCCATTGCGCCAATTCCTCCACGCTGAGTGTTGCCGTTCACCACACAGCGTGGCCGTCGGCGTCCTAACTGGCCAGACACGGCGTCCCAACAGCACTGTTTGTAGGACGAGGAGTTGCCATGCCGGGACCGAAGGACCTCGACCCGTCGTCATCGCCACGCGCCTTGCTGGGGGCGGAGTTACGGCATGCCCGCGAGCGGAGGAGCCTGAGCCAGGAGCAGCTGGGTCAACGGCTGTTCATCAGCGGCTCGTTCATCGGGCAGCTGGAGGCGGGCACGCGGCGGATGCAGCTGGAGTATGCGCGGATGCTGGATGAGGTTCTGGAGACGGGTGGATTCTTCGCGCGGAACTACAAGGCAGCAGCCAAGTCGCGATATCAGGAGCACTTCGCGGAGGTGGCGGAGTCGGAGACCGACGCCACGGCGATCAGGCAGTACGCCCCGCTGCTCATCCCCGGGCTCTTGCAGACGCCCGCCTACGCAAGGGCCGTGAACCACGCGTACGACCCGACGGCACCGGAGGAGATCATCCAGGAGTGGGTGGACAACCGGATGGCGCGGGCCCGTCTACTCGCCCATCCAACAAAGCCGTTGTTGTGGGTGGTGCTTGACGAGGCGGCGTTGCGCCGAGAGGCAGGCGGCAGGGCGGTGATGGCAGAGGCGCTGCTCCACGTCGCCGGTCTGGCCCGGCGGGGCCGGGTCATCATGCAGGTGCTGCCGCTCAGCGCGGGTGCGCACACCGCGATGGAGGGCGCCCTGAAGCTGATGGACTTCGAGGACGCTCCTCCGCTCGCCTGCCTGGAAGGAGTCCGCACGGGACGACTGGAGGACGACCCGGCCACCGTCACCCAACTGAGGTTCGTGTTCGACCTCCTCGTGGCCTCCGCGCTCTCACAGGCGAAGTCCCTGGCCCTGGTCGAGGCGTTGGCGGAGGATTACGCCCATGAGGCACATCCCTGACCCAGATCTGAGCGCGGCCGCATGGATCAAGTCGAGCTACAGCGGCAACGCCGACAACTGCCTGGAAGTCGCCGACGGCCATTCCACGCTCGTCCCCGTCCGAGACTCCAAGGCCCCCCACGGCCCGAAGCTCGTGTTCCGGTCGCAGGCGTGGTCGGCGTTCGTCGCGAACCTCAAGCTTTGAGCTTCGAGCCCTCTTTGCAAGGAATGGGTGGAGGGCCCAACCCACCCGCCCACCCTGAGAGTTGACCTCACGCATTCGACTTGCCACGCACAGTCACGAGGCTCTAGCGTGCCCGCATAACGAACAGCCCCCGCCAGGTGCGGGAACACCTGCGGGGGCTTGACCAACGAGATCGATTACGAGGCTCGATCCCATGGCTGTAGCCAACTTTAGCCCTGCCCTCCTGCCCGCGCACGCGTCCCCGCACCCGATGGCCAATCCGGGTTACGGAAAGCGTTCCGCGCCCGACCAACGCACCCGCACCAACCACGACTTCACGCACCTCCCGCCCCGCGAAGCAGCCATCGCCGCCTACCTCGACCGCCTCCCCGACGGCGCCGACATCTCGGTGAAAACGCTGGCCAAGCAGCTTCCCTACGGCCAGTGCGCCCTGCGTACGGCCCTCAACCGGCTCCAGGCGGCCGGCCACTTGAGGCGAGGCCGGGAGCGGTTGGAGACCGACTCCGGCGGCTCACGCTGGATCACCCGATCGTGGTGGTCCCGTACCGCACGCGACGACGCCTGGTGGGCGGCGTTCACGCGCGGAGACGTACCGGAGGAGCCGCACCCACCCGAACGACCGGGCCCCACCCGCTCCCGCGCCCACATCCTCCTCGCCGCCCTGGGCCGCACGGCCCCTGTCCTGTCCCTCTCCGCCGCCGACTGCGCCACGCTCGCCCCGCTGCTGACGGAGTGGTTCGCGCGCGGGGCCACCGACGAGGCCGTACTTCGCGCGCTGACCGAGGGCCTGCCGACGCCGGTCCACCACCCGGCCGCACTGGTCCGCCGCCGCCTCATCGACAAGATCCCACCGGAACCGGTCCCCCGCCCAGCGCCCCGCCGGGTCCTGGAGTGCGCGGAGTGCGGGGTGCCGGGGCGGCCGGAAGCACTGCCGGGAGGCGTGTGCGGCGGCTGCCGGGGCGAACGCGCCCCCGCGCACCCAGGTGCGCCCCTGCCCGCCACCGCGGTCCACGCCCGCGCGGGCGAGATCCGGGCTGCGATGTCCCTACGCCGACAAGAGAGGACACCCACATGACCGCCCCTACGGTCCGGCGAGACCACCCCGGGGCACGATGGAAGGGAGGAGGCGACGCGATGACCCCTGACACCGAAGAACGCCCGCAGATGTCCGTCGAAGACTTCGAGGAACTCGCCCGCAGGGCTCCGAGGGAGCTGCGCAACCGGCTGGAGTTCCTCGGCGGGCGCCTGTGCGTTCGACACGGGCCCCTCGACGTCGAGGAGTTCGAGGAGCTGGAGGCCTCAGCCCCCGAAACCGTGCGGCTGGAATACGTCAACGGAAAGGTAGTAGTCAAGGCCATGCCGGACGGCAACCACGGCGAAATCTTCATGTGGCTGCTCCGTCAGTGCATGCAGCAGCGCCCCGAGCTGAACCTCATGCCCGAACGGGGCGTGAAGGCCGAGGCCTATCGCAAGGGTCGTGCCCGCACGGACGGCTTCCTCGCGCCGGAGGGCCACTTCAGGGGGCACGGCGAGTGGTCGGACACCGACGGCGCCCTCATGGCCGTGGAAATCACCTCCCATGACCGCGACACCGACGAGCGCGACCGCATCGACAAGCCCATCGGTTACGCCGGGGCCGAGATCCCCGTCTACCTCCTCATCGACCGCGATCACCACACGCTCACGGTCTTCAGCGAACCCAAGGACGGCCGCTACCAGCAGTCCTCGTCCCATCCCTGGGGCGCCACCGTCGTACTCCCCTCCCCCGTCGACATCACGCTGGACACCGAGAAACTGAAGGACTACGCCGACTGACCCGTCCCGCTGCCCCTCGTCCGGTCTATCGATATCAAGTATCTTGACATCGAGATTATCGCGACGGTGGAAACGGGGGCTGGCCATGCGACGGGCCGGAAGCGGCAAGAACGGCGGGGACGGGCTGATAGCGCAGCTGCGGCGGCCGCCCGGCGGTCGGGACGCGCGGATCATGCTGCTCGCGCAGTGCGTGGACCGGACCGGTACGGGCGTGTGGGCCGCGGCCTCCGTGCTCTACTTCACCTTTGTGAGCGGGCTGGACGCCGGCCGACTCGGGCTGCTGCTGGGGGTGGGCGCAGTCGCCGGGATCGCCGGGTCGCCGCTCGCCGGGCGGGCTGCCGAGCGGCTGCCCGTACGCCACCTCCTGATCGGCTGCCATCTGCTGCGCCTGGGGACGATGGTCCTGCTGCTGGTCGCCGACGACCTCGCCACCCTGCTCCCCGTGGTCGCCCTCACCAGCCTGGGAGAGCGAGCGGCCAAGACGCTGGAGATGCTCTTCGCCACCCGGGCCGCGGGTGAGCGGCGGGCCACCTACCAAGCGCTGTTCCGCAGCGTGGCCAACGCCGGTTACGCCGTCGGCGCGGGCATCGCCGCGCTCGGCCTCGGCGTGGGCACCCCGAACGCCTACCGCGCGCTGATCCTGGCCAACGCGCTCTCCTACCTCCTGGCCGCCGCGCTGGTCTGGCGGACCCGCGAGCCGGCAGGTCACGGCCTGGTCGTGGCGCACAGCAACCACGCCGACGACAGCACCTGCGACGGACCAGGGACCCCCGCCCCCGCCCTCACCCCCTGGCGTGACCGCGGCTACCTGCTCTTCGTCCTGCTCGACATCCCGATGAACCTGGACGACTCCGTCCTCAACGTCGGGCTGCCGCTGTGGCTGGTGCACCACACCAGCGCGCCGCACGCGGTCGTCCCCGCCTTCCTGGTGGTCAACACCGTGCTGGTCGTGGTCCTGCAACTCCGGGTCTCGGCATGGGCCGAAGGCCCGCGCAGGGCGGCTGCGGCAGTGGGCTGGTACGGCATGACGCTGCTCGCCTGCTGCCTCGTGCTGGCGACCGCCACCGGCGGCACGGCCTGGCCGGCCTCCCTCGCCATGCTCGCGGCCGCGCTGCTGGTCACCCTGGCCGAACTGCTGCGCTCGGTGAGTTCCTGGGAGCTGGCGGTCGTCCTGGCGCCGCCGCGTGCCCGCGCCTCCTATCTGGGCGTGGCCGGGATGGCGCAGTCGGTGCAGAAGTCGGTGGGGCCGCTGCTGCTGACCGGCGCGGTGATGACGGCCGGTCCGGCGGGCTGGCTGGCGCTCGGTGCAGCCGTCACCGGGCTGAGCGTGGTGCAGCGGCAGGCCAGCCTGCGGCGGCTGACGGCTCTCACCGCGCCCGCGAGCGGCTCCCGGACACGCCCGAGGGCGGCACTCCCTGCCACTGACAGGGAGTGCCGCCCTCGGTAAGGACGTTGATCAACCGGAGGCCGGAGCCCCGAGGCCGATCAGAAGTCCATGTCACCGCCCGGCATGCCGCCACCGGCCGGCGCGGCGGCCTTCTCCGGCTTGTCGGCGATGACGGCCTCGGTGGTGAGGAACAGCGCGGCGATGGAGGCGGCGTTCTGCAGCGCGGAACGGGTCACCTTCGCCGGGTCGATGATGCCCTCGGCGACCAGGTCGACGTACTCGCCGGTCGCGGCGTTCAGGCCGTGGCCCGGGGTCAGGTTGCGCACCTTCTCCACCACGACACCGCCCTCGAGGCCGGCGTTGACGGCGATCTGCTTCAGCGGGGCCTCGAGCGCGATGCGCACGGCGTTGGCGCCGGTCGCCTCGTCACCCTCGAGCTCCAGCTTCTCGAAGACCTGGGAGGCCTGCAGCAGGGCCACGCCACCACCGGCGACGATGCCCTCCTCGACGGCCGCCTTGGCGTTGCGGACGGCGTCCTCGATGCGGTGCTTGCGCTCCTTGAGCTCCACCTCGGTGGCGGCACCGGCCTTGATGACCGCGACGCCGCCGGCGAGCTTCGCCAGGCGCTCCTGCAGCTTCTCGCGGTCGTAGTCCGAGTCGCTGTTCTCGATCTCGGCGCGGATCTGGTTCACCCGGCCGTTGACCTGGTCCGAGGAGCCGGCACCGTCGACGATGGTGGTCTCGTCCTTGGTGATGACGACCTTGCGGGCGCGGCCCAGGAGGTCCAGGGTCGCGTTCTCCAGCTTGAGGCCGACCTCCTCGGAGATGACCTCGCCGCCCGTGAGGATGGCGATGTCGCCGAGCATGGCCTTGCGGCGGTCGCCGAAGCCCGGGGCCTTGACGGCGACGGACTTGAAGGTGCCGCGGATCTTGTTGACGACCAGGGTCGACAGGGCCTCGCCCTCGACGTCCTCGGCGATGATCAGCAGCGGCTTGCCCGACTGCATGACCTTCTCCAGGAGCGGGAGCAGGTCCTTGACGGAGCCGATCTTGGAGTTGGCGATGAGGATGTACGGGTCCTCGAGCGACGCCTCCATGCGCTCCATGTCGGTCGCGAAGTAGGCGGAGATGTAGCCCTTGTCGAAGCGCATGCCCTCGGTGAGCTCGAGCTCCAGGCCGAAGGTGTTGCTCTCCTCGACGGTGATGACGCCTTCCTTGCCGACCTTGTCCATGGCCTCGGCGATCAGCTCGCCGATCTGGGTGTCGGCGGCGGAGATGGACGCGGTGGAGGCGATCTGCTCCTTGGTCTCGACGTCCTTCGCCTGCTCCAGCAGGGCGGCGGAGACGGCCTCGACGGCCTTCTCGATACCGCGCTTCAAGGCCATCGGGTTGGCGCCGGCGGCGACGTTGCGCAGGCCTTCCTTGACGAGGGCCTGGGCGAGGACGGTCGCGGTGGTCGTACCGTCACCGGCGACGTCGTCCGTCTTCTTGGCGACTTCCTTGACCAGCTCGGCGCCGATCTTCTCGTACGGGTCCTCGAGCTCGATCTCCTTGGCGATGGAGACACCATCGTTGGTGATCGTGGGGGCGCCCCACTTCTTCTCGAGGACGACGTTGCGGCCCTTGGGGCCGAGCGTCACCTTGACGGCGTCCGCGAGCTGGTTCATGCCGCGCTCGAGGCCGCGCCGCGCCTCCTCGTCGAACGCGATGATCTTGGCCATGTGAAGTGGTCCCTCCAGGACTGGGGGTGATTCCTTCGGACCGCGCCCGCGCCCGCGACGGACGGCTCGCCGGCCCCGTGGTTCCTTGCCCCACCTGGCCTGCGGGCCTCACCGACCCGGTCCTTCTTTGTCACTCTCACCTTCAGAGTGCTAACGCCAATGATTAGCACTCGGCATGGTCGAGTGCAAGCGGCTCAGCCGGATCAGCCCGGTGCGAACAGGGGCAGCCCGGACACGCCGAAGGGCCCGCACCCTGTGCGAGGTGCGGGCCCTTCGTGCGAAAACCGTTCAGGCGCTGAGGCGAACCATGTCGGCCTGCGGGCCCTTCTGGCCCTGCGAGATCTCGAACTCCACCCGCTGGCCCTCTTCCAGGGTGCGGTAGCCGTCCATCTGAATGGCGCTGTAGTGGACGAAGACGTCCGCACCACCGTCGACCGCGATGAAGCCGTACCCCTTCTCCGCGTTGAACCACTTGACGGTGCCCTGAGCCATGCCTAACTCCCCTATTACTGGCCCTTGCACAGATCCACACTTCGCGGACCCGGGTCAGACCTCACCCCCCAATCGGTCGGGGGCGTGCGCCGGAACGCGTCGACCGCGGCTGAATGTATCTGTCCAACTGCCGTCTGCAACAGGTCAATCGGACGAGAATTCTGGACGCGAGGGGTCCGGAATGTGGTGAGAATTCACCCTACTTCGGAGCAAGTCGGGCCCCGTAAACGTTACAAAAGCCGCATAAAGCCCTCGCATTTTGGCTGCTTCTTGCGGGGTGTGCGGCATGAAATCCAGGGCCCACGGCCGGGGAACCGTGACCAGGTTCCCCAACTGTACCGTGCTCAATCACGCAGAATTGCCCCCTCCGCTTCTCTCACGGAGGAGGCAATTCCATGAACAATGGGTAACTGAAGTTACCCAAGGTAACGATCAGCCGCCGGCGACCGCCGGAATGATGGAGACACCGGCGCCGTCCGGGGTGGCGGTCTCAAGGCCCTGCTCGAAGCGGACGTCGTCGTCGTTGACGTAGACGTTCACGAACCGGCGCAGCTTGCCCTGGTCGTCCAGGACGCGGGCGGCGATCCCGGTGTGGTTCTTCTCCAGGTCCTCGATGACCTCGGCGAGGGTCGTGCCCTCGGCCGCGACCTCGGCCCGGCCGCCGGTGTAGGTGCGCAGGATGGTGGGGATGCGAACGGTCACGCTCATGCGAGGCCAGCCTCTCGGAAGGAGTCCAGGGTCGGACGGATGGTGGCGGTGAGACCGGTCCCGGCCACCGCGTCGAGGGTCTTCAGGCCGTCGCCGGTGTTGAGGACCACCGTGGTCTTCGCCGGGTCCAGGGCGCCGTCCTTGAGCAGCTTGCGGGTGACGCCGACGGTCACCCCGCCCGCCGTCTCCGCGAAGATGCCCTCGGTGCGGGCCAGCAGCTTGATCGCGTCGACGACTTGCTCGTCCGTGACGTCCTCCACGGCACCGCCGGTGCGCCGGGCGATGTCCAGGACGTAGGGCCCGTCGGCCGGGTTGCCGATGGCGAGGGACTTGGCGATGGTGTTCGGCTTCTGCGGCCGTACGACGTCGTGCCCGGCCTTGAAGGCGGTGGACACCGGCGAGCAGCCCTCGGCCTGTGCACCGAAGATCTTGTAGGGCCTGTCCTCGACCAGACCGAGCCTGATCAGTTCCTGCAGACCCTTGTCGATCTTCGTGAGCTGGGATCCGGAGGCGATCGGGACCACGATCTGGTCGGGCAGCCGCCAGCCGAGCTGCTCGCAGATCTCGTACGCCAGGGTCTTGGAGCCCTCCGCGTAATACGGCCGCAGGTTGACGTTGACAAAGCCCCAGCCCTCGCCGGCCGGGTCGCCGATCAGCTCGGAGCAGAAGCGGTTCACGTCGTCGTAGTTGCCCTCGATGCCGACCAGCTCGCCGCCGTAGACCGCGGCCATGACGACCTTGCCCTGCTCCAGGTCGTGCGGGATGAACACGCAGGAGCGGAAGCCGGCCCGGGCGGCGGCGGCGCCGACGGCACCGGCCAGGTTGCCGGTGGAGGAGCAGGAGAGCGTCGTGAAGCCGAAGGCGCGGGCGGCCTCCAGGGCCTGGGCGACGACACGGTCCTTGAAGGAGTGCGTCGGGTTGCCGGAGTCGTCCTTCACGAACAGGCCGCCGGTGACGCCGAGTTCGGCGGCGAGGTTGTCGGCCTTGACGAGCTTGGTCCAGCCGGGGTTCAGGTTCGGCTTGTCGGCCACGTCGGCCGGGACGGGCAGCAGCGGCGCGTACCGCCAGATGTTCGCGGGGCCGGCCTCGATACGGCGGCGCAGCTCTTCGGTGTCGTAGCCGGAGAAGTCGTAGGAGATCTCCAGTGGGCCGAAACACTCCTCGCAGGCGAACACCGGGCCGAGCGGGACGCGGTGACCGCACTCGCGACAGCTCAGGGCCGCGGCGGGACCGAGGTCGACGGTGGAACTGCTGGAGCTTGCAACTGTCTGCACAGCCATGGAGGCGAGGCCCTTTCTCCTCATCTTCCTCACGACGCATCTCGCCGTGAGACGGATTTGGCACCTTCCCTAGCCGGGAGCCTCGCCACATCAATGTGACAAGAACCGGCTGGAGGGTTGCCGGGGCTTCATCGGGCCGTGTCCCTCTGCCCCTCTGGATGAGCGGTATTCGGTTGTGGACGCCCGGGACCCCCGACATGCGATGGTCACCGGCGTTGCTCAAGACTGTAACCGAAGGCCAGGACAGTTGAGATAGTCGTCCGAACCGCGAGACAACGTGAGGAGCCACAGACCGTGCTGGAAGAAGTCGAGCGCTGGCTGGCCACCCGCTCCTGGTCCGTGACCGATCGCCCTCTCCACCGGATCCTGTCCGCCAAACAGCGCACGGGCCAGACGATCAGCGTCGTGCTGCCCGCGCTCAACGAGGAGGAGACGGTCGGCGACATCGTCGCGGTCATCCGTCACGACCTCACGGAGCAGGTGCCGCTCGTCGACGAGATCGTCGTCGTCGACTCCGGCTCCACCGACCGCACCTCCGAGGTCGCCGCCGCCGCGGGCGCCCGGGTCGTCCACCGCGACGAGATCCTGCCCCGCCTCCCCGCCGTCCCCGGAAAGGGTGAAGTGCTCTGGCGCTCCCTGCTGGTCACCGGCGGGGACATCCTCTGTTTCATCGACGCCGACCTGAGGGAGTTCTCCCCCGACTTCGTCTCCGGAATCGTCGGCCCGCTGCTCACCGAGCCGGACGTGGACCTGGTCAAGGCGATGTACGACCGCCCGCTCGGCGGCGCCGCCGGGCAGGGCGGCCGGGTCACCGAGCTGATGGCCCGCCCGCTGCTGAACATGCACTGGCCGCAGCTGGCCGGATTCGTGCAGCCGCTCGGCGGGGAGTACGCGGCCCGCCGCTCACTGCTGGAGCAGCTGCCGTTCCCCGTCGGCTACGGCGTGGAGCTGGGCATGCTGGTCGACGCACTGCACCTGGTGGGGCTGGACGCGCTGGCCCAGGTCGATGTCGGGGTCCGCAAGCACCGGCACCAGGACGGACAGGCGCTGGGCCGGATGGCGGCGGCGATCTACCGCACGGCCCAGCTGAGGCTGGCCCGCGGTCATCTGATCCGCCCCTCCCTCACCCAGTTCGAGCGGGGCGAGGACGGCTTCGAGCCGCGCACCTACTCGGTGGACACCGAGGAACGGCCGCCGATGGCGGAGATCGCGGAGTACGCCGAACGCAAGGTGGCGTGAACCCGTCGTATACGGCTGCATGCCGGGCGTAGCCGTACGTTTGAGCGTTTCCGGGCCGGGCTAGGTTGAGGACCATGGCTGCCACGCAGGGTGCTGAGGTACTGGTCGCGTCCAATCGCGGCCCGGTTTCGTACACGGTGTACGCCGACGAGGGGGCCGGCTCGCTGCATGCCAGGCGGGGCGGCGGCGGGCTGGTCTCGGGGCTGTCGGCCATCGGCTCGGACGCGGGCTCGGTGTGGGTGTGCGCCGCGCTCGGCGACGGCGACCGGGAGGCCGTACGGCGTGCGGACGGCGGGCTGCTGCCGGCCGAGGACACCGGCGGGCAGCGTGTGCGGATGCTCGACATCGACCCGGCCGTGCACGCGGACGCCTACAACGGCATCGCCAACTCGGTGCTCTGGTTCGTCCACCACATGCTGTACCAGACCCCGCTGGAGCCGGTCTTCGACACGGAGTTCCGGCGGCAGTGGGCGTCGTACGAGGCCTACAACCGGGCGTTCGCCGAGGCGCTGGCCCAGGAGGCGGCCGAGGGGGCGGCGGTGCTGGTGCAGGACTACCACCTGTGCCTGGTGCCCGGGATGCTCCGTGACCTCCGCCCCGATCTGCGGATCGGTCACTTCTCGCACACGCCGTGGGCGCCGCGGGAGTACTTCGCGCTGCTCCCGGACGACATCCGCGAACAGCTCATGGCCGGCATGCTCGCGGCGGACCGGGTGGCGTTCCTGACGCGGCGCTGGGCGGACGCGTTCCGGGACTGCGCGCAGGCGGTCCTGGCGTCCGGGATCCCCGCGGACACGCGGATCGGGGTGCACGGGCTGGGGGCGGACGGGGAATTCCTGCGCAGGCGTGCGCACGAGCCGGACGTCGAGGAGCGGATGGCGGCACTGCGGGAGGAGATCGGCGAGGGCCGCAGGACCGTCGTCCGGGTCGACCGCACCGAGCTGTCGAAGAACATCGTGCGGGGGCTGCTGGCGTACCGGCAGCTCCTGGAGGACCACCCCGAGTGGCGTGAGCGGGTGGTGCACCTCGCGTTCGCGTATCCGTCGCGGCAGGACCTCGCCGTGTACCGCGACTACACCGCCGGGGTGCAGCGGGTGGCCGAGGAGATCAACTCCGCCTACGGCACGCCGGGCTGGACCCCGGTCGTGCTGCACGTCAAGGACGACTTCGCGCGCTCCCTGGCCGCCTACCGGCTCGCCGACGTGGCCCTGGTCAACCCCATCCGGGACGGCATGAACCTGGTCGCCAAGGAGATCCCGGTCGTCTCCGACCGGGGCTGTGCGCTGGTGCTGTCCCGGGAGGCCGGGGCCTACGAGGAACTGCGCGCCGACGCGCTCGTGGTGAACCCCTATGACGTGCTGCAGACCGCGCGGGTCCTGCACGAGGCGCTGTCCCTGCCGGACGGGGAGCGGGCGGAGCGGTCGAAGCGGCTGGCTGCCGCCGCCACCGCGTTGCCGCCCGCCCAGTGGTTCCTCCAGCAGCTGCGGGCGCTCGAAGAGCTTCAGCCCAGCTGAGCCGCCAGCGTCCGCAGCAGGTGGACGACGCCGGCCGGGCCGTCCACGACCAGGTCCGCCCGTTCCGCCAGTTCCGTGACCTCCGTGCTGCCGCTGCAGACCAGGACGCCGGGGATGCCGTCGGAGCGGAGTTCCTCGACGGCCGCGAAGGCGGGGAGGTCACCGAGGTCGTCACCGGCGTAGAGGACCGACTCGGCGCCGGTCTTGCGGACGTACTCGCCGAGCGCCACGCCCTTGTCCATGCCCGGCGGGCGCAGTTCCAGGACCATCCGGCCGGGTTCGACGATCAGCCCGTGGCGGGTGGCGAGGTCGGTGAGGGGGCCGCGCAGCGCCTCGAACGCGGCCTGCGGATCGTCGGCGCGGCGGGTGTGCACGGCGACCGCCCGGCCCTTCTCCTCGATCCACGTGCCGTGCCAGGCTCCATTGCGGTCCAGTACGCCCGGCAGTTCGGCGCGGGCCGCCGCGACACCGGGGTGCGGGGCCGGGGCGGTGACAGTGCCGGTGACCGCGTCCCAGCGTTCGGCGCCGTAGTGGCCGAGGACGGTCAGGTGCTCCAGGCCGGGGACGCCGGCGAAGCCGCCGTACCGGACCGCGACCCCGGCCGGGCGGCCGGTGATCACGGCGATGGAGGCCACCTTCGGGGCGAGCGCGGCGAGCGCCGGTACGGCCTCGGGGTGGGCGCGGGCCTGTTCGGGGTCGGCGACGATGGGGGCGAGGGTGCCGTCGAAGTCGAGACCGACGATCGCTGCGGTGGGCTTCGCCAGGAAGGCGGCCAATCCGTCCCGGCCGGGCTGGGTCTGCGGGGTGGGCAGAGGGTCCATACCCCGACAGTATCCAGCGCGGGCCGTGGTCACGCCTGGCGCTCCGCCCCACACCCCGCCAGGGGCTCCGCCCCTGGACCCCGCCTCGCCCACCCACCACCCGACTCGTTCGGCTGAACGGGCGCCCGCCAGGCCGGCAGCAGCGGCGGGCACCCGCGTACCGGGGTCAGCGCTCCGAGCGGCGGGACTCTCGTACCCTCCTCAGGCGGTTCACCGTCACCGGATCCAGCGCCAGTGCTCTCTCGTCGTCCAGCAACGCATTCAGCAGCTGGTAGTAGCGGACCGGGGACAGGCCCAGTTCCTCGCGTATCGCCCGCTCCTTCGCGCCGGGGCCGGAGAAGCCGCGGCGCTCCAGCGCGAGGATTGATTGTTCGCGGTGGCCGAGTTCCATGCCCGTCACCGTAGCGCCGGGCACGGACAACCGGCTCAGCTCGCGTCGCCGCTGTCGGCCGCGGTCGCCGTCGCCTGGAGGCGGGACAGGACAGCGGAGGGACTGCCGCCGGGGGCGACGGCCTGGCCGATGTTCTGCTTCACGGCCGCGCTGACCGCCGCCCAGGAGGTCTTGCCGACGGGGTACAGCTCGGAGGTGGGCAGCTGCTCCAGGAAGGGGTGCAGGGCCTGGTCGGCCGGGGAGTCCGAGTCGCTCATGGTGTTGGAGGCCGAGCCGGTGACCGGGAGCAGGCCGTACTCGCGGGAGAACGCGAGGACGTTCTTCTCGCTGTAGACGAAGTTGAGGAAGTCGCCTGTCTGCTCGGCGTGCCCGTTCTGCTTGAAGGCCATCATCCAGTCGGTGACGCCCATGGAGGCCCTGGACTTGCCGGTGCGGCCCGGCATCGGCACCATGCCGAACTTCACGCCCTTCTTCTCGGCCTGCTGGATCAGCGTGGGGTGTCCGTTGAGCATGCCGACCTGGCCGTCGGCGAAGGCGGCGAAGGCGTCCGCGCGGTTGAGCTTGCCGGGCGCGACCGGGCCGGTCAGGCCCTTGCCGACCAGCTCGTCCCTGAGCCAGGTGAAGGTGTTGACGTTCGGCGCGGAGTCGATGGTGTAGGTGCCGATGTCATCGGTGTAGCCGGTGCCGCCGTTGCCCCCGCTGAGCAGCCACTGCATGGTCTCGGCCTGGGCCTCCTCGGGGCCGAGCGGCAGCGCGACGGGGTACTTCACGCCCTTGGCCTTGAGCGCCCTGGCGTCGGCGGCCAGCTCGTCCCAGGTGGTGGGCGGGGTGATGCCGGCCTTGGTGAACAGGGTCTTGTTGTAGAAGAGCACGCGCGTGGAGCCGGCGAAGGGGATGCCGTACTGCGTGTGGTTCCACTGGCCGGCGTCGGAGAGCTGGGAGAGGAAGTCCGCCTGGGTGCGGATGGAGAGCAGCTCGGAGGCCGGGTAGAGCTTGCCCGCGGCCGCGTAGTCGGCGTAGGCGCCGATCTGGGCCAGGTCGGGGGCGTGGCCCGCGGCGACCATGTTCTTGACCTTGGCGTCGACGTCGTTCCAGGAGTACACGCTGACGTCGACCTTCACGCCGGGGTGCTTGGACTCGTACTCCTTGACCAGGGCGTCCCAGTACTTCTTGGAACTGTGGGCGGCCGAGTCGCCGTAGTCGGCGGCGACCAGTCTCAGGGTGACGTCGGAGGAGCCCGTGCTCCCGCAGCCGCTGAGAACCGCCGTCATGCCCAGTGCGGACACCACCGCGATCGTTCCTGCCGTACGCCGACGCACCGTAAAAGCCCCAACCCTGCTGTCTGACCGTTCAATATATGGATAGACAAGGTCTACACCACGTAAGTGGACTAGACCTCTTGCGGGTGCGAGGTTCACACTAGGGGCCGTGGTGAGACATGTCATCGCCCTGGACGTGGGCGGTACCGGAATGAAGGCCGCCCTCGTCGGCGCCGGCACGGCGTCTTGCGGGGGGCCACCCCCCGGAACCCCCGCGCTGCTCCACCGCGCCCGACGCGCCACCGGACGCGAACGCGGACCGGACGCGGTGGTCGCGACGATCCTCGACTTCGCCGCCGAGCTGCACACCTACGGCGTGGAACGCTACGGCGAGGCCGCCGCCGCTGTCGGCATCGCCGTCCCCGGCATCGTCGACGAGGAGCAGGGCGTCGCCGCGTACGCCGCCAACCTCGGCTGGCGGGACGTACCCCTGCGCGCGCTGCTCGCACAGCGGCTCGGCGTCCCCGTCGCCCTCGGCCACGACGTACGCACCGGCGGCCTCGCCGAGGGCCGGATCGGCGCGGGCCGGGGCGCCGACCGGTTCCTGTTCGTGCCGCTCGGCACCGGGATCGCGGGCGCCATCGGCATCGACGGCCGGGTGGAGGCGGGCGCGCACGGTTTCGCCGGCGAGATCGGCCACATCGTCGTACGGCCCGGCGGGATCTCGTGTCCCTGCGGACAGCACGGCTGCCTGGAGCGGTACGCCTCCGCGTCCGCCGTCAGCGAGGCCTGGGCGGCGGCCTGCGGCGACCCGGACGCGGACGCCGCCGACTGCGCCAAGGCCGTCGCGTCCGGTGACCCGAACGCCGTCCGAATCTGGCAGCAGGCGGTCGACGCGCTCGCCGACGGCCTGGTCACCGCGCTCACCCTGCTGGACCCGCGCACCCTGATCATCGGTGGCGGTCTCGCCGAGGCGGGGGAAGTGTTGTTCCAGCCGCTGCGGGACGCCGTCCGGCGGCGGGTCACCTTCCAGAAACTCCCGACGATCGTGCCCGCGGCCCTGGGTGACACCGCCGGGTGCCTGGGCGCGGGGCTGCTGGCGCAGGACCTGCTGGACTCCACCGACCTCGACCCCACCGACCCCTCGGAGGTAACCGCCTGATGGCTCCCAGCTTGGTTCTCGCAGGTGCTCGGGTGGTGCTGCCCGGCGGAGTGGTGGACGACGGCCGTGTCTCCGTGCAGGGCACGAAGATCACGGCCGCCGCTCCCGGGAACGCCGAGGTGATCGACGTGACCGGCCACTGGCTGGTCCCCGGCTTCGTCGACATCCACAACCACGGCGGCGGCGGGGCCTCCTTCTCCGGTACGGCCGATGACGTACTGCACGCCATCCGTACACACCGTCTGCACGGCACCACCACCCTCGTCGCCTCGACCGTCACCGACGAGATGGACCTGCTGGTGACGCAGGCCGGGCTGCTGAGCGAGCTGGCCGAGCAGGGAGAGATCGCCGGTATCCACTTCGAGGGGCCGTTCATCTCGCCGTGCCGCAAGGGCGCGCACTCCGAGGGGCTGCTGCGCGACCCGGACCCGGCCGAGGTGCGCAAGCTGATCGACGCGGCACGCGGCAGGGCGACGATGGTCACCCTCGCCACCGAGCTGCCGGGCGGCATCGACTCCGTACGCCTCCTCGCCGAGCACGGCGTGATCGCCGCCGTCGGCCACACGGACGCGACCTACGAGCAGACGGTCCAGGCCATCGACGCGGGCGCCACGGTCGCCACCCACCTCTTCAACGCGATGCCCCCGCTGGGCCACCGCGCGCCCGGCCCGATCGCCGCCCTGCTGGAGGACGAGCGGGTCACGGTCGAGCTGATCAACGACGGCGTACACCTCCACCCCGCCGCCCTGGAGCTGGCCTTCCACCACGCGGGCGCCTCCCGCGTCGCCTTCATCACGGACGCGATGGACGCGGCCGGCGCCGGCGACGGCCGCTATCTGCTCGGCCCGCTGGAGGTCGAGGTCAGCGAGGGCGTGGCCCGGCTGGTGGAGGGCGGCTCGATCGCGGGCTCGACGCTCACCCTGGACCGGGCGTTCCAGCGGGCGGTGACCGTCGACAAGCTGTCGGTGCAGGACGCGGTGACGGCGCTGTCGGTGAACCCCGCCCGTCTGCTCGGCCTCTCCGACCGCATCGGCTCCCTGGAGCCCGGCAAGGACGCGGACCTGGTCCTGCTGGACGCCAACTTCGACGTGAAGGGCGTGATGCGCCGGGGCGAGTGGGTGGTCGCTCCCCAACTGGCCTGATCTGCCCGTCTTTTCCCTTGAGGGCGGCCGACTCGTGACTGGGCCGGCCGCCGTCTCTTTGGCATGATCGGGCCCCGGAAACCGATGACAGGCGCGATGGCAGCCGCTGGACTCGAGGGAGGTCGACCCGGGTGATCCTCACGGTCACGCTGAACACCGCTCTCGACCTCACCTATCGGGTGCGGTCGCTACGGCCGCACGCCTCGCACCGGGTCTCGGAGGTCATCGAACGGCCGGGCGGCAAGGGCGTGAACGTGGCCCGCGTACTGGCCGCCCTCGGCCACGAGGTGACGGTCACGGGCTTCACGGGCGGCGCGACAGGCCGGTCGATACGCGACCGGCTGACGGATGTACCCCGGCTGACGGACGCGCTGGTCCCGGTCGCCGGTGCGACCCGGCGCACGATCGCGATCGTGGACGAACTCTCGGGTGACACGACCCAGCTGAACGAGCCGGGCCCGCACATCGCGCCGGCCGAGTGGGGCGCGTTCCTGGACCGCTACGAGGAACTGCTGCCGTCCGTCTCGGCAGTTGCCCTGTGCGGCAGCCTGCCGCCTGGCGTCCCGGTCGGCGCGTACGCGAACCTGGTCCGGTCGGCACGTTCCGCAGGCGTCCTGGTCCTCCTCGACACGAGCGGCGAACCCCTGCGCCGCGGGGTGGCCGCCCGCCCCGACCTCATCAAGCCGAACACCGACGAACTGGCCGAACTGACCGGCTCACACGAACCGTTGCGCGCCACTCAGGATGCACGGCGGCGTGGGGCGCAGGCGGTGGTGGCCTCCCTCGGCGCCCAGGGCCTGCTGGCCGTCACCCCCGAGGGCCGCTGGCGCGCCACCCCACCGGCCCGCGTGCGCGGCAACCCCACCGGCGCGGGCGACTCGGCCGTGGCAGGCCTGCTCTCGGGCCTGCTGGAGAATCTTCCCTGGCCGGAGCGGCTGGCCCGCGCGGTCGCGCTGTCGGCGGCGACGGTACGGGCTCCGGCCGCCGGCGAGTTCGACCCTGCGGTGTACGAGGAGCTGCGGGGGCGGGTGACGGTGACCGGGGTGGTCAGCGCGGCGTGACACCCGAAGTCGAGCAGCGGAGCGATCGCGAGATCGGTAGATCCGTGCCACTCCCGGCACGGAAGGGCCTGGCCGTGGTCACCGACCCTGATGCCCCGTCCGGGGGCCCTTCCGGGTGGCCGTCCTCTGTGTCGAAGGCGGACGCCGCCGGCAGCCAACAGCTCCGGCGGCCGCGAGGTTGGGATACGACTGCGGAACTCAGCCGCTGTAATTGACCCAGCCGTTGACCAGCCACATCTGATCGATGAGGGCGTCGCACTGGTTGCCCTGTTCGCACGAGAGCTTGATGGTGTTCGTGCCCTTGTTGAGCTGGATCCAGTTGTAGGTCTTCGTCCAGCCCTTCTCATAGTCGCCCTCGGCGGCGTGCGCCCAGTTGTTCAGGCCGACGGGCCTCTCGGAAGCCGTGCCGTTGACCGTGAGGGTGGCAGTGGCGTCCTTGCCTGGGACGCTGTAACCGACGTACACGCTGTACTTGCCGGACTTGGGGATGCCGTTGACGGTCCAGGTGACCGAGGCTCCGACCTGGTTGAAGCCGGTCACGTAGCTGCCACCTTTGGCCTGCGCCCCCTTGGTAGTCGACGCTGTCGTCACACCGGGCCCGAGCTGCAGCGCGCTCGCGTCCGTCTTCGGCAGCTCCCCCGGCGCCGTAGAGCTGCTGCCGGACGGGCTGGGCGCGTGGCTCTGGGACTGGGTCGGGGGCGTGCCCGCCTGGTTGGCTTTCTTCTTGTCGTCGTTGCCGTTGAGCATCGCGGCGCCGATGCCGACGACGACCGCGGCGACCACCGCGATCGCGCCGATCAGCAGGCCCTTGGTGTTGGGGCCGCGGCGGCTGGGGGCGGGCTGGGTCTGCGGGCGGCCGGGCGGCGGGGTGCCGCCGGGGAGGGTTTCCGGGGCCTGGTAGTAGGCGTTCGGCCGGCCGGGGGCGCCCTGCTGCTGCGGCACGGCCGGCTGGCCGTACTGCGGCGGCTGCTGGCCGTACTGCCGCTCACCGACCGTACGCACCCTGCTGACCGAGTTCGGGTAGCCGTAACCGCCGGACGGCGGCTGGGCTCCTCTGGCCTGGCCGTCGGCATACAGGTAGCCGAACGGGTCGTCGTCCTCGGGCGTGCTCGGGCCGTTTTCGCCGGGCGTCATCCCTTGGTCTCCTCAGCGGGTGCGGGCGGATGCGATACGGGGTATGGAACAGCGAGCCTACCCGCTCTGGCTGGCCCAAACGGGTGACTCGAATCGCATCAGGTCCCTGACCTGGGGATCATCCGGCGCGTCGGTGTTGTTTGGGACGAGATCGTTTCTCTACGTACATACGCTCGTCGGCTGACTTCAGCACTTCGTCCGCCGTCATGCCGCAGTGTGCCCAGCCGATACCGAAGCTCGCGCCCACCCGGACGGCCCGGCCCTCGGCCCGGATCGGCTGGATGATCTCGTTGCGCAGCCGTACGGCGAGGTCCTGGGCGTCGGCCCGGCCGAGGCCGTCGGCGAGGATCACGAACTCGTCGCCGCCCAGGCGGGCCACCGTGTCGCCGTCGCGGACCCCGCGTGAGAGGCGTCGGGCCACCTCGATCAGGACCGCGTCGCCCGCGTTGTGCCCGAAGCGGTCGTTAATCGACTTGAAGCCGTCCAGGTCGCAGAAGAGGACCGCGAGGCCCTTGGTGCCGTCGTCGCGGCCGTCCTCGGGAGCGACCGCGTGGACGTGGTGGTCGAAGGTGTCGTACGCCTCCGTGCCCGGCCGGTAGTCGAAGCCGTGGGCCGCCGCGGGCGCGTCGAAGGCCGGGTGGCCGTAGGCCGCGTCCAGGGATTCCAGGTCGCCGGCGTGGGCGGGGCGCCGGCAGAGGCGGGCCGAGAGGCGGGAGCGCAGTTCCGCGGAGTTCGGCAGGCCGGTGAGGGAGTCGTGGGAGGCGCGGTGGGCCAGCTGCAGTTCGCGGCGTTTGCGCTCCTCTATGTCCTCGACGTGGGTGAGGAGGAAACGGGGGCCGTCGGCGGCGTCGGCCACGACCGAGTTGCGCAGGGAGACCCACACGTACGTGCCGTCGCGGCGGCCCAGGCGGAGTTCCGCGCGGCCGCCCTCCGCCGAGGTGCGCAGCAGGGTGCCGATGTCCTCGGGGTGGACCAGGTCGGAGAAGGAGTAGCGGCGCATCGCGGAGGCGGGGCGGCCCAGGAGGCGGCACAGGGCGTCGTTGCTGCGCAGGATGCGGCCGTGCTGGTCACCGCCCATCTCGGCGATGGCCATGCCGGAGGGGGCGTACTCGAAGGCCTGCCGGAAGGATTCCTCACTGGCGCGCAGGGCCTGCTGATCACGCTCCAGACGGACCAGGGCGCGCTGCATGTTCGCACGTAGACGCGCGTTGCTGATCGCGATGGCGGCCTGGAAGGCGTACATCTGCAGGGCCTCGCGGCCCCAGGCGCCAGGGCGGCGGCCGTTGCGCGGCCGGTCGACGGAGATCACCCCGAGCAGCTCGCCGCAGGAGCCGCCCTGCACGCCGGGTGTGTACATGGGCGCGAAGAGGCGGTCGGAGGGGTGCCACTCGTCCTCGAAGCGGGGCGCCGGGCCGTCGGTGTACCACTGGGGGACGTCGTCGTCGTCGAGGACCCAGCCCTCGGTGTGCGGTATGAAGACCAGGTCACCCCAGCGCTCGCCCATGTCCAGCCGCCGCTCCCAGGACTCGCGGGAGCCGACCCGGCCGGTGATCAGGGCCTCGGCGGCGGAGTTGCCGGAGAACGCGGCGACGACGAGATCGCCGTCGGGGCGTACGAGGTTCACGCACGCCATCTCGTACCCGAGGGCGTGCACGGCGCCGTCGGAGACGGTCTGCAGTGTGTCCGCCAGGCTGCGTGCCGTGTTCATGTCGGCCATGACCTGGTGCAGCTGTCGCAGGGACGCAAGACGGACATACGGCTCCGACTCGGTCTCCATGCTCGCCCTCCCCCCGAGACCTCGCAGCGAATCAAGGGTGCTCGTACAGCTTCCCTGCCACTGAATCACAGCGCGCTGCCCACTCGGTACACAGGGTCAACAATTCCTGCCTCTTGTGACTCAAGTCACAGAAGAACGTGAACAATTGAGTGGAGTTTCCGCACTTTCCCCGTGCGTTTCCCGAACGCAAGCTTTGCGGATCTGTTCACCTGACGCACCCACCGGTCGTCCGTTGGTCCTAGGACCCGGTTCGGGCCGAGGCCCGATGTGGCCCGCGCGGGGCGGAGACTAGCGTTTCCGGCGTGCTGAAGACTCCCTCACCCACCGCCACCGCAGCTACCGGGCATGCTGAGGGGGTGAGCAACGACGAGTTCCGGGCCGCGATGTCCCGACTGGCCGCCGGGGTCGTCCTGGTGACCGCGCAGGAGCCGCCGCTGGACCCGGACGACCCGGGCGCGCCCGGCATGGAGGACGTCGGCATGACCGCCACCGCCTTCCTGTCCGTCTCCCTCGACCCGCCGTTGGTCCTGGTCAGCCTGCGCGAGGGCTCCCGCATGGACGACCTGCTCGACGAGCAGCCCCTGTGGGCGGTGTCAGTGCTCGCCGAGAGCCAGCGGCACATCGCGGGCCGCTTCGCCATGAAGGGCCGCATCAGCGACCGTCTGCTCTTCGAGGACATCGCCTACGTCCGCGGCGAGGCCACCGGCGCACCGCTGGTGGGCGGCGCGCTGGCCACGCTGGAGTGCCGCACCGAGCAGCGGGTGACGGCCGGCGACCACACCCTCGTCATCGGCCGCGTCCTGACCGCGCGGGTGCCGAGCGCGGAGGGGGGCCCGCTGCTGTACTTCCGCGGCCGGTACCGGCACGTGGGCTGAGCCCCGATATCGCGTGGCCGGGGAGTGAACCGGGTGTCTACGGTGCCCGGATGACACCTCGTCTGGAAGAAGTAACGCCCGCGAACTTCGACACCGCGATCGGCATCCGGATCCGCCCCGACCAGGAACACGCGGTCCGGCCGGTCGTGCAGTCCCTTGCCGAGGCGTACGTCCACCCCTGCGGCGTGGCCTGGCCCCGGCTCATCGTCGACGACGACCGCCCGGTCGGCTTTCTGATGGCCTTCCTCGACATCGACTGGTACGGCGACGGCAGCGTGCGCCGCTCGGGGCTGTGGCGCCTCAACATCGCCGCCGACGCGCAGGGGCGGGGCTACGGCCGGTTCGCCGTCGCCGCCGTGGCCGACCTGATCCGCGGCCGGGGCGGCACGGAGATGTACGTCTGCTGGCACCCCGGCGCGGACGGACCGGAGGGTTTCTACCTCGGCCTGGGTTTCCGCCCGACGGGGGAGGTCGACGGGGGTGAGACGGTGGGGGTGCTGGCCGTATGAGCCGTACGCGGATGCGGGTCGCCAACCCCGGCCGACCCCGGCCGACCCCGGCCCAACCCGGCTCACCCCCGCCCGACTACCCGCACCGCCCGCTGAACCGGCCTACCCCTGCTCGATCGTCAGCTCCGCCAACCGGTCCGGGTTCGTCACGATGTCGATGGACGCGATCCGGTCGGCGACGAAGGTGAACGTCAGGGCGCGCTCCGGGCGGCCGTCGGCGTACACGACCAGCCCCGTGGCCCCGTCGACCAGCGCGGGACGCGCCATCCGGGCCAGATGGGCGAAGTTCCGCGCGCCGGAGGCGACCCCGGCCGCCCCGATGCTCGTACCGGCGTCGCTGCGGGCCAGCACGTCCGGGTCGAGCACCGCGAGCAATCCGTCGAAGTCACCGTCCCGCGCGGCCGCCAGAAACGCGTCGACCACCTCCCGCTGCCGGACCAGGTCGGCCTCCGGCGCCTCCGCGCCCCGCACCCGGCGCCGCGCCCGGCTGGCCAACTGCCGTGCGGCGGCCGGGCTGCGCCCGAGGATGCCGCCGACCTCCTCGAACGGCACCCCGAACAGATCGTGCAGCACGAACGCGAGCCGCTCGGCCGGGGAGAGCGTGTCGAGGACGACGAGCAGCGCCACCCCGACCGAGTCCGCGAGCACGGCGTCCTGTGCCGGGTCCGGTTCGGCGGAGGCTCCCGCACGCCAGGTGTCCAGGGGCTCCTCACCGCGGGAGCGGCGGGAGCGGAGCATGTCGAGGCAGACCCGGCCGACGACGGTCGTCAGCCAGCCCCCGAGGTTGCTCACCTCACCGGTGTCGGACCGGCGCAGCCGGAACCACGCCTCCTGCACCGCGTCCTCGGCCTCCGCGGCCGAGCCCAGCATCCGGTAGGCGACGGCCCGCAGATGCCCCCGGTACGCCTGGAACCGCTCGGCGAGAAGGTCGTCGTCGCGGTGCTGCCCGTTGTCGCTCGTCATGTGCTGTCCGGCCTCTCCGTCACCCTCGGGGGTCCTCTCGCCTCACTGACGAACGCCGGACCGGAGATGTGACGGGCACACCGTCTCCGGGCCTCACGTCCAGTCGCGGCCCGAGCGGCCCCGCTTGGTCTGCGAGCGCTGCTTCTTCTCCCGCAGCCGGCGTTCGTTGATGCCGCGCGGGATCCGGGTCGGCCGGCGCGGCTTGGGCGGGGGCGCGGCGGCCTCCGCGAGGAGGGAGGCGAGGCGTACGGCGGCGACCTCGCGGTTGCGCCACTGGGAGCGGTGCTCGGAGGCCCGTACGGTCACCACTCCGTCGACGAGCCGGGCCGCGAGCCGCTGCAGCGCCCGCTCCTTCCACACCGCGGGGAGCGCCTCGGTGCGCGCCAGGTCGAAACGCAGCTCCACCTGCGAGTCGCTGGTGTTGACGTGCTGTCCGCCGGGCCCGGACGACCTGGAGAAACGCCACATGAGCTCGGCCTCGGGGAGCGAGACGGAGCCGCGGATGACGTAAGGACCGGACATGCGTTCCATGTTCCCGGTCGCGCCCGCTCCTCGTCACCTGGATTTCCGGCCCGGGCCCTCCCGCTCGGTAAAAAAGGTAAAGAGACCCGGAACCGACGGCACCCCTCTCGACGTTCTCCCGGGTGACGGTAGCTTCATCGGCAAGCTCATCGGCACAGATACACAGATATCCAACAGATATCCGAGGGAAGGGACTCCCAACATGGCTGTAAGCCTGTCCAAGGGTGGCAACGTCTCGCTCACCAAGGAGGCTCCGGGCCTGACCGCCGTCACCGTGGGCCTCGGCTGGGACGTCCGCACCACCACCGGCACGGACTTCGACCTGGACGCCTCCGCCATCGCGGTGAACGGCCAGGGGAAGGTCTACTCGGACGCGCACTTCGTGTTCTTCAACAACAAGCAGACCCCGGACAACTCCATCGTCCACACCGGCGACAACCGCACGGGCGAGGGCGCGGGCGACGACGAGGCGATCAACGTCAACCTGGCCGCGCTCCCGGCCGACATCGACAAGATCGTCTTCCCGGTCTCCATCTACGACGCCGAGAACCGCGGCCAGAACTTCGGCCAGGTCCGCAACGCCTACATCCGCATCGTCAACCAGGCCGGCGGCGCCGAGATCGCCCGCTACGACCTCTCCGAGGACGCCGCCACCGAGACGGCCATGGTCTTCGGCGAGCTGTACCGCAACGGCGCGGAGTGGAAGTTCCGCGCCGTGGGCCAGGGTTACGCCTCGGGTCTGGTCGGCATCGCCCAGGACTTCGGTGTGAACGTCTGAGCAGGCCTGCCCCGGCGGTGAAGCCTCGGAGTCCCCGGCCGTCCGGCCGGGGAAAGGCAAGGGAGTCGACTCCGCACACCCCGTCCGCATAGCGGATCCCGTACGGTGGCCGGATCGCCCGTCACGGGTGGTCCGGCTTGCGGTCGCCGTACAGCCAGTCCTTCCAGATCTCGGTGAAGTCCCGGTGCGGGGCCTTCTTCTCGACGTACGCGGTGAAGTCGGCGGTGCTCACGTTGCCGTACCGGTGGGTGGCCACCCAGCCCTGGATGATGTCGTAGAACGTGTCGTCGCCGACCTTCTGCCGGATCTTCTGCAGGACCATCGCGCCGCGCTGGTAGACAGGGCTGTCGGAGATGTGCGCGGCGCTCGACGGCTTGGCGGGCGGATAGGCCCAGATCGCCTCGTTGTCGCCGTCGTAGAGGTCCGTGAAGGTCTGCTGGGCGCTCTTGCCGCCGTGGTCCTCCTGGTACAGCCACTCCGCGTAGGTGGCGAAGCCCTCGTTGAGCCACATGTCCTGCCAGGACTTCGGGGTGACCGCGTCGCCGTACCACTGGTGGGCGAGTTCGTGCACGAGCGTGCCGGTCGCCAGGTGGTCGGCAGGGATGACGGGCCGGTTCTGGGTCTCCAGGGCGTAATCGGCGGAGCCCGGCCGGTCGACGATCGCACCGGTGGAGGAGAAGGGGTACGGCCCGAAGTTGATCTCCTCCCACCTGATGATGCCGGGGAGCTGCGCGAGCACCTCCTCGCTCGCCTTCGCCTGCGTGGGGTCGACGGCGGTGATGATCGGCAGCCCGTGCGGGCCGGTGCTGCGGCTGATGTCGAAATGGCCGACGGCGACCGTGGCGACGTAGCTCGCCATGGGCTGGGCGGTGTGCCAGTGGTAGGTCGTACGGCCGCCCCTGGTGGACTGGTCCGCCAACTCGCCGTTGGAGACGGCCTGGAGGCCCTTGGGGACGGTGACGGTGATGTCGTAGGTGGCCTTGTCGGAGGGGTGGTTGTTGCCGGGGAACCAGGCCATGGAGCCGACGGGTTCGCCGAGGCCGAGGGCGCCGTCGGCGGTGGGCAGCCAGCCCTCCTCGGAGCCGTCGGGGTCGGTGAGGGTGCGCGGGGTGCCCGAGTAGCGGACGACCGTGCGGAAGGTCTCGCCCTTGCTCAGGTCGTCGTGCGGGCGGACGGTGAGTTTCTGGCCGGCGCGGTTGAAGCGGGCCTTCCTGCCCTCGACGGTGACCGAGCCGACGTCCAGCCCGGCGAGGTCGAGGCCGAAGGCGGACAGGTTCTGGGTGGCGCGGGCGGTGATCACCGCCGTACCGGTCAGACGGCGGGTGGCGGGGGTGTAGTCGAGGGTGAGGTCGTAGTGCCCGACGTCGTAGCCGCCGTTGCCGGCCTTCGGGAAGTACGGGTCGCGCACCCCGGAGCCGCCCGGGGTGCCGTGCACTCCGGCGCCGCACGCGGTGCCGGTGAGGGCGAGCAGGACGGCTACGGCCGGCACAAGGCGTACGGGTCTGGGCATGCCAGTGATCTTATGCGTCGGGGCTCGTACGCAGGCATGACACCATCTCTTCCGTGCTCGACATCGGCTACGCCCTCTCCAACCGGTTCCCCGACCCCCCGCAGACCGACTACCGCCGCGCGGACGTCCGTGCGCTGCGGCACGACCTGTTCTGCGGGGACGTCTATCTCGCGGACACGAAGACGGACCGGGAGCTGTCCACAGCCTGGGGATGGGTGCCGGTGCTGGACTTCGCGTGGGCGCTGTGCGACATCGTGGAACGGCTGGACCGGGATCCGATGGGCTCCCGCGCCGCCCGGCCCCAGCGGGCGGAGCTGGACTTCACCGAGTCCACCGACCGGATGCTCTTCGAGCGCCGCTTCGGCTGGGTGGACATCACCGCCGACTGGGTGCCGGCCGAGGAGTCCCCGCTGTCCTTCTCCCACACCGCACTGCGCCGCGAGGCCCGCGACTTCCTGCACGATCTGATCGCGGACCTCACCGACCTCCATGAGGACCTGTCGGAAAACCCGGCGATCTGGACACTCCAGGCCCGCTTTCCCCGCGTGGCGTAGGACCGCGGCAGGGCCCCGGAAGCGGGGTCACTCCACCCGGATTCCCAGCTCCGCCGCCAGCACCGGTGCCAGATCCAGCAGTTGGCCCGTGCTGATCACCGCCCCCGACAGCCGGTCCAGGCCCCGCACGATCTCCAGCGGAGCGGCCCCGCGCAGGTCCACGTCCGTCAGCGTCGCACTGCCGAAGTCGGCCTCTCTCAGCGCGCAGTCGACGAACTCCACCCGCTCCAGGCTCGCGCCCGCGAAGTCCGGCTCGACGAGCACGCACGACTCGAAGACGACGTCCTTGAGGCGGGCCTCGCGCAGATTCAGGTAGTCGATCTTGCCGCCGCGCACCACGACCCGCTCCAGGACGGCGCCGTGCAGCTGGGTGCCGCCCAGCCGGGCGTCGATCAGCTCGACGTCCCGGAACGTGGACTCGGCGAGATGCGTGCCCACCCCGCGCAGTCCCGTCAGGACCGAGTCCAGCACTCTGGCCCGGCCCAGCGCCGTACCGTCCACCGAGCAGCCCGTCAGCGCGCAGTCCATGAACCGGGCGCCCACCCCGTCCTGCCCGGTGAGGTCCGCGTCCCGGAACTCCAGCCCGTCATAGTCCCCGTCCGGTCGCAACTCCCCGTCCGGCCACGGCTCCAGCGACGGCAGCCGCAGCTCCGGCCGTCGCGCACCCTTCACCCCTGCCCGGCCCGCCGCACGGCCGCCCGTCGCTCTCCTCGCCATGACCCCATGCTGCACCCCGCCACTGACAAACCCCCTGACCTGGGAAAATGCCGGCCGTCAGGGCACCGGTACCGGAATCAGTGACCTGAGCCCAGCGCCGCCAACGCCCCGTCCGTGAGCCGGTACACCGTCCACTCGTCCTGCGGACGGGCACCGAGCGCCTCGTAGAAACCGATCGCGGGCCGGTTCCAGTCGAGCACCGACCACTCCAGACGCTCGTACCCGCGCCGCACACAGATGCGCGCCAGCTCCGTCAGCAGCGCCCGCCCGTGCCCGGCGCCGCGCGCACTCGGCCGCACGTACAGGTCCTCCAGATAGATCCCGTGCACACCGCGCCAGGTGGAGAAGTTCAGGAACCACAGCGCGAACCCGACCGGCTCACCGTCGGCGTCGTCCACCGCGACATGCGCGAACGCCGCCGGCTGCTCACCGAACAGCGCCTCCCGCAGCTGCTCCTCACTCGCCCGCGCCTCCTCCGGGGCCTTCTCGTACTCGGCCAGTTCACGGACCAGGGCATGGATGACGGGGATGTC
Source organism: Streptomyces sp. NPDC007205 (assembly GCF_040634095.1). Lineage (NCBI taxonomy): Bacteria > Bacillati > Actinomycetota > Actinomycetes > Kitasatosporales > Streptomycetaceae > Streptomyces > Streptomyces sp. NPDC007205. Next base: position 334,023 of record NZ_JBEYEW010000003.1, read on the forward strand.
GGCAGGGGCAGCGGTACGAATCATGCGAGGAGGCTAACCGGGGCCACCACACCGGGGCACGCGGGTTTACCGCGCGGGCTCGGTCACGCCGTGCGCAGTCTCCGCGCCGAGTACCTCCGTCATCGCGTCGAAGCGCCGGCGGACCTCGGCCGCCTCGAAGCGGTTGTCCAGCGCGGGCCACAGCTCGAAGCCGGGGTCACCCGCGAGCGGCTTGGGATCGATGGCGAGCCACTCGGCGCGGTCGGCGGCGAGGACGTTCTCTAAGTGCAGGTCCCAGTGCAGCAGCCGGTCGCCGGGCTCGGCGGCCACCTCGCGCACGGCGGCCGCACAGTCCGCGATCAGGCGGCGGGCCCGGACGTCGGGGATGCGCTCCAGTGCCCACGGGGTCCGCTCCAGCATGCCCTCGGCGATGTCGCCGAGCCGTCGCATGCCCGGCGGCGCCGGGAACGACGTCAGACGGGCCAGCAGCCGCGCGACGACCAGGACGGCCTCGCCCGGGTCGTGGTCGAGGAGTCGTACGGCCCCGTCGCCGTCCCACACCCGCAGCGCGACCGGCTCGCCCTCGCTCTCCTCGTCCGGCAGCTGCAGCTTCAGGACCCGCGGGGCCGCCGTCGGCGCGGACGACCGGCAGGACCAGCGCGCTGACACCGTTCATCGAGGGTCCGGCCGGCCGCAGCCCCCACCGGTCCAGGAAGGCCACCGCGAGATCCGGCCGCTTCCGCCAGATCGCCGGGGATGTCAATCACGTACCGAACGATACTGACGTGCGTGAATCGGCTCATGCGCATTATCCGGGGCCCCGGCGGCGTGTGGGCGTACGTCCGCAGCGCCCCCGGCACATACGTGTGGCTGACGATCCTGTTCATCACGACCGTCGCCCTGCACCACATGTCGCCGGAGTTCGAGCAGCACTTCCTGCGGCAGCGGTCGACCAACATCCACGAGCTGTCCCGCAACCCGGTCCGGGTGCTGGTGGCCAGCGCCATGTGGATCGACAGCGGCCACTGGATCCCGTACGCCGTGCTGTACACGGCGTTCCACGCACCGGCCGAACGCTGGCTGGGTACCGCCCGCTGGCTCGCCGTGTGCGTGCTGGCGCACGTGCTGGCCACGCTGATCAGCGAGGGTGCCCTGCTGTTGGCGATCCGGGACGGCATCGCCCCGCACTCGGCGGTCAACACCCTGGATGTCGGCGTGAGTTACGCGCTCGCCGGGGTCATCGGCGCGCTCACCTACCGGGTCTCGGCCCCCTGGCGGTACGCGTACCTGCTGGCGGTGCTGGCCCTCTTCGGGCTGTCGCTGGCCATGGAGCGGTCCTTCACCGAGCTCGGCCACTTCGTCTCCGTACTGATCGGTCTGGCCTGCCACCCGCTGACGAGGGGCCGCGGAAAAGCATGGAATCCGAAGGAGACACTGGCCGCACTCAGGAGTTAACGTCCCGGCCATGAGCAGCTCGGCAAGCAGTGTCGTCAACGGCGGGATCTCCTTCTGGTACGCGGACGACGGCCTCCCCGCGGTACGCGAGCCGCTGTCCGGGGACGCGTCGGCCGACGTCGTCATCGTCGGCGGCGGCTATACCGGCCTGTGGACGGCGTACTACCTCAAGAAGGCCGCCCCCTTCCTCCGCATCACCGTCCTGGAGCAGAAGTTCTGCGGCTACGGCGCCTCCGGCCGCAACGGCGGCTGGCTCTACAACGGCATCGCCGGCCGCGACCGGTACGCCGGGCTGCACGGCCGTGACGCCGCCGTACGGCTGCAGAAGGCGATGAACGACACCGTGGCCGAGGTCGTCGCGGTCGCCGGGGCCGAGGGCATCGAGGCGGACGTGCACCGGGGCGGTGTCCTCGAAGTCGCCACCACACCCGCCCAGTTGACACGCCTGAAGGCCTTCCACGAGCGCGAGCTGTCGTACGGCGAGAAGGACCGCGAGCTGTACGGCGCCCGGGAGACGGCCGAGCGGATCCGCATCGCGGACGCGGTCGGCTCCACCTGGACCCCGCACGGCGCCCGGCTGCACCCGGTGAAGCTGGTGAAGGGCCTGGCGGCCGTGGTGGAGGCGCTGGGCGTCACCGTCCACGAGTCCACGCCGGTGACGGAGATCCGCCCCAAGCACGCCGTCACCCCGTACGGCACCGTCCGCGCCCCGTACGTCCTGCGCTGCACGGAGGGCTTCACGGCGTCCCTGAAGGGCCAGAGACGCACCTGGCTCCCCATGAACTCCTCCATGATCGCCACCGAGCCGCTGACCGACGAGCAGTGGGAGTCGATCGGCTGGGCGGGCCGCGAAACCCTCGGCGACATGGCCCACGCCTACATGTACGCCCAGCGCACCGCCGACGGCCGGATCGCGCTGGGCGGACGCGGGGTGCCGTACCGCTTCGGGTCGAGGACGGACAACGACGGCCGGACACAGCCGGAGACCGTCGAGGCCCTGCACGAGATCCTGACCCGCTTCTTTCCCGCCCTGGCCGGCGTGCGCGTGGAACACGCCTGGTCGGGCGTCCTCGGCGTGCCGCGCGACTGGTGTGCCACGGTGACCCTCGACCGCTCCACCGGCCTCGGCTGGGCCGGCGGCTACGTCGGCTCCGGCGTCGCCACCGCCAACCTGGCCGCCCGCACCCTGCGCGACCTGGTCCAGCAGGACTCCGGCCAGGGCGGCCGCACCGAGCTGACGGACCTGCCCTGGGTGAACCACAAGGTCCGCAAGTGGGAACCGGAACCCTTCCGCTGGCTCGGCGTCCACGGCATGTACGCCACGTACCGCACCGCCGACCAGCGCGAACGCCTCCACCCGGGGACGGAGTCCTCCCGGCTGGCGAAGGTGGCGGACCGGGTGGCGGGCAGGCACTGAGCGGGCACGGCAAACGGCCCCGGACGAGGAGTCCGGGGCCGTTGTGCGTCTGGAGCCCCCTGTCGGATTCGAACCGACGACCTACGCATTACAAGTGCGTTGCTCTGGCCGGACTGAGCTAAGGAGGCATCGCGCACTACAGAGCCGTACGCGAAGGGCGGCTCCACTGTACACAGAGCGCGTTCCGCGCGGCCACGGCGTTCGGCTCGGCGAAGACGTGCCGGTCCGCAGCGGAAGAAGAAGGCGGACTCGAAAATTTCCGCGAAGTTCACCAGGGCCCAGGTACTGACAGAACGAGTGAACGCCAGGTACCGTCCTGAGCCAGTTCGCGCAGTTCACCTGGGTGGACTACACCAACCACCTTCCTACAACGGATCGTCCGGCACGTTCCTGCCGGTAGAAGGGGGCCCATTCACCATGGCCACTGTCACGTTCGACAAGGCGACCCGGATCTACCCGGGTTCCACCAAGCCCGCCGTCGACGCGCTCGACATCGCGATCGAGGACGGCGAGTTCCTCGTCCTGGTCGGCCCGTCGGGTTGCGGAAAGTCCACCTCGCTGCGGATGCTCGCGGGCCTGGAGGACGTCAACGGCGGCGCCATCCGCATCGGTGACCGCGATGTCACGCACCTGCCGCCCAAGGACCGGGACATCGCCATGGTGTTCCAGAACTACGCCCTCTACCCGCACATGACGGTCGCCGACAACATGGGCTTCGCGCTCAAGATCGCCGGCGTCAACAAGGCGGAGATCCGGCAGAAGGTCGAGGAGGCCGCGAAGATCCTCGACCTCACCGAGTACCTGGACCGGAAGCCGAAGGCGCTGTCGGGTGGTCAGCGCCAGCGGGTCGCCATGGGGCGCGCGATCGTGCGTGAGCCGCAGGTCTTCCTCATGGACGAGCCGCTGTCCAACCTGGACGCCAAGCTCCGGGTGAGCACCCGTACGCAGATCGCCGGCCTGCAGCGCCGGCTCGGGATCACCACCGTCTACGTCACCCACGACCAGGTCGAGGCCATGACGATGGGCGACCGGGTGGCCGTACTCAAGGACGGTCTGCTGCAGCAGGTCGACTCGCCGCGGAACATGTACGACAGGCCCGCGAACCTCTTCGTCGCCGGCTTCATCGGCTCCCCGGCCATGAACCTGGTCGAGGTACCAATCACCGACGGCGGCGTGAAGTTCGGCAACAGTGTCGTCCCCGTCAACCGGGAGGCGCTGACGGCCGCCTCGGACAAGGGTGACCGCACGGTGACCGTCGGTGTCCGGCCCGAGCACTTCGACGTGGTCGAGCACAACGGCTCCGTGGCCGCCTCCCTGTCCAAGGACGCCGCGGACGCGCCGGCCGGTCTCGCCGTCTCCGTGAACGTCGTCGAGGAACTGGGCGCCGACGGCTACGTCTACGGCACCGCCGAGGTCGGCGACGAGGTCAAGGACCTGGTGGTCCGCGTCAACGGCCGCCAGGTGCCGGAGAAGGGCTCCACCCTGCACGTCGTGCCGCGGCCGGGCGAGATCCACGTGTTCTCCACGTCCACGGGCGAGCGTCTCTCCGACTGAGCAGCGCGTTTGCACCCAAGTTGACGAAAGGGGCCCTGCGGAGTGCCGCAGGGCCCCTTTCGTGTGAGGCATACCCCCGGATATATCCCGGCACAGCGATTATTTCGGGCGTGGCGCGTCAACCCCTTACCCAGAAAAATGCGGCACCTCATCCCCCGAAAGGGTGACTAAATGTCGCCAAATCATTACCCCGCGCTACCCTCACACGCGTGAAGCACTCCACCACTCCACAGACGCGACGCGGCCATCGGGGCGGCCCTGCCCGCCGTATCGGCCGCACTCTCGCCCTCGTCCTGCCCGTCGTCCTGGTGCTCTCCGGAACCCTCGCGGTCACCCGGGTCAACTGGACGGGGAGCCCTTCCAGCTCGGCGCTGGCCGCCTCGGACGTCTCGTCGGCGGCGCTCTCCGCCAAGACGGCCTCCCGCGCCCCGCAGGATTTGCTCCGCGACCGGCTGATCACCGAGCTGCAGAAGAAGAACCCGGGGGTCGTCCTGACCCACCTCCAGCAGGCCGTCAACGGCCACCCCTCGCTGGCCAAGCACTGCGCCTCCATCGCCCGCTCCCTCGGCCAGGCCGCGGCGCGCATGTACGGCGTTCCGCGCGCCCAGTCCTACGCCCGCCCGGTGTGCGACACGTCGTTCGCCTCCGGCGTGCTCGCCGCGCGCGGCTGACGGCTCCTCAGGGAACGCGCCGCTGCCGGCCGGTCCGGGCGGGGCGCCACGTACAGTGCGGTCATGACCCATCCGAACGCCGCGTCGCGCCCCACTCAAGCCGTGGTCCTGGCCGGTGGCCAGGGCTCCCGGCTGCGTCCCTACACCGACGACCGGCCCAAGCCGATGGTCGAGATCCCCGGCACGGGCACTCCGATCATCGGCCATCAGCTGACCTGGCTCGCCGAGGAAGGCGTGACCGACGTGGTGGTCTCCTGCGGCCACCTCGCCGACGTCCTGCAGAAATGGCTGGACTCCGCCGACCTGCCCGTCTCCGTCACCACCGTGGTGGAGACCGAGCCCCTCGGCCGTGGCGGCGGCCTCAAGTACGCCGCCGCGCACCTTCCCCGCCCCGACCGGCCCTGGTACGCCACGAACGGCGACATCTGGACCCGCTTCTCCCTGCGGGACATGGCCGACTTCCACACCGAGCGGGATGCCGTCGCGACCCTCGCCCTGGCCCGGCCGCGTATCCCCTGGGGTGCGGTGAAGACCGACGGGTTCGGGCACATCACCGACTTCATCGAGGCTCCGCCGTCGACGTTCGAGATCAACGCGGGTGTGTATGTCTTCTCGCCCGAGTTCGCGGGGTTGCTGCCCGAGCGGGGGGATCACGAGCGGACGACGTTTCCCGGGCTGGCCCGGGAGCGGAAGCTCTTCGGCTTCCCGATTCCGCAGGGAGCCTATTGGCGGGCCATTGATACGGCGAAGGACCTGACCGAGGCGGCCAAGGAGCTGGCGGCTCTGGGGCGCTAGTTCATCGCGAAGGCCCCGTACCTCACCGGGTACGGGGCCTTCGGCTTCTCGGAGCGGTTACCCGAGCAGGCCGCCCACCAAGCCCTCCTGGCCGCCGGACGCGTTGCCGCCGGAGCTGCTCGAGCCGCCCGAGGACGAGCTGCCGCCGGTCGACGTGCCACGGGTGCCGGTGGGGCCGGCCGTGGTGCTGGGGGCGCCGCCGGTCGGGGCGGACTGGCGGGGCGGGATCTGGCCCGTGGTGCCCTGGGTCTGGCTGGGGGCCGCGGTCGTACCGCCGGCGGACCTGGTCGCGCCCGGGGTCGACGCCGCGCCGGACGGGCTCGCGCCGGCCGTGGCGCCGCCCGTGGGCGAGCTGGAGGCCGGCGGTGTCTTCTTGTTCCGGTTGCCGGTGTCCTGCGGGAGCGGGGAGCCGGGGAGGTTGTTGCGGGGGGCCTCGCCGGGGCCGGGGACGACCACGCGGCTGGAGTCGCGTACGGCGCCGCCGAGCAGGGAGCCGACCAGCAGGGTGAGGCCGACCGTGACGACGGTGATCAGCGCGCCGCGGCGCAGGACGTACTGGCGCAGGTCCCAGATGTCGGCGCGGGGGCCGAGGCGGCGCCAGGCGCTGGCCGCGATACGGCCGTCCACGGAGTAGACGGGGGCGCCGGCGATGATCAGCGGGGACCAGGCGGCGAGGTAGATGATGTCGGGGGCGTCGTAGGCGGGGACCGTCTTCCAGCTGACGGTGACGATCAGCGCGGCGGAGAGCAGGGCGCCGACCACCGCGGCCACCCGCTGCCAGCAGCCCAGCACGGTCAGGACGCCGACGACCACCTGGAGGAAGGCGATGACCAGGCCGGAGCCGACCGGGTGGTGCAGGGCGAACTGGCGCAGCGGTTCGGCGACGTCCCACGGGTGCAGGGTGTTGAGCCACTTGACCATCGACCCGCGCTTGCCGCCGTCGAAGTAGACGGGGTCGCACAGCTTGCCCATGCCGGCGTAGATGGAGATGAAACCCAGGAAGATGCGCAGCGGGAGCAGGACCACGCCGAGGTTCATCCGGCGGCCGGGGTAGTAGGCGTGCCGGGACGGGTCGTCCGCGTGGCGCCTGGCGCCGCGGGGGGTGTCGGGATCGGACGCGTCGTCGTAGCCGTCGTAGCCGTCGTGTTCGTCGTAGCCGTCGGGGTCGTCGTAGCCGTCGGGGTCGTCGTAGCCGTCGTACGGCTCCCGGTCCGCGTCCGGGTAGGGCGGGTCGTCGTAGGCGCCGCTCACCGTGCGCATGTGCGGCAGCAGGCGGGTGCCGTCGGCGTCGGGGGCGGTGCGCTGGTGGCCGACGACGGGGGTCTCGACGGTCTGGTCCAGCTCGTCGTAGGTGTCGGCGTAGCCGGTCTGGACGCGCGGGATGACCTGGGTGGCTCCGGCCTCGGGCTCTTCGGCGTGGCGGACGCTGCTGCCCCGCACGGCCTGGAGGAGCCGGTGGGCGCCGGTGTCGTCGGGGGCGGACTTGCCGCTCCACACGACGGGGCGGCGTCGGCCGGTGGCGCCGGCCCGGCCCGCGGTGCCCACGACGGGCATGCGGGAGCTGTCCTGGGCGGCACTCAGGAGCCGGGCGATCCGCGGGGATTGAACGCGCCTCGCCGACGCTCCCAGCTGCACGCGGAAGCTGACGTGATTGACGATGACCTGCGCCGGATCGCTCGGCACCTTCACCATGCTCAGCGCGGGAGCGTCGTCGTAACCCGACGAGCGGTCCCCCGTGGGTGTGCGGGGTGTTCTGGTGTCCACACGCATCTAACCGAGTGACGTGGTGTTAGGACACTGCTTTGACGGGGCGGATGTGTCCGGACCCCGTCAAAGCCGCCTCGAACGCCATATGGGCGCCGGAATTCCCCCGCAGGGGCGAAGTTGCGGACGGTTGTTCAGCTCCGCCTGCTGGCCGCCTCGTACAGCACGATGCCGGCCGCGACACCCGCGTTCAGCGACTCGGCGCCGCCCGGCATCGGGATGCGCACGCGGAAGTCGCAGGTTTCGCCGACGAGGCGGGACAGGCCCTTGCCCTCACTGCCGACGACGATGACGACGGGGCCCGCCAGGGCCTCCAGGTCGCCGAGTTCGACCTCGCCGTCCGCCGCCAGGCCGACGACCGTGACGCCGGCCTTCTTGTATGCCTCCAGCACCCGGGTGAGGTTCGTGGCGCGGGCGACCGGGGTACGGGCGGCCGCACCGGCGGAGGTCTTCCAGGCGCCGGCGGTCATACCGGCCGAGCGGCGCTCGGGCACGACCACGCCGTGACCGCCGAAGGCGGAGACGGAGCGGACGACCGCGCCGAGGTTGCGCGGGTCGGTGACGCCGTCCAGCGCGACGACCAGCGGGTCCTCGCCCTCGTCGGCGGCGGCGTCGAGCAGGTCCTCGGGGTGCGCGTACTCGTACGGCGGGACCTGCAGGACCAGGCCCTGGTGGTTGAGGCCGTTCGTCATGCGGTCCAGCTCGGGGCGCGGGGCCTCCATGAGGTTGATGCCGCCGCGCTCGGCGGCGAGCTGGAGGGCCTCGCGGACGCGCTCGTCGTTGTCGATGAACTGCTGGACGTAGAGGGTCGAGGCGGGGACGCCCTCGCGGAGTGCCTCGACGACCGGGTTACGGCCGACGACCAGCTCGGAGGCCGACTTGCCGCCACGGCCCCGGGCCACGGGGCGGCGCGCGGTCTGCTTCGCCTTGGCCGTGGCGATGCGGTTCTTCTTGTGCCCCTTGCGCATCTCGGCCGGCGGGGTCGGCCCCCTGCCCTCCAGGCCCCTGCGCCGCTGGCCGCCACTGCCGACCTGCGCGCCCTTCTTGCCGGACATGCGACGGTTGTTCGCGGCCATGACCTACCTGTTCTCTGCGAAAAAGTGTGCGTACGTCTATGCAGTGTGCCGCCCGGGGGGCCGGGCGGCACAATCGATCAAGGGCCTGGGCTCAGCGCGGGCCGAGGGTCCAGCGCGGGCCCTGCGGGCTGTCCTCGACGACCAGGCCCGACTGGCCCAGCTGATCGCGGATGGCGTCGGCGGTGGCCCAGTCCTTGCGGGCGCGGGCGGACTCGCGCTGGTCGAGGACCAGGCGGACGAGGCTGTCGACCACGCCGTGCAGATCCTCGGCCTGGTCGGAATCCCCCGCCCACTGCGCATCGAGGGGGTCCATGCCGAGGACGCCGAGCATGGCCCGCACCTCGGCGAGCCGGGCGACGGCGGCCTCCTTGTCGTCGGCGGCCAGCGCGCTGTTGCCCTGCCGGACGGTGGTGTGCACCACGGCGAGGGCCTGCGGGACACCCAGGTCGTCGTCCATCGCCTCGGCGAACGCGGGCGGGACCTCGGCGGCCGGTTCGACGGTCTTCCCGGCCAGCTCGGTGACCCGCTGCACAAAGCCCTCGATCCGTGCGAACGCCGATTCGGCCTCGCGCAGCGACTCCTCGCTGTACTCGATCATCGAGCGGTAGTGCGGGGTGCCCAGGTAGTAGCGCAACACGATCGGGCGCCACACCTTGACCATCTCCGACACCAGCACGCTGTTGCCCAGCGACTTGGACATCTTGTCGCCGGCCATGGTGACCCAGGCGTTGTGCACCCAGTACCGCGCGAAGTCGTCGCCGTAGGCCTTGGCCTGGGCGATCTCGTTCTCGTGGTGCGGGAAGATCAGGTCGAGCCCGCCGCCGTGGACGTCGAACGCGCTGCCCAGGTACTTGTGCGCCATCGCCGAGCACTCCAGGTGCCAGCCGGGCCGGCCTTCTCCCCACGGGGTGGGCCAGGTCGGCTCACCCGGCTTGGCCGCCTTCCACATGGCGAAGTCCCGCGGGTCCCGCTTGCCGGTCTCGCCCTCGCCGGACGGCTGGAGCAGGTTGTCCAGCTCCTGGCGGGACAACTGCAGATAGCCCGGGAAGGACCGTACGTCGAAGTAGACGTTGCCGTCGGCGGCGTAGGCGTGCCCGCGCTCGATCAGGCGCTGCATCATCTCGACCATCTCGGTGATGTGGCCGGTGGCGCGGGGCTCGTACGTCGGGGGGAGGCAGCCCAGGGCGTGGTAGCCGTCGTTGAAGGCGCGCTCGTTCTCGTACCCGATCGACCACCAGGGCCGGTTCTGCTCGTGGGCCTTGGCGATGATCTTGTCGTCGATGTCGGTGACGTTGCGGATGAACGTCACCTCGTAGCCGCGGTACTGGAACCAGCGGCGCATGATGTCGAAGTTGAGGTACGAGCGGACGTGCCCGATGTGCGGTGCCGCCTGCACGGTGGCGCCACACAGGTAGATCGAGACGCAGCCCGGCGTGAGCGGGGTGAAGTCACGGATCTGCCGGGCGCTGGTGTCGTACAGGCGAATGGTCACCACTCCAGGGTAGTGGGCGCGAGAGGGTGCCTCACGCCCCTTCCCCACAATGCCGGGGCCTCACAGCATCCCGACCACCTTCCGGGGGCTGATCCGTACGACCACCCGCTGGGCGTCCTGGGACGAGGCGGGGTTGAAGTCGGCGTATTTCCTGCCGGTGTACTTCTCGCTCAGTTCGTCGATGAGGGCCGGGCCGCCCTCGGTCGTCATCGCGGCGGTGCCGCGGATCTCGGCGTACTCGTAGGGCTGGTCGGGGTTCATGACGACGACCGTCACCCGGGGTTCGCGGTCCAGGTTCTTGTACTTGCGGCGGTCGACGGTGGTGGAGAAGAGGAGGTCGTCGCCGTCGCGCTTCACCCAGACCGGTGACAGCTGCGGGCTGCCGTCGGGCTGGACGGTGCCGACGACGATGAACACCTTGCGGTCGAGCAGGGACTTCAGCCGGTCGGACAGTACGGCGGACATGGGCACCCTCCGGAGTCCAGGGATCACTGGTGGTGTGGGTACCCTCGCACGCCCTCAGCCCAGCCGCACCACGAGTGCGGTCGCCACCGCCATGAGTCCCTCCTCGCGGCCCGGGAAGCCGAGGCCGTCGGTCGTCGCGCCGGAGACGGAGACGGGCGCGCCGGCCGCCTCGGAGAGGATCTTCTGGGCCTCGTCGCGCCGCTTGCCGATCTTCGGGCGGGGGCCGACCACCTGGACGGCGACGTTGCCGATGGTGAAGCCGGCCTCGCGGACGATCCGGGCCGCCTCGGTGAGGAGGGCGGTCCCGGAGGCACCCGACCACTCGGGGCGGCCGGTGCCGAAGTGCTGTCCCAGGTCACCGAGTCCGGCGGCGGAGAAGAGGGCGTTGCAGGCCGCGTGGGCGACGACGTCCGCGTCGGAGTGCCCGGCCAGGCCCGGCCCCTCGCCCTCCCACTTCAGGCCCGCGCACCACAGCTCGCGGCCCTCCTCGAAGGCGTGGATGTCGGTGCCGATGCCGACCTGCGGGAGGATCAGCGGCTGCTCAGAAGCCATCGTTGAGCCTCCTGCGGGCGAGGACCGCCTCGGCGAGGACCAGGTCGAGGGGGCGGGTGACCTTGAAGGCCTCCTCGTGACCGGGAACGGCGACGACCGTCAGGCCCAGCTGCTCGACCATGCTCGCGTCGTCGGTGACGTTGTCGGTGACGGTCTCGTGGGCGCGGACCAGGGTCGCGCGGTCGAAGCCCTGGGGCGTCTGGACGGCGCGGAGGCGGGCCCGCTCGGGGGTGGCGACGACCGGTTCCGGGTCACCGGCGACGGCCGCGGGCTCGACCTCCTTGACGGTGTCGGCAAGCGGCAGCGCGGGGACGACGGCGGGGGCGCCGTCCCGTACGGCCTCGATGACCGCGTCGACCGTGTCGACCGGAACCAGGGGGCGGGCCGCGTCATGGACGAGGACGACGCCGTATTCGGGCGGCAGGGCGTCCAGGCCGAGCTTGACCGATTCCTGCCGGCTGTCCCCGCCGGGCACGACCAGGAAGTCGGTGCGCTCGGGGAGGGCGTGTGCGTCGAGGAGGGACTTGACCTCTGCGGCGCCGTCCGGCGGGGCCACGACGATCACCAGGGAGACATGGCGGGACGCGGCGAGCGCGCGGACCGCGTGGACCAGCATGGGTGTGCCGTTCAGCGCGCGCAGCGCCTTGGGGGCGCCCGGACCGAGGCGTACGCCCCGGCCGGCGGCGGGAATCACGGCGGCGACGGGGGTCGGCGCGGGCGAAGGGCGCGATTCGTCAGACATCGGTTCCTGTCAGGTTTGTGTGCTCGACCTAGGTGGGTATGGCGTGGACGAGTGCCGGGCGCGACGCCTTGACCGGACCCTTTCCGTGACCCTGGTCGAGCCATCTGCCCGGGCCCGGCACATCAAGCAGGGGGCCCGCTTGCTTCTCGGGGGCTTTCCGAAGAACACGGTAGAGCCCGAAGAACGGGAAGAGCGGGGAGAGCGGGCTTTCCCGGGATCCGGCGCCATGAGCACGAACCCGCCGTGGGCACGAAGCGGGTACGAACATGCCGCAGCGCCCGGCGACAGGATCAGTGTCATCGGGCACCGCGGCATTTACTGTGCTGCGCGTGGTGGGAGCGAAGGATCGCTGCCGTGGCGCGTCAGGAGGCGAGCACCTCGTCGAGCAGGGCTTCGGCCTTGTCCTCGTTCGTGTTCTCCGCGAGAGCCAGCTCGCTCACCAGGATCTGGCGGGCCTTGGCGAGCATGCGCTTCTCACCGGCGGACAGTCCGCGCTCGCGCTCGCGACGCCACAGGTCACGCACGACTTCCGCGACCTTGATGACATCGCCGGAGGCGAGCTTCTCCAGGTTTGCCTTGTAGCGACGCGACCAGTTCGTGGGCTCCTCGGCGTACGGCGCGCGCAGCACCTCGAAGACCCGGTCCAGCCCGTCCTGACCGACCACATCACGCACGCCGACGAACTCCGCATTGTCCGCTGGCACACGTACCGTCAGGTCACCCTGGGCGACCTTCAGCACCAAGTAGGTCTTGTCCACGCCTTTGATCTGGCGAGTTTCGATGGCCTCGATCAGCGCGGCCCCGTGATGGGGATAGACCACGGTGTCGCCAACCTTGAACGTCATGTGACAGGTACCCCTTCCGTGGCTATCCAGGGTAACACGGATACGGCGTCTTCTGAATGGCGTTTTCGCAGGTCAGGGCATATCTCGGGGCTTGACAACTGCGACAGGAACGTGCTTCCCGGGCCCTGCGGAACGAGGAATTCGCAGGTGGGAGGGGCTCTTCGGGCAGGGCGAAACACGTACGCCACACACCTCCGGACCCGTCTCCAAGTGGATGAACGTCCCGTTTTGTCCGGTTCCAGGCGTGCGACTTCCGCTACTCCGTTCGGTGGCCCGAGACGGATCCAAGCCGATTCCGGAATTGATCAACGGCTGCCGGACAGGGCGGCGCGTGATCGATATCCAGGGCCGTCGCGCATTCCTTCACGGAAATTTTGCGAGCGGTTATGTGAATGGCGGACGAGCGCCCGGCAAAGTGACTGGAGGGTCACTTGTGGCCAGAGTGACGAGGGTTCCGGTACCCCCAGCCGGACGGAAGCGGGGTACTCGGGGAGGGTCGGGTGCGGGCGCCCGGGAACGGCTCGGTAACCTAAGGCCGCTGACAGACCCTTAGGGTGGCTTTACAAGAGGAGCCGCCCGCGCGTTCAAGGAGTTGCCGCCGCCGTGAGCAGCAGCCTTCGACGCGGCGCCCTCGCCGCCTCCGCCATCGTCTTCTCGATCGCCTCGCTCGCCGCCTGCGGCGCCGGCAACAACTCACAGACCCTGGAAGTCAAGCCGGACAACGCGGCGACCAGCGTCGGAACCATCAAGATCCAGAACGCTTTGATCATCACCCAGCCGGATCTGAAGGCGACGGGTCCGGCCGTGATCTCCGCGACCGTGTTCAACGCGGACAAGGACCCCGAGACCCTGCAGTCCATCACCGTCCCGGGCAGCAGCGGCACCGTCAAGCTGACCCCCGCCAAGGGCCAGAGCCTGACGATTCCGGCGCACGGCTCCCTGACCCTCGGTGGCAAGGGCAACGCCTCCGCCGAGATTCCCAGCGGCCGCGAGGCGGTCCGGGACGGCGACGCCCAGAAGATCACCTTCACCTTCAGCAGGACCGGCGACGTGAGCCTGCGCGCCTTCGTGGTGCCGGCCACCAGCTACTTCGACAAGTGGGGCCCGACCCAGATGCCGTCCGCCCCGGCGACGAACTCCCCGGCGCCGGGCGCCTCCGCCAACGGCAAGCCGCACAAGGGCGGCAAGGCGAGCCCGTCGTCGTCCCCGAGCGGCACGGCGAGCAACACGGCGAGCGGTACCGCGAGCACCGGCGCCACCCCGAGCGACTCCGCCTCCCAGTCGGCGGCCGGCCGCTGAGCACCGGGGCATGAACGAAGGGCGGCACCCCTGCGCGGGGTGCCGCCCTTCGTCGTAGCTCCGTAGTTACGGCTTACGGCTCGAACTTGTAGCCGAGACCCCGCACCGTCACCAGGTAGCGCGGGGCGCCCGGGTCCGGCTCGATCTTGGCGCGCAGGCGCTTGACGTGGACGTCGAGGGTCTTGGTGTCGCCCACGTAGTCGGCACCCCAGACCCGGTCGATGAGCTGCATGCGGGTCAGCACGCGGCCGGCGTTGCGCAGCAGCATCTCCAGCAGGTCGAACTCCTTCAGCGGCAGGTCGACCTTGGAGCCGGCGACCGTCACCACGTGGCGGTCGACGTCCATGCGGACCGGGCCCGCCTCCAGCGCGGCCGGGGTGACCTCCTCCGGCTCGCCGCGGCGGCGCAGCACGGCCCGGATACGGGCCACCAGCTCACGCGAGGAGAAGGGCTTGGTGACGTAGTCGTCGGCTCCTATCTCCAGGCCGACGACCTTGTCGATCTCGCTGTCCTTGGCCGTCACCATGATCACGGGGACGTTGGAGCGGCCGCGCAGCTGGCGGCACACCTCCGTGCCGGGCAGACCCGGCAGCATCAGGTCGAGGAGGACGAGGTCGGCGCCGTTGCGCTCGAACTCGTCGAGGCCGTCGGGGCCGGTGGCCGCCACGGCCACCTCGAAGCCCTCCTTGCGGAGCATGTACGACAGAGCGTCGGAGAAGGACTCCTCGTCCTCGACGACGAGCACTCGGGTCACGGAAGGACCTCCGGGGAGGGAAGCGGTTCGTACGGGGATGACTCGGGGGCGCCGCCGTCCTCGTCTTCTTCGTCGAGGTCGGGGTGCTGTTGTGCGCGGTCGCGGGCCGCGCCCGCCTCCGGCAGCCTGATGGTGAAGGTGGAGCCCTGGCCTTCGGCGCTCCAGACCGTGACCTCCCCGCCGTGCGAGGCGACCACGTGCTTGACGATCGCGAGCCCCAGGCCGGTGCCTCCGGTCTGCCGGGAGCGGGCCGGGTCGACGCGGTAGAAGCGCTCGAAGACGCGCTCCTTGTCCTTCTCGGAGATGCCGATGCCCTGGTCCGTCACGGCCAGCTCGATCAAGTCGCCGCCGGGGGCGTTGACCCGGCGGGCGGCTATGCCGACCCGGGTACGGGCCGGGGAGTAGTTCACGGCGTTCTCGACCAGGTTGCCGAGGGCGGCGGCCAGCTGGCCCCGGTTGCCCCAGACGGCCAGGTCCTCCGTGCCTCCGGCGGCCATGGTGATCTGCTTGGTGCCGGCCTGGTGACGGCAGCGGTCGACGGCCTCGGCGACCAGCTCGTCCACACGGACGGGCTCGGCGTCCTCCAGCGGGTCGTCGTTCTGCACCCGGGAGAGGTCGATCAGCTCCTGCACCAGATTGGTCAGCCGGGTCGCCTCGATCTGCATGCGGCCCGCGAAGCGCTGCACGGCCTCGGGGTCGTCGGAGGCGTCCATGACCGCCTCGGAGAGCAGGGAGAGCGCGCCGACGGGCGTCTTGAGCTCATGGCTCACATTGGCCACGAAGTCGCGCCGTACGGCCTCGATCCTCCTGGCCTCGGTCAGGTCCTCGACCAGCAGCAGGACCAGGCGGGAGCCGAGCGGGGCCACACGCGCGGAGACGGCGAGGGCCTCGCCGCGTCCGGTGCCACGCCGGGGCAGGTCCAGCTCGACCTGCCGTATCTCCCCGTCCCGTCTGGTGTCCCGGGCCATCTGGAGCATCGGTTCGACGGAGAGCTTGCCGCCCCGGACCAGCCCGAGGGCGTAGGCGGCGGAGCTGGCCTTGACGACGGCGTCGGCCTCGTCGAGGACGACGGCCGAGGAGCGGAGCACGGACAGCACGGTGTCCACGCCGGGCGGGAGTACGGGATCGGTGTGCAAGGAAGTCCTGGTCGGTCGCTTCTGGTCGCGTTCGCTCCAGCGGAACGCCAGCATGGCGATGACGCCGGTGAGCACCCCGGCGATCGCTGCCGCTGCGGCGACCGCCGCGTTCACGTCCATGCCTCCAGGTTAAGCAGGGGGTACGACATGACCCCAGCCGTCGAGGTGGGACCTCGGACACTCGTCGCCCAGAGTTCACCTTGGAGCCAGGACTGGTTCATTTGGGGTGGCGGAAACGGACGCGTGCGGGGCAGAACGTGGGAGCGTGGGGACCAAGCACACCTATGAGAGGGAGCCCTGATGCGGGACGCGTACCACGAGGAACTTGACTCGATCGGCGACGGTCTGGTGGAGATGACCCGGCTGGTCGGGTCGGCGATCGGGCGCGCCACGACCGCCATCCTGGATGCCGACCTGAAGCTGGCCGAGAGCGTGATCGAGGCGGACCAGAAGGTCGACGAGCTGCAGCACGACCTGGAGGCGCGGGCGATAGCCCTGCTCGCCCGGCAGCAGCCGGTGGCGACCGACCTGCGTATCGTCGTCACCTCCCTGCGGATGTCCGCCGACCTGGAGCGGTCCGGCGACCTGGCGCAGCACGTGGCGAAGCTGGCGCGCCTGCGCTTCCCCGCGCGGGCCGTCCCGCAGGACCTGCACGCGACCATCCTGGAGATGGGCCAGCTCGCGCAGCGCCTGATGGCGAAGGCGGCCGAGGTCATCATCACGAAGGACATCGACCTCGCGCTCCAGCTGGAGCAGGACGACGACGAGATGGACCAGCTGCACCGCACGCTCTTCCAGCACCTGATCGACGACCGCTGGAAGCACGGCATCGAGACCGCCGTCGACGTCACCCTGCTGGGCCGCTACTACGAGCGGTACGCCGACCATGCCGTGGCCGTCGCCAAGCGCGTCGTCTACCTGGTCACGGGCGAGCACGCGGACGAACTCCAGGCGGACATCCAGCCGGTGACGGGCGTCGAGGGCGCGTGATTCCTGCGGGGCGGCGCGGCCGGTGGGGCAGGCGGGGCGGCGGGGCGATCCAGGGATTCCGGGCACTTTGAGGCTTGCGGAGTCTCCGGACCGGCTGAGAGTGGCTGAGATGGGCCGAGACGGGCTGAGACGGGCTGAGACGGGGGCGCTTGGGCGCCTCCGTGCGCCGTTGATGCGCCCGGGGTTGCGGGCATGAAATGGACGAGGGCACCCCTGCCCCAGCGTCTAGGAGGGACCATGGCCGAATCCCCCGGCACCACGCCCGACCCCACTCAGGAGCGCGAGACCGACCAGCCCGCCCCCGTCACGAGCCTTCCGCTGATCGGCGCGTGCGGGTGCGGCTCGGGCTGCGGGTGCGGGTGCCAGTCGGGCGCGCCCTGCCAGTGCGGCTGACGAACGGAACGACGTCGTAGGGCCGGTGTGAACGCGATTCACACCGGCCCTACGTGTGTAGCTGGCCGGCGAGGAAGTCGGCCGGCCCGACGGGCGCCTCGGCGAGCCGCTGTCCACGGCCCATCACCGTTCACCGTCCCTTCCCTCCCTTAATTCCCCTCCCTCCCTTCCCTCCTCGTGAAAGCGGAGCTTGCGGGCCAGGACCTCGCGGGCCACCTGGCTGACCGTGCGGCCGTCGACGTACGCGCGGGCCCGCAGCCGGTCCAGGGCCTGCCCGGGGTCCAGGTCCAGCTGCACCATCACCATGCCGACCGCCTGGTACACCTCGGTGTGGTCGGCTTCGGAGGCCGCCACCCACGACGCCACCTCCTCCGCCGTGTCCTCCTCGGCGCCGTCGCGGCCGGCCGCCTGGAGACTCACGAGCGCGTACGTCACCGCGTCCCGCACCCACAGCGCGGTCCGCATGTCCTGCTCGGTCAGCCCGCCCACGGATTCGCTGTACAGGTCGAGGGTGCCGATCGCGGCACCGCTGACGCCGAGCGGCAGCGAGAAGACCGCGCGCACGCCCAGTGCGACCGCCTCATGCGCGAAGATCGGCCAGCGGCGGGCGTCGGTTCCGCCGGTGAGGTCGGCCGCGACGACCGGGGCGCCCTGGTCGAGAGCGCTCTGGCAGGGCCCGTCCCCCACGGTGTACTGCAGCTCGGCGAGCCGGGCGGCGACCCGGTCACTGGCGCACCAGGTGATGCGTACGCCCTTCCCGCCGGAGATCGACACCGAGGAACCGCTGATCGGCAGCAGCCGTACGCATGCCTCGCAGAGCGCGCCCGGCACCTGCTGAGGGGCGTCGGCGCGCCGCGCTGCGGCGGCGAGCGTCTCAGAGGCCCACAGCCGCGACCGACCGTCCGGCGGCCCTCCGCCACCAGCCGGTTCCTGCGGCTGCTCCAGCGGCATGGTCATCACCCACCGGTGTTCCGTCGGGCAGGCCCGGCACGACTGTTCCACGCCCCGAGTGCCCAGCCTGGGACAAGTGACGTACCGCTTTTACCGGCCCCGGCACAGCACAAGGCCCCCACCAGCGGCTGAGCCGCAGGGAGGGGCCTTGATCAATCAGGGCTACTTCTTCTTGCCCTGGTTCTTGACCGCCTCGATCGCCGCCGCTGCCGCCTCGGGGTCGAGGTAGGTGCCGCCGGGGGTGATCGGGTTGAAGTCGGCGTCGAGCTCGTAGGAGAGCGGGATGCCGGTCGGGATGTTCAGGCCCGCGATGTCGGCGTCGGAGATGCCGTCCAGGTGCTTGACCAGGGCGCGGAGCGAGTTGCCGTGGGCCGCGACCAGGACCGTGCGGCCGGCCAGGAGGTCGGGGACGATGCCGTCGTACCAGTACGGGAGCATGCGGTGGACGACGTCCTTCAGGCACTCCGTCTTCGGACGCAGCTCCGGCGGGATGGTCGCGTAGCGGGCGTCGTTCGCCTGCGAGAACTCGGAGTCGTCCGCGAGCGGCGGGGGCGGGGTGTCGTACGAGCGGCGCCAGAGCATGAACTGCTCTTCGCCGAACTCGGCCAGCGTCGCCGCCTTGTCCTTGCCCTGGAGGGCGCCGTAGTGGCGCTCGTTCAGGCGCCAGCTGCGGTGGACCGGGATCCAGTGGCGGTCCGCGGCCTCGAGGGCCAGTTGGGCCGTGCGGATCGCGCGCTTCTGCAGGGACGTGTGGACCACGTCGGGGAGGAGGTCGGCGTCCTTCAGGAGCTCGCCACCGCGGACTGCCTCCTTCTCGCCCTTCTCGTTCAGGTTGACGTCCACCCAGCCGGTGAACAGGTTCTTCGCGTTCCACTCGCTCTCGCCATGGCGGAGGAGGATCAGCTTGTACGGTGCGTCGGCCATGGCAGAGAGCGTAATCCACGGTTTCGCGCCCGTGCCCGGCCTGGCCAGTGGGTGGACTGTTGACGGCATCTGTTAAACGAGTGGCCACCGGGTCCCGCGATCTGTAAGTTCTGCTTACCGGTTGAGCCACTTACAGCCCCTCGGGGGCGTTCTTCGATCCGTGGGGGGTCTTGTCATGTCCGCCGCCCGTCTCCGACGTGCCGCCCGGGAGACCGTCTCCGGACTCCCCCGTGAGTTCTGGTGGCTGTGGACCAGCACCCTGGTCAACCGGCTCGGCGCGTTCGTGGCCACCTTCATGGCGCTGTACCTCACCCTGGAACGCGGCTACTCCGCCTCGTACGCCGGTCTCGTCGCCTCGCTGCACGGACTGGGCGGGGTCGTCTCCTCACTGGGGGGAGGGGTCATGGCCGACCGGCTGGGACGGCGGCCCACACTGCTCATCGCCCAGTCGGCCACCGCCGCCTCGGTCGCGCTGCTCGGCTTCATGACCGACCCCGTCTCCATCGCCGCCGTCGCCTTCCTCGTCGGCATGGCCTCCAACGCCTCCCGGCCGGCCGTGCAGGCGATGATGGCCGACATCGTGCGGCCCGAGGACCGGGTGCGGGCCTTCTCGCTCAACTACTGGGCCATCAACCTCGGCTTCGCCGTCTCCTCCACGGCCGCCGGGTTCATCGCCGAGTTCAGCTACCGCGCCGGGTTCCTGATCGAGGCCGGGATGACGGCCGTCTGCGCTCTCGTCGTCTTCCTCAAGCTGCCCGAGTCGCGGCCCCCGGCCACGGCCAAGCAGGCCGGCCCCGACGTCAGCCTCGGGACCGTGCTGCGCGACGGGCGGTACATGGCTGTCGTCGGACTGTCCTTCCTGGTCGCGCTGGTCTTCCAGCAGGGGGCCGTGGGGCTGCCGGTGGCCATGGGACGGGCCGGGTTCTCGCCCGCCGACTACGGCCTCGCGATCGCCGTCAACGGCATCCTGATCGTCGCCCTGCAGATCCCGGTCACCCGCTTCATCGAACACCGCGACCCGCGCACCCTGCTGGTGGTCTCCTCGGTGCTCGCCGGGTACGGCTTCGGGCTCACCGCGTTCGCCGGTTCCGTCGGCGTCTTCGCCCTCACCGTCTGCGTGTGGACCCTCGCCGAGATCGTCAACGCACCGACCCAGACCGGACTCGTGGTCCTGCTGTCCCCGGTTCACGGACGCGGCCGCTACCAGGGCGTCTACACCCTGTCCTGGTCCGTCGCCGCCCTGGTCGCACCGCTGATGTCCGGCGCGGTCATCGACCGGCTGGGCGCGGAGTGGCTGTGGGGCATGTGTGCGGCGGTGGGGACGGTGGCCGGACTGGGGTACGGGGTGCTCATGCGCGGCCTGGCGGCCGAGCGGCCGGTTCCGGCTCAGCCGCCGTCCGCCTCCGTTCAGGTCACCGAAGTCCGAGGAGAGGCCTGACGCTCCCCCACGCCCCGCACCGAGAGATCACGGTGCGGGGCGGCAACGGGGAAGGAAGGTACGGCCCCGCCGTCAGCGGCCGAACTGCCGGTCGAAAATACCCCCGACCTTGCCGAAATCAGGCATGTCCTGATCGGTGTCGGACGCGCTCTGACCGACATCGGACGTGGCCGGCGCGCTGCTCCCGGACTCGACTCCGACGTTGCCCATGTCGTCGTTGTCGTCGGCCAGGGCCTGGGCCGCGCCTCCGAGCAGAACGGTCCCGGCGAGAGCGATGGCGCCGAGTGCGGCACGTACACGCATAAGCATCTCCTTCGATCGGTGTGTGATCGTCAGAGGTATGCCGCCGGCCTCCGTGCGAGAAGCGTTGACGTGCACACAAGCACCCGATTAGGGGCCTCCGTCAGGCCAGGGTGCGGCCCGTCCAGCCCGAGCCGACGCGGACCCGGCTGCCGAGGCCGCCGTGTCCGGTGCCCGGGTTGAGCCGGGTGACGCCGTCGGAGTCGGCCGAGAGGAGGTCGGCCCGGCCGTCGCCGTTCAGGTCGCCGGCGCCGAGCACCCGGGTGCACCCCTTCCAGGCGGACCGGATCCTGACGCGCGGAGCCAATCCGGCGCCGCCGCCTCCCGCACAGAGGTAGATGTCACCGGTCGCGGCGGAGCGGGCCGGCAGGTCGGCGCGGCCGTCACCGGTCGGGGCAGAGCGGGCCAGCAGGTCGGCACGGCCGCCGCCGGTCAGGTCGGCCCGGCCCGTCGCCGGTCAGGTCGGCACGGCCGCCGCCGGTCAAGTCGGCGCAGCCGTCGCCGTTCAGGTCGCCGGGGCTGGTGAGGACGTCTTGCCGCGCCAGTCGTCGGACCGGGCGGGCAGGGTCCCCATCAGGCTTCCGCTCGGTACGAGCGCGAAAGCCCCTCTGCGGCGAGCCCCCTGCCCGGGACTTCTCCTGGCAGGGGGCTCGGTGCGCTGATCCGAGGGATCAGAGGGCGGCGTTGAAGCCGATCTGGTGGGACTCGCCGAGGGCGCCCAGCGCCTCGCCCTTGACGGCGCCGAGCTGGGACAGCACGCCGGCGCTGCCGAGGGTGGTGGAGTCGAGGGTGAGGCTGGCCTCGGGGCTCAGGCCGCCGGCGACGGCGTCGAGGTCGGCGTCGGAGATCTCGAGGGTCTGAACCTGGTGAGCGGAGTTCATGGGGAAACTGCCCTTCGCATGGGTGGTCCACAGGGGAAAGCGGCCCCGCTGGGGACAGACGGTGGGCCGCGGCCGCAGGCATGCGCCGTCCTTTTCAGGACACCGTGACGCGATCCCGGCGGCGCGAGCGATCAAATCACGGAGCGCTCCGGGCATCCAGCCAACCGAGGCCCGGCCGTGGCCGGTTGGCGCGCCGGGTGACCGAACCGTGCGGGCACGGTCACGCTTTGGGGCCAGCTTCTCCACACGCCGGGGCACACAGGCGGACCACGGCTCTTGCCGGCGCCGCGCCGACCAGGACAACTCCGCACCAAGGGGACCCGCCGGCTCCGCAGTTGCGAACGCGCTGTGCAGATTGGGCGCGGTCTCTCCGGAGGCGGGCGGGCAGGCCGTCCGAGTGCACTGTGCGGCGTATGGCGCGCGTCACAGGTGGCCGTGTCACATCTCCCCGGATCGTTCCGTCAGAGAGGTGTGGCCACCGGACACGAACCACGAACCACGAACACCCCACGGGAGCAGATCATGGACGCTCGTCTGAACCTCTTCGAGAACCCCGTCTCCGCCAAGTTCTTCAAGTACATCAACTCGGCGGGCAAGGCCGTCTCTGACTCCGGCCTGCCGGCCGCGACGCAGGAGCTGGTGAAGATCCGGGCCAGCCAGATCAACGGCTGCGGGATGTGTCTCGACATGCACACCAAGGACGCGGTCGCCGCCGGGGAGACGGCGCAGCGGCTGCACCTGGTCGCGGCCTGGCGGGAGGCCAAGGTGTTCAGCGACGCCGAGCGGGCCGCGCTGGAGCTGGCGGAGCAGGGCACCCGGATCGCCGACGCGGCCGGCGGCGTCCCGGACGAGGTCTGGGCGAACGCCGCCAAGCACTACGACGAGGACCAGCTCGCCGCCCTCGTCGCGCTGATCGCCCTCATCAACGCGTACAACCGCATCAACGTCCTCGTCCAGCAGCCCGCCGGCGACTACGTGCCCGGCATGTTCGGCTGAGGACCGGCGAGCAGCCGCGTCACGGGTGCATGCGTGAGCCCCTCAGCACCTTGTCCACCCCGTTCCTCGGGCCGTACACCGCCAGCCCCACCAGGTCCAGATCGGTCGTCGGTACGGCCCGAAGCGCCGCGCGGTTGTCGCGGTCATTGCCGGTGGCGAACAGGTCCGAGGTGAAGACGGCCCGGGGCAGGGCGCGGCTCAGCGCCCTGCCGTGTGCCGCCTTCAGGGTCTCCTTCGCGCCTTCGAAGACCAGCACCGGCTGGCGGAACATGGGCAGGTACGGCACCCCGCCCGCGTCCTCGTACGGCTCGCCGATCACCTCGGGGGCCGTCGCGCCCAGGCCGCTGACCAGGAACGCGGTGACGTTCAGGCGCTGCCAGGGCGCCAGGTCCTCGCGCAGCAGCACGGCGATCTTCGTGTCGAAACGGATGGGTTCAGCGCTCATGGAATGAGACTGCCGGGCGTCGTACGGCGTCGTCTTGTACGTTCTTTGCGTGCCCGCCCGGCAGGAAGTCAGCGCGTGGCGCCCCCGTGTCCCGGGCGTCACCGAGGTCTTCCACGCCCGCTTCACCGAGTACGCCTACCCGATGCACGTCCACGACGCCTGGACGCTGCTCATCGTGGACGACGGGACCGTACGCTACGACCTCGACCGACACGAGCACGGCACCCCGCACGACACCGTCAGCCTCCTCCCGCCGCACGTGCCGCACAACGGCTCCCCGGCCACGCCCGACGGCTTCCGCAAGCGGGTCGTCTACCTCGACGGCAGCCGTCTCGGCGACGATCTCATCGGACGCGCCGTCGACAGGCCCGATCTGCGGGATCCCGCGCTGCGCCGGCGCGTCGGGCAGCTGCACTCCGCCCTCGCCCGGCCCGGTGACGAACTGGAGGCGGAGAGCAGGCTGACCCTCGTCGGGGAACGGCTGCGGGACCATCTGCGCCGGACGGCCGCCCCGGCGCACCGCCCGGATCGCGTTCTCGCCCGTTCGCTGCGGGAACTGCTCGACGCCCGTGTCGTCGACGGTGTCTCGCTGGAGGAGTCCGCGCGCCTGCTGCACGCCCATCCCGCCCATCTGGTGCGGGCGTTCAGCGGTGCGTACGGCATCGCCCCGCACCAGTACCTGATGTCGCGGCGGGTCGGGCGGGCCCGGCGGCTGCTGCTGGACGGTCTGGCACCGGGCGAGGTGGCCTCGGTGACCGGGTTCTGCGACCAGGCTCATCTCACCCGGCACTTCAAGAAGCTGGTCGGGGTGCCACCGGGGCGCTATCGGCGCAGCTCGCGCTGAGCGTGTCAGTCCGCCGGGCGTTCGATCAGGTGCCTGAACGCGTCCAGGTTGCGCGTGGACTCGCCGCGGGAGACGCGCCAGGCGTACTCCTTGCGGATCGAGGAGGCGAAGCCCAGCTCCAGCAGGGTGTTGAAGGCGCCGTCGGCCGCTTCCAGGACCTGGCCGAGGAGGCGGTCGATCTCGTCGGGGGTGACGGAGGCGAGGGGCAGGCGGGCGGTGACGTAGATGTCGCCGAGGCGGTCGACGGCGTAACTGACGCCGTACAGCCTGAGGTTGCGTTCCAGGAGCCAGCGGTGGACGCCCGCCTCGTTCTCGTCGGGGTGCCGGATGACGAAGGCGTTCAGGGAAAGGGAGTGGCGGCCCACGAGGAAGGAGACGGTCGTGGACAGTTTGCGGGTGCCGGGGAGCTTGACCACGTAGGTTCCGGGCTCCGGACTCTCCCACTCCAGTTCGGCGTCCTCCAGGACGGCTTCCAGGGCCTGCCCGACCGCCTTCTCTCCCTCACCCATGGTGGGAGCGTACGCGACGGCGGTGGGACTGGGTCGCGGCCGTGTAGACGTCGGCGGTCGCGGCGGCGGCCGTGTCCCAGCCGAAGGACTGGGCGTGGCGCGCGGCGGCGTCCCCCATGCTCGCCGCGAGGGACGGCTCGTCGGCGAACCGGCTCAGCACGCGCGCGTAGTCGGCCGGGTTGTGGCCGTCCACGAGGAATCCGGTGCCGCCGTCGCGCACGGCCACCGGCAGCCCGCCGACCGAGGCCGCGAGCACCGGTGTGCCGGCCGCCTGTGCCTCTATGGCGACCAGGCCGAAGGACTCGCTGTAGGACGGCATCACGAGCACGGACGCGGCCCGGAACCAGTCCGCGAGCTGCTCCTGGCCGACCGGGGGGTGGAACCGTACGACGTCCGCGATACCGAGTCGTGCGGCGAGCTTCTGCAGGCCCTCCGGCTTGGCGAGCCCGCTGCCGCTCGGGCCGCCGACGACGGGGACGAGGATGCGGGAGCGGAGCTCCGGGCGCTCGTCCAGCAGCACCGCCACCGCGCGCAGCAGGATGTCCGGGGCCTTCAGGGGCTGTATGCGGCCGGCGAAGAGCGGGATCAGGGCGTCCTGCGGCAGGCCGAGGCGGTTGCGGGCGGCGGCGCGGCCGTCGGCCGGGCGGAACCGGTCGAGGTTGACGCCCGGGTGGACGACGGCGACCTTCGCGGGGTCCGCGGCGTAGTGCCGTACCAGCTCGTCGGACTCCTCCGCCGTGTTGGCGACGAGCCGGTCGGCGGCGGCCACGATCTGGGTCTCGCCGATGACCCGGGCGGCGGGCTCGGGGGTGTCGCCGTCGGCCAGGTTGGCGTTCTTGACCTTGGCCATGGTGTGCATGGCGTGCACCAGCGGCACGCCCCAGCGCTGGGCGGCGAGCCAGCCGACGTGACCGGAGAGCCAGTAGTGGGAGTGGACGAGGTCGTAGTGGCCGGGGCGGTGACCGGCCCAGGCCTGCATCACGCCGTGCGTGAAGGCGCACAGCTGGGCCGGGAGCTCCTCCTTGGCCAGGCCCTCGTAGGGGCCGGCGTCGATGTGCCGGACGAGGACGCCGGGGGCCAGCTGGACCGTGGGCGCGAGGCCGCCTGCCGTGGCCCGGGTGAAGATCTCGACCTCGATGTTGATCGCGGCCAGCCGCTGGGCCAGCTCCACGATGTAGACGTTCATGCCGCCGGCGTCGCCGGTGCCGGGCTGGTGGAGCGGAGAGGTGTGCACGGAGAGCATCGCGACCCTGCGGGGCCGGCGGAGCAGACGGAGCCGTGACGCGGCCGACGGGGAGCGTCGCCCGAGCCTGCTGACGTACTGGCTCACCTGGCGGTCCTCCTTGCTGCGGGCATGCCGGGCGGAGGACCGACCTCGCCCTCCACGGTGGTCCAACATCGGACGAGTGCGCTGCCATTTCCCAGCCCTAGGACTTTACTCAATCATTACCTTAGGGGGATACGGTCCCGCACCCCTTCCCAGCTCCCCCTTACCCTCGTACACATGTCAGCCCGCGCCGCGTCCCTCCCCCGCTCTCGGCTTCGCCCGAGCCGGGGGACCTCCGTCGTGGGAACGGTGACGCGCGGGACCACCAACCCCAACCGGCTGCGCCGTATGGACCGCTGGATCGCCGCCGCGCACGGTGGCGAGCTGCGGCGCGCCGACGCTCCCCTGGCCGTCGACCTCGGCTACGGCGCCGCCCCCTGGACAGCGGTGGAGCTGCTCGGGCGCCTCACGACCGTCGCGCCCCGCGCACGCGTCGTCGGCATCGAGATCGAACCGGAACGGGTCGCGGCGGCGAAGGCGTACGAGCGGGAGGGGCTCACCTTCCGGCACGGCGGCTTCGAGGTCCCCGTGCCCGGCCGACCGATGCTCATCCGGGCCGCGAACGTGCTGCGCCAGTACGAGGAGACCGAGGTCGCCGCCGTCTGGGCGCGGCTGTGCGCACGGCTCGCCCCGGCGGGCGGCAGCTCGCGCGGCGGGCTGCTGGTCGAGGGGACGTGCGACGAGATCGGGCGGCGGCACGTGTGGGTGGCGCTCGGTCCGGAGGGGCCGAGGACGGTGACGTTCGCCACCCGGCTGGGCTCCCTGGAGCAGCCCTCCGACCTCGCCGAGCGGCTGCCGAAGGCACTGATCCACCGCAATGTCCCCGGCGAGCCCGTGCACGCCTTCCTGCGGGACTTCGACCGCGCCTGGGCCGCCGCCGCGCCCTACGCCTCCTACGGCGCCCGCCAGCGCTGGCTGCGCGCGGTACGGGACCTGGCGGCCGACTGGCCGGTGACGGACTCCCCGGCGCGCTGGCGGCAGGGTGAAGTGACCGTGGCGTGGGAGGCGTTGGCGCCGCTGGGCTGACCTCACCCGTTCGGGGGCGGTGGGACGGAACGATCCTCGTGCGCCGTTCGTCACACCGGCGGGGAGATCGTCGCGCCGCCCGCCTCTGTCGCTTTGCGGCGTGGCATGGCACCATCCCCGGGACACCGTAAGTTACTGACGGTAAATCAGCTTGGGGGAATGTGTGATGGGCTGGGGCAAGCGCAGCATCCTCTCGGCCGCCGTGACCGTGGTCTGCGCGGTGACCGTGCTGGGCGCGTCCGGCACGGCCTTCGCCGCCCCGAAGCCGACCCCGGGTCCGACCCCGGGTCCGAGCGCCTCCCCGACTCCCCCGCCCGGCAAGGACCTTGAACAGGTCCGCGAGAAGCTCGACAAGCTCTACCACGACGCGGCCGTCGCCACCGACGCCTACAACGCGGCCGAGGAGAGGTCGAAGCAGCAGTCCGCCACGATCGTCGCGCTGGCGAGGAAGATCGACCAGGGGCGGCAGCGGCTCGCCGGGCTCAGGGACCAGGCGGGCGCCGCCGCCCGCGAGCAGTACCGCACCGGCGGTATGCCGCCCACCGCCCAGTTCCTGCTCAGCGACGATCCCGGCCAGGTCCTGGACGGGGCAGGGCTGGTGCTGCAGGGCCAGCGGGCCACGAAGTCCCTGATCGGCGAACTGGCCCGTACGCAGAAGCAGTTGCAGGACTACGCCGACGCCGCCGCCGAGCAGTGGAAGAAGCTGGACACCGAGCGCACGGCCAAGGCCGCCGCCAGGAAGAGGATCCAGCAGCAGATCTCCGCCGCCGAGAAACTCGAGTCGGAACTGGAGAAGAAGGACAAGGAGCGGCTCGCCAGGC
Source organism: Streptomyces sp. NPDC007205 (assembly GCF_040634095.1). NCBI lineage: Bacteria > Bacillati > Actinomycetota > Actinomycetes > Kitasatosporales > Streptomycetaceae > Streptomyces > Streptomyces sp. NPDC007205. The sequence goes on from NZ_JBEYEW010000003.1 coordinate 361,864, forward strand.
TGGAGGAGCAGGCCGCGCTGAAGGCGCAGACGAAGTGGCTCGACACCGGCATCCTCAAGAAGGTGCACGGCGCGGCGTCCGCGCAGGGCGAGAAGGCCGTCGCGTTCGCCACCGCACAGCTCGGCAAGCCGTATGTGTGGGGCGCCGAGGGCCCGGAGTCCTACGACTGCTCCGGTCTGACCTCCCAGGCCTGGGCGGCGGCCGGCCACCCCGTCCCGCGCACCTCGCAGGAGCAGTGGAAGCAGCTCAGGCACGTCGACATCAAGGACATGCGCCCCGGGGACCTCATCATCTACTTCGACGACGCCAGCCATGTCGCGATGTACGTCGGCGACGGCGCGATCATCCACGCCCCGCGCCCCGGACGCACGGTGACGGTCGCGGGCGCCGGCTCGATGCCGATCCTGGGGGTCGTACGACCGGATGCGTGAGGCAGGTCATGTGACGGCGCACACGCCGCGCGCGGACCCCTTCATGTGACCCACCGCACGCCCAACCCCCGTACAGAACCGGGTGCCGCGTGAGCTTCGTCATCCCCGCCACCGGGTCGTCCTGTCCAACTGTCGTACGGAACGCGGCATATGACAGCGGCCTGCGCGGGAGCGACGCGGCTCACACCATTCCATCGGGGCGGGCCGAGCCGCTATGGTCACCCGTCGGTGGCTTCGAGACCCTCGGTGCCACCAGTGCCCTCGGGGGGAGGGAAGGAACCCACGACGATGCCCGTACCCGTACCGCGGCAGCGAGCGATCCCGGCCGTGGAGAGTGGTCAGGCGCAGGCTGCCCCGGTTGCCGGCGGCGGCCCCCTCAAGGAAGAGGCCCACCGCGACGCCACGACCGTGCACGGCACCGGCGCCACTCTCACGCTGCTGCTGATCGAGGACGATCCGGCCGGCTCGCCGATCGTGCCCGAACTGCTGGACCCGTCCGGCAAGCCGATCCGCGTCCGCACCGCCCGCAACCTCACCGAGGCCGAGCGGCTGCTCACCGACGACGTCCACTGCATCCTGCTGGACCTGGCGCTCCCGGCGCCGGGCGGCAGCGACACCGACGACGAGCTGGCCGTGCTCCGGCACGTCCTCCAGCTCGCGCCCCGGCATGCCGTCCTCGCGCTGACCGCCTCCGGCGACGCCGAGCGCGGCGCCGAGGCCGTGCGTGTGGGCGCCCAGGACTACCTGTTCCGGGACGAGCTGGACGGCCGCCTGCTCAGCCGTGCCATCCGCTACGCGGTGGAGCGCAAACGCTCCGACACCGCCGAGCGACGCCTGGCCGAGGGCAAGCTGCGCGCACAGGAGAACCGCCGTCTGGAGCGCGGGCTGCTGCCCACGCCCCTGCTGGACGGCTCCTCGCTGCGCTTCGCCGCCCGCTACCGCCCCGGCCGCTCGCGCGCACTGCTCGGCGGCGACTTCTACGACGCCGTCCGCACGCCCGACGGCACCGTGCACGCCATGATCGGCGACGTCTGCGGCCACGGCCCGGACGAGGCCGCGCTCGGCGTGGAGCTGCGCATCGCGTGGCGGGCGCTGACGCTGGCGGGCCTGTGCGGCGACGAACTGCTCGGCACCCTCCAGGAGGTGCTGGAGCACGAGCGCGCGGACGAGGAGATCTTCGCGACGCTGTGCACGGTGGACATCGCCCCGGACGGCCGCAGTGCGGGCCTGTGCCTGGCCGGCCACCCGGCCCCGCTGCTCGCCCGTCCGGGCCGTACGGCTCGTCTCCTCCCCTACGACAACAACGGCCCCGCCCTCGGCCTGCTCCCCGGCGCCCGCTGGCCGCGGATGCAGGTGGAGCTGGGCTCCGAGTGGAGCCTGATGCTCTACACCGACGGTCTGATCGAGGGCCGGGTCGGTGCGGGCGGAGAGCGGCTCGGCCAGGACGGCATGGTGGAGATGATCCGCCGGCAGCTGTCCGAGGGACTGCGCGGGGAGAACCTGCTGCGGGCCGCGGTGAGCGAGGTGCGCGACCTCAACGGGGGCGAGCTGACGGACGACGTGGCCGTGGTGCTGTTGGACCGGGCGCCGTAGGGGTCTGGCCGTAGGAGGTATGTCGCCGTCGCCGGATGCGCGGTGGCGACACGCCACGGAACTGCCCGCACCCGGCGATCAACCGGTGACCCTACGGCGAGACGCCCCCAGGCCCTGTCGGCCTAGCGCCCGCCGTTGTACGGCCCGTAGGGACCGTCGCTGCTGCTGCCTCGGCCCCGGCGGCGAAATCCCCGGCCCCCGGAAACCTGCTGAAGCGCGGGCCTGACATCCACGAAGAACACGATCGTGGCGACCAGGCCCGCGAGCTGCAGGAACAGCATGGGGACGAACATGTTCACGGCGACCGCGACGCCGAGGATGATCAGCCAGAAGCCCTTGTTCTGCTTGTCCGCGGCACGGTACGCGTCCTGGCGGAAGACCGCGGCCATCACGAACGCCACGATGGCGAGCGCGAGCATGGCGGTGAAGATCAGCCACATCACTCCGCCGACTGCCATCATCAGCACAAAGCCCACCACCCGGGTCGAGTCGTCAGTACAGCCACCGTACCCGTACAACGGGCCGGGCACCCCCAAGGTGCCCGGCCCGTTGTGACGTCCCCGACTCCGGTCACTTGGCCGGAGGCGTCGTCTTCTTCGCGGTGGTGGACTTGCGCGGAGCCGGGGCCTTCTTCGCCGCCGGCTTCTTCTCCGCCGCGGGATCCGCCTGGGCCTCGCCCGGCGTCGGCTCGTCCGTGGCCCCGGCCGGCTCGGGCTTGCCCTCGACGGCGATCGCCAGTTCCTCGATCTCCTCGGCGGCCTCGCCGCGCCAGCTCTTCACGGCCTGCTCGCCGTGCTCGGCGACCTTCTCGTAGGTCTCGCGGGCCCTGACGGCGTACTCGGCGGCGACGCCGACCCCGCGCAGTGCGAAGTCCTGGGCCTGCTCACCGAGCTTCTTCAGGTCGACGTCGAGGGTGCCGATGAACTCGTTCACCTTGGTCTGGAGGGTCTCCTGCGCCTCCTTGGCCCGGGCGGCGGCCTTCTCCTGCACGGCCTTCGGGTCGGTGTTGCGCACGGCCTCGATGCGGGCCGGGGCCTCGGCGCGCAGCTGCTCGACCAGGGCGGGCACCTTCTTGGCCTGCTGGAGGGCGAGGTCGGCGGTGCCGGCGGCGAAGTAGAGCGGAGTCGGGTCGCTGAAGGTCTTGCGCAGGTCGTCGGTGATCGCCATGGTGATCAGGTCCTCCCGGATTCGCGTTCGGCTGAGGTTGGTGTGGTCCGCGGTGGGGCGGCCGGCGCCCTGGTCCGGTTACCCGGCCGTCCGCCGCGGACCGGCATCGGTATCGCTTCCGTCGGCCGTGCGGGTGCCGCGCACGGCGGTGCCGCCGGTGTCCTCGTCCACGTCCCCTGCCCGGTCCGGCTCGTCCTCGTCCTCGTCCTCGGCGGGGGCGCCGATCCCGAATCCGTTCTCTTTCCGGAAGGACTCGTAGACCTGCAGCAGCACCTGCTTCTGCCGCTCGTTGAGCGAGGGGTCGGCGAGGATGACGGCGCGCGTCTCCACTTCGTCCCGGTCCCGCTCGGCGTCGAGGATCCCGGCGCGGACGTACAGCGTCTCGGCGGAGATGCGCAGGGCCTTGGCGACCTGCTGGAGCACCTCCGCGCTGGGCTTGCGCAGCCCGCGCTCGATCTGGCTCAGGTAGGGATTGGACACCCCGGCGGCGTCGGCGAGCTGCCGCAGCGACAGCTGGGCGTTACGCCGCTGCTCGCGCAGGTACTCACCGAGATTGCCGACGTTCAGCGATGCCATGCCTCCACCTTGCCCCACCATCGCTAACAATTGCAAGCACCTGCTTGCAGGAGTGTGCCGAAGCGCGCCCACCGCGCCGCGGTCCTGGGCCGTTCAAGGCCTGACTGCGTGCGGGTGACGCACCGTAGGATGCCGACTACGGCGTGTCGAATTCCCGAAATCATCATCCCCTGCCGGGATCCGCCTCGCCGCGCACCTGGTCACCCTCAGGCACTCCCTTCCCTGCGTCAGCGCGGACCTGACCACAACCACCGCTTTCACCGAGCACGCTCACCCCGCCGGAGCCGGTCCCAGCGGGCCGGGGCCGCCTCGTGGGCGAGCCGGGACCATGAGCACTCCATGCGCTGGTGCCGTGAGTCCGGGCGAGCCGGACCGGTTCGTGCAGGCGGGGCAGCTTGTGGTCAGTCGGTGACGAGGTCCTCCGGCGCCGACCGGGCGAGTCCGGCGAGGGTGTCGAGCGCCTGGGTGAGGACGTCCGGCGGGGCCGTGGCCAGGCCCAGGCGGACGGCGTTCGGGGCGTGGTGGTCGCCGACGGTGAACGCCGCCGCGGGTACCACCCCGATGCCGTGCCGCGCGGCGGCGGCGACGAACGTGTCCGCGCGCCACGGGCGCGGCAGCTGCCACCAGCAGTGGAAGGAGCGCGGATCGCTCCGTACGGTGAAGCCGGCGAGCCGGCGGGCCGCGATCTGCTGCCGTACCACCGCCTCCCGCTGTTTGGCCCGCACCAGCGTGCGCACGGTGCCGTCCTGCTGCCAGCGGTGGGCGGCCTCCAGGGCGAAACGCGGGGGCACTCCGCCGCCCGAGCGCAGACAGGCGGCGATCTCGCTCAGCAGGGCGGGCGGGGCCACCGCGAAACCGAGGGTCAGACCGGGTGCGATGCGCTTGGACAGGCTGTCGATCAGGACGGTCCGTTCGGGGGCGTGGGCGGCGAGCGGCGGCAGTTCGTCGCGCAGGAACGCCCAGACGGCGTCCTCGACGGCGGGCAGTGCGAGCCGGTCCAGGACCTCCGCCAGCGCTACGACCCGTTCCTCGGGCATCGACAGCGACAGCGGGTTGTGCAGTCTCGGCTGCACATAGACGGCGTGCAGCCCGGCCGTGGCGTGTGCCTCGGCCACGGCCTGCGGGACCAGTCCGTCCTCGTCCATGGCCAGCGGTACCAGGGTGATGCCGAGCCGTGCGGCCACGGCCTTGACGACGGGGTACGTCAGCTCCTCCACACCGAGGCGACCGCCCGGCGGCACCAGGGCGGTGACGACGGCCGCAAGGGCCTGGCGTCCGTTGCCCGCGAACAGGATCCGCGCGGGGTCGGGGCGCCAGCCGCCGCGGGCCAGGAGGTCGGCGGCGGACTCCCGTACGGCCGGCACGCCGGCCGCGCCGACGGGCCCGAGGGCGTGGCCGAGGGTGTCGGGGCGCAGCAGCCCGCCGAGCCCCTCGGCGAGCAGAGCGATCGGCTCGGGTACGGCCGGGTAGTTCAGCCCCAGGTCGACGCGGGTGGCCGCCGGTTCCGTGAGGGCGAGGGCCGAGCCGCCGCCCGGGTCCGCGGACGCCGCGCGCACGAACGTGCCACGCCCCACCTCGCCCACCGTCAGGCCGCGGCGGGCCAGTTCCCGGTACACGCGGGCGGCGGTGGAGCCGGCGATGCCCCGCTGCCGCGCGAAGGTGCGCTGCGGGGGCAGGCGGTCGCCGGGCCGCAGGGCGCCGGACCTGATCTCCTCGGCCACGGCGTCGGCGACGCTCCGGTAGTCCTGCACCACACGCGCTCCCCTCGCCGCCCGGACACCCCATCCCACCACACCATTGCACCGAGTGCAATATTTTGATTGCACTGAGCGATTGCCTCGACATACGCTCCTGGCATTGCACCGCGACCGGCGCTCGACGAGGGGGTTTTCATGGTGGGATGGGGCGGAGTCCTCGGCGTGACGGTGGTGGCACTCGGCATGGTGCTCACCCCGGGGCCCAACATGATCTATCTCGTCTCCCGCAGCATCACCCAGGGCCGGCGCGCCGGGATGATCTCCCTCGGCGGTGTGGCACTGGGCTTCCTGGTGTACCTGCTCGCCGCGAACCTCGGCCTGTCGGTCGTCTTCCTCGCCGTGCCCGAGCTGTACGTCGCGGTGAAGCTGGCCGGCGCCGCTTACCTCGCCCACCTCGCCTGGAACGCGCTGAAGCCGGGCGGCGTCTCCGTCTTCGACCCGCAGGACGTCCCCCACGACTCGCCGCGCAGGCTGTTCACCATGGGGCTGATGACGAACCTGCTCAACCCGAAGATCGCCATCATGTACCTCTCCCTCATCCCCCAGTTCATCGACCTGGACAAGGGACACGTGCTGCTCCAGGGCCTGGTCCTCGGCTCGGTCCAGATCGCGGTCAGCGTCGCGGTCAATCTGGCCATCGCGCTCGGCGCCGGCACCATCGCCGTCTTCCTCTCCCGCCGTCCCTCCTGGCTCAAGGTGCAGCGGTACCTGATGGGTACGGTCCTCGGCGCTCTGGCCGTCTCCCTGGCCGTCGACACCTCGGGCCCGGCGTAGCCGGCAAGGCCGTCAGGATTCGAGAAGCGCCGGCCGGTGCGTCGCCGCTAGCGTGGCCGTCATGGACCTCACCGCCCCGCACGCCGCCGACAGCCACGACCTGATCCGGGTGCACGGCGCCCGCGAGAACAACCTCAAGGACGTCAGCGTCGAGCTCCCCAAGCGCCGGCTGACGGTGTTCACCGGCGTGTCCGGCTCGGGCAAGAGCTCGCTGGTGTTCGACACGATCGCCGCCGAGTCACAGCGGCTGATCAACGAGACCTACAGCGCGTTCGTGCAGGGCTTCATGCCGACGCTGGCGCGGCCCGAGGTCGACGTGCTCGACGGGATCACGACCGCGATCATCGTGGACCAGCAGCGGATGGGCGCCGACCCCCGCTCCACCGTCGGCACCGCCACCGACGCCAACGCGATGCTGCGCATCCTCTTCAGCCGGCTCGGCAGGCCGCACATCGGCTCGCCCAAGGCGTTCTCCTTCAACGTGGCCTCGGTCAGCGGCGCCGGTGCGGTCACCGTGGAGCGCGGCGGGCAGCAGGTGAAGGAGCGCCGCAGCTTCAGCATCACCGGCGGCATGTGCCCGCGCTGCGAGGGCCGGGGCACGGTCACCGACCTCGACCTCACCCAGCTCTTCGACGACTCGCTGTCTCTCAACGAGGGCGCGCTGACCGTCCCCGGCTACAAGTCCGGCGGCTGGAACCACCGCCTCTACACCGAGTCCGGCCTGTACGACGCGGACAAGCCCGTCCGCGAGTTCACCAAGCGGGAGCTGCACGACTTCCTGCACCGCGAGCCGACCCGGATGAAGATCGCGGGCATCAACATGACCTACGAGGGTCTGATCCCGCGGATCCGGAAGTCGATGCTCGCCAAGGACCGGGAGGGCATGCAGCCGCACATCCGGGCGTTCGTGGACCGTGCGGTCACCTTCGCCACGTGCCCGGAGTGCGCGGGCACCCGGCTCACCGAGGCGGCCCGGTCCTCGAAGATCGCGGGCGTCAGCATCGCCGACGCGTGCGCGATGCAGATCAGCGACCTGGCCGAGTGGGTACGGGCCCTGGCCGAGCCGTCGGTGGCGCCGCTGCTCGACTCGCTGCGGCACACCCTCGACTCGTTCGTGGAGATAGGCCTCGGCTATCTCTCCCTCGACCGGCCGGCGGGCACGCTGTCGGGCGGCGAGGCCCAGCGCGTGAAGATGATCCGCCACCTGGGCTCCTCGCTGACCGATGTGACGTACGTCTTCGACGAGCCGACCACCGGGCTGCACCCGCACGACATCCAGCGGATGAACGAGCTGCTGCTGCGGCTGCGCGACAAGGGCAACACCGTGCTGGTCGTGGAGCACAAGCCGGAGGCCATCGCGATCGCCGACCACGTCGTCGACCTCGGTCCCGGCGCGGGTACGGCGGGCGGCACCGTGTGCTTCGAGGGCACGGTCGAGGGCCTGCGGGCCAGCGGCACGCTCACCGGCCGTCATCTGGACGACCGGGCCGCCGTCAAGGACACCGTGCGCAAGCCGACGGGCGCCCTGGAGATCAGGGGTGCGACGACGCACAACCTCCAGAACGTCGACGTCGACATCCCGCTGGGCGTGCTGTGCGTCGTCACCGGGGTCGCCGGCTCCGGCAAGAGTTCACTGGTGCACGGGTCGGTCCCGGCCGGCGAGGGTGTGGTGTCGATCGACCAGACGCCGATCCGCGGTTCGCGCCGCAGCAACCCGGCGACGTACACCGGGCTGCTGGAGCCGGTCCGCAAGGCGTTCGCCAAGGCGAACGGCGTGAAGCCGGCCCTGTTCAGCGCCAACTCCGAGGGTGCCTGCCCCGGTTGCAACGGCGCCGGTGTCGTCTACACCGACCTGGCGATGATGGCCGGTGTCGCCACGACCTGCGAGGAGTGCGAGGGCAAACGGTTCCAGGCCTCGGTGCTGGAGTACACCTTCGGCGGGCGGGACATCGCCCAGGTGCTGGCGATGTCGGTGACCGAGGCGGAGGAGTTCTTCGGCGCGGGCGAGGGGCACATCCCGGCGGCGCACAGGATCCTCGGCCGCATGTCCGACGTCGGCCTCGGCTACCTCACCCTCGGCCAGCCGCTCACCACCCTGTCCGGCGGCGAACGCCAGCGCCTGAAGCTGGCCACGCACATGGCCGACAAGGGCGGGATCTACATCCTGGACGAGCCGACGACAGGTCTCCACCTGGCGGATGTGGAACAGCTGCTCTCCCTCCTGGACCGCCTGGTCGACTCCGGCAAGTCGGTGATCGTCGTGGAACACCACCAGGCGGTCATGGCCCACGCCGACTGGATCATCGACCTCGGACCCGGTGCCGGCCACGACGGCGGCCGCATCGTCTTCGAGGGCACCCCGGCCGACCTGGTCGCCGCGCAGCCCACGCTGACGGGGGAGCACCTGGCCGAGTACGTCAAGCGCGGCTGAACTACCCCGCGAGCACCCTCTCGCACGTCGCCCAGGCCGATGGGCTCAGCAGGGGACGGACGCGGGTGAAGAGACCGAGGAGGGCCGGTCCCCACCGGCTGCGGAAGGCGGGGTCCAGGCGGGCGAGGTCGAGTTCGTTCGCGGCGGTCAGCTCGGCGAAGTCCCGGCGCGGGCCGGCCTCGGGGACGTGGGCGCGGCCGGTGAACCGGTCCCGGAAGACCCCGTCGTCCTCGGCCAGCGCCGGATAGGCGGCCTTGCGGTCGCAGGAGCCGTACAGGTACACGAGCGCCTCGGCCTCGGCACCGATGACGGCCGCCAGTTCGGCGCGATGGCCGGGCGGCAGCAGAGCGTCGGGAAAGCCGTCGGTTCCGTAGCAGGCGTGGCACAGGCCGGCGAGCCGGAGAGCCGGGCGCGCGCCCCACTCCGCCAGCTGCCGTTCGACGCGCCGGAGATGCGCGAGCAGGGTGCCGCCCGGATGCGCGAGATCGGCGGCTCCCAGGTCACGCAGGAACGCGACCGCGGCGGCTGGGGAATCCGGCACGGGTCTCCTCCGTCCGTCGGTCCGCGGGACATCGCCCTGCCGATCATCCGGCGGCCGGTGCTGCCGGTCAATCCTCGGTTCTCCTCCCCCGGCCCCAGCTTCCGCTTTGGTCACGGCCCGCGCGCTGCCCCCTGTCAGAAAGGGAGCGGGCGGGCGTGGACCACGTCCAGGCGGGACACCGCGCGGGTCAGCACGACGTACAGCCGGTGTGCGCCCCGTTCCTCCGCCTCGGCGACGGCGGCCGGTTCCACCGCGACGACATGGTCGTACTCCAGGCCCTTGGCCATGCTCGCGGGGACGAGGGTCACGCGGGCGCCGAGCGTGTCGGGACCGGCCGGTTCCAGACCGGCGCCCACCAGCGCCTCCCGTACGCCGGACACCTCCGCGTCCGCTGCGACGACACCGACCGAGCCCTCGTGGGTGAGGGCCTCGCGTACGGCCGTCACCGTCGTGTCGGGGACGTCGTCGGTGGGGCGGAGGGTCAACTTGCCGTCTCTGCGCAGGGAGTGGGCCGGCGGCACGGACACCTCCAGGCGGGGCAGCAGCCGGTTGGCCAGGGCGACGACGGCCGCCGGCACCCGGAACCCGGTGGTCAGCGGCACGACGACCGCGTCCGGCCGGCCGAGGTGGCGCAGCTGGACGGACCAGTCGCGGGCGGCCCAGGGGGTGGTGCCCTGGGCGAGATCGCCGAGGACGGTCAGCGAGCCGAAGACCGCCCGGCGGGCGATCGCCCGGCACTCCATGGGCGAGAGGTCCTGTGCCTCGTCGACGACGATGTGCCCGTAGCCCTCGGGGTGTTCGACCAGTCCGGAGAGTTCGTCCAGCAGGACCAGGTCGGCCGCCGACCAGCGGGCCGACTTGTGGGAGCGTGGCGGGCGGGGCCACAGCAGGGCGGCCTGTTCGCCGGGGTCCAGCAGACCGTCGGCCGACCGGCTCAACGCCTCGGCGTCGGTGAGGAGTTCGGCGAGGATCTCCTCGGGGCGGACCTTGGGCCAGACCAGGTCGAGGTGTGCGGTGAGCGGCCGGGCCCGTTCGATGCGGCGCACCCAGGAGGCGGGCAGGACTCCGGAGCGCCGTTCGGCCCGCTCGCGCAGCCGTCGTACCACCCGGGCGCGTACCCGCTCCCGGCCGATGGCGTACGGCGGCTCCTCGGCGCGTACCTCCGCCACGATCGCGGCGAGTTCGGCGGCGGGGACCCGCCGGCGGCAGGAGCCGTCCGGTACGGCGAGGTCGGTGACGCCGTCCGCCGACACGCGCGCGTACAGCGCCCGGCGCAGCACCTCGGCCATCCGGGCGTCGTGTTTGACGGCGGCCGTGCGGTGCGGGTCGGTGCCGGTGACGGGGTGCCGGGCGAGCTCGTCCAGGAGGGTGGACTGACGGACGCCTGCCTCTCCGAGCGACGGCAGCACCTCGGCGATGTACGACAGGAAGGTGCGGTTGGGGCCGAGGATGAGCAGGCCGGACCGCTGCAGCCGCTGGGCGTGCGTGTACAGCAGATAGGCGGCGCGGTGCAGGCCGACGGCGGTCTTGCCGGTGCCGGGGGCGCCCTGCACGCACACCGAGTCGGTGAGCGCGGCCCGGACGAGGTCGTCCTGCTCGGGCTGGATGGTGGCGGCGATGTCCCGCATGGGCCCGACGCGGGGCCGTTCGATCTCGTGGGCCACGATGGCGCTGGCCCGTGACTCGCCCCGGCCGAGGTGCTCGTCCTCCAGCCCGGTGAGGTCGGCGGAGTCGCCGCTGCTGCCGGGCGCCCAGCCGAACCGGCGCCGTGTGTCCACACCCTGTGGATCGCGGGCGCTCGCCTGGTAGAACGCACGGGAGACGGGGGCCCGCCAGTCGACCACGAGGGGCGGGGCGGCCGGGCCCTCGGTGATCCGGAGGCGGCCCACGTGCAGTGCCGGCGGAGCGGCCTCGGCGAAGTCCAGCCGGCCGAAGAACAGCGGGCCCGGCGGGAGTTCGCGCAGCGCCTTGGCCTGGCTGCGCAACCGGCGGCCGAGGACTTCGGCGTCGGCTCCGGAGGCGGAGACGTCCTCGCCGATGACGACCTGTTCGGCGGCGTCCTCGATCATCGCGGCGAGGGCGGCACGGCAGGTGTCGTGGTAGGCGCGCTCGGTGTGCAGGGTGTCGGTGAGGCCGGGGTCGAGTGACGTCATGGCGCCAGCGTACCGCCATAACGTTACCGAGTTACATTTTTAACCGAGTCTCACGACCGGTCTCACGAGCCGGTCCTCCACTCCGGCAGCCCCTCCCCCAGCCGCCGGAACGCCCGCTCGGCCGCCCGTACGGCGTCCGGCTCCACCTGCGCGACCGGCTCCCCGGCCGCGACCCGCCGCCAGTTCTCCTGGGCCAGGATGCGCTGCACGGCGATGATCTGCCCGGCGGCCAGCCGCGCGTCCAGCCCGCCCCCGAGCGCCTGGGCGAGCGCCGCCTCCGACCGCTCCAGATGGCCGTACGCCCGCGCCACCAGGGCCGGCGTGCCGTAGAGCAGCCGGTGGAAGGCGAGCACCTGAGGATGGTCGTTCAGGCCGGTGACCGGATCGCGCCGCTCCAGCCCGTCGAGGAAGTTCCGGCGCAGTGCGTCCACCGGGTCGGCCGCGCCCGTGACCACCCGCGCGGCCTCCGTCTCGTGGTCCGCGATCCGGTGCAGGACCAGGTCCTCCTTGGCCGGGAAGTACCGGAAGAGGGTCGGCTTGGAGATCCCGGCCGCCGCCGCGACCTCGGCCACGGACACCGCGTCGAAGCCCCGCTCCAGGAACAGCCGCACGGCGATGTCCGACACGTCCTGGTACATCCGCTGCTTCTTGCGCTCACGCAGGCCCATCTCACCCATGGGGCGAGCCTACGCAGCGCCGCCCGGGCGGATCGGCCAGGCCAGGGTGCGGGCGAGGTGCGGGTCGGTCCGGCGGCGGGACGACAGGCCCAGGGAGGCGGTGGCCGCCGCCAGGGTCATCGCGTACGACTCCACGGCGCGGCGGACGTTGGGGGCGTCCAGGCTCGTCCCGGTGACCAGCCGGTCGAGGTCGACGTAGGCGGAGCGGACGATCTCGATCCACCGGTACACCCGCCAGTCCTGCTGCCAGTTGCGGGTGAACCGGGCGGGCAGCAGGCTCTCCCAGCGGCGGAACATGCGGTCGCGGATCTCCGGCCGGGTCGGGGTGAGGTGCATGTGCCGGACCAGCTCGTACAGCGGGTCGCCGACCAGGGCCAGTTCCCAGTCGATGAGGGTCAGCGCCAGATCGTCGTCGCGGCGCACCAGGTTCCAGGGGTTGAGGTCGCCGTGCAGCAGGGCGGGGGCGCGGTCGGTGACCCGGTGCCGGGCGAGGATCTCGCGCAGCCGGGGCGCGTCGGGCAGGCCGAGGAAGCGCGCCGACTGCTGGGACTGGCGGGGCAGACCGGCCACCAGCGCGACCAGCTGGTCGCTGAGCCAGCCGTAGAAGCCGGGCCGACCGGCCACCGGGTCGACCGTGGTGTAGTCGATCCCGGCCAGCGCGGCCAGCTGGTCGACCAGGCGGTCCGCCTCGTGCGGGCGCAGCCCGTGCACCGGGTGCTCGGGTCTGCGGCCGAGGTCGCGGCCGGCCTCGTAGGTGTGGACGGCGAACCGGTCCCCGGCGTAGCGGTGGGCGGGATCGGTGGCGTGGCTCTCGCCGAGCGCCAGCACCCGGGGCGCGGCCACGAACGCCCCGGACCGCTCGATCGCGGCGAGGACGGCGTGCTCGCTGAGGAAGCTGCGCTCGCGCCGCAGGACGACGGTCGCCTCCCGGCGGACGACGACGGGGAAGGGGGTGCCGGGGACCTGGATCACCGTGTTGAGGTGCGCGGCGCCCTTGAACACCCGCTCGGCCGGGGCGGAACCCTCCAGGACCAGCGCGTCGGCGACCGCACGGTGCCCGAACGCGGGGTGTTCGGGCACCCGCCGGTCCGGGGTCCAGGCGATGCCCCGGCGGGCGCGGCCCGCCGCGCCGGCCTGCCGGGCGCCGGCCGAGACCCCCCGCCGGAAGAGGATCCGCTCGATCTCCGGCTGCTCCGGCACCCGGCCCAGCCGCAGCGGCTCGGTGGCGCGGCGCAGGGCCGCGTGCACGGCGGCCGTCGCCTCGTCCAGGCGCCGCCGGCCGCAGGAGTCCTCCAGGGAGCGCGCGGCGCGGATCACATCCGCGTAGAGCGACTGCGCGTGCTCGAAGGCGACGTAGTGGCGCAGGTCCTTGTGCAGCCCGGCGGTCGCCGCGGGCCGCACCCGGCGTACGGCCCGCTCCCAGGCGGCGGTGGCCTCCGGCCACTGGTGGTCGGGGTAGCGCATCCGCACGAGGTGGACGGCGAGGTCGTGCAAGGGGTCGCCGTAGCCCGCCAGTTCCCAGTCCAGGCAGTGCAGCGGCGCGTCACCGGCGGCCGGCACCAGCAGGTTGCCGCGGTGCAGATCGCCGTGGAGCAGGCCGTACGGCCGCCGGGTCATCGCCGGCACCCGGTCGGCGAACCGCAGCAGGGCGTCCTCGGGCACGCCGAGGGCCGTGAACAGGCCGCCGTAGCGGCGCCAGTTGGGCCGGCGGATCTGCCGGTCGGCCTGGTGGGCGAGGGTGCGCAGAAAGGCCTGGGAGTCGGTGTGGTCGGCCGGCCGGCACGCCGGCAGCGGCGGCAGGGCCGCGCCGCGCACCTGCACGATGGCGGCCAGCAGCTCCGCCAGCTCCGTCAGCAGGGACCCGTCGACCGGTGTGCCGGGGCCGCGCAGCTCGGACAGAGGGGTGCCCTCGGCATGGCTGTGGAGGGCGAAGCCGTCCCCCTCCAGCAGGCATTCCGGCACGTTCGGCAGCACCGCCCGCACCGCCCGCAGGATCTCCGGCTCGCTCGGCCAGGTACGGATCACGACCGGCGGCACGTCCGGCCGCGGCACCCGTACGGTCACCAGGGTGCCCGGCTCCCGGCCGAGCAGCCGGGCCAGCGGCTCGGTCAGCGGCAGCACGTGGTTGTCATGGTGGAAGCCGGCGCCCCTGGGCCGGGTGGCGAGCGCGCGGGCCAGGAACGCCCGGACGACGTCCGCTGGAATTCTGCCGGCGTGCCCCCCGGCCGGGGCACGGGGAACAGGCGGTGCGCCCACTGGCCGCTCCGGGGTCGATCGCGCGAAAAGGAAGGGTCGGGCCCAGTCGAGCAGCCGGGCGGGTGGTCCGCCACTCGTCTGTGCCAGGCCGAGGGCCGGCTCGTTGCCGTTCCTCCCGCGCGGTTACGCACGCGTCCGAGCGGTGACCCGGACGTGTCGGCATGCTAACCGACCGGGCGGCCGCTCCGGAGCAACCGCAGCAGCGGCTGGAGCGACCGTACGACGTGCCGGGCGCCCGCCGCGCGCAGGAGCCCCTCCTTCGCCTCGTTACGCGCGTAGCCGAGGAACGGAACGCCCGCGGCACGGGCCGCGGCGAGGTCCGAGGGGGCGTCGCCGATCATCAGGGCGGCCGGGGGCGCGGCACCCATCGCGTTCAGGGCGCGGTTGAGGCACTGCGGGTGCGGCTTGAGGTGGTGCAGCTGCTCGGTGCGGCCGTACAGGTGCGGGCTGAAGCAGCCGGTGAGGCCGCGGGTCTCCAGATAGGTGCGGGCCGCGCGGGGCGAGTTGTTGGTGGTGACGGCCAGCCGGGCGCCGACGGCGGTCCAGGTGCGGATCAGCGGGTCGGCGTAGGCGGTGGGCAGCGCGGAGGCGGCGGCCCGCAGCTCCTCCTGGGTGAGCCGCTCCTCCAGCCCGGCGACCAGGTCGCTGCCCGGGCGTCTGCGGCCCACGGCGCGCAGGACGACCTGGGGGTCCAGCGTGTCCCGTTCCGCGTCGGTGAGCAGACCGTGCAGGCCCTGCCGCGCCAGCCACTCCACCAGGTCCGCGGCCACCCGTTCCGCCTTGTGCCCGGCGAAGAGGCGGCAGATCGGCCCGTCGAAGTCCCACAGCACGAACCGGGCCGGCGTGATCAGTTCCCGAAGCTTCTCGATCTCACTCGCATCAGAAGTCACTAGGAGAGTGTCAGGTCCGTTGTGATGGTTTCCCAGAGGGCGTCGAACCACTTCTGCGATTGCTCCACGAACGCCGCGTCACGCTGCCCGGCCCGCTGCTCGAAGGAGAACAGCAGCGACTCGGAGCCGAGGGTGTCGTACATCTCCAGCGTCCCCTGGTCGGTGGGCTCCTCGCGGCGCGTGATCATGTAGTGCGCGAAGAGCGCCTCCTTCCCGTTGAGCAGGTACAGCTTGACCGGAGGGGTGAACGGCAGCGCCCGGAAGGTGACGCGGACGTCGATGTCGTGGGTGCCGCGCAGCGCCTGGAGGTTGTACTGGAGCACCTGGCCCTGGGCGTTGCGCATCGCCAGCCAGCGCTGGTGGACGGCCTCGTGCTCCTCGCTCCCGGCATCGACCGAGACCGGGAAGGCGAGGTTGATGTCGCGGGACGGCAGCAGGACGCGGGCGTCGATCCGCTCCGGGTGCAGCCGGCCCTCGTGGACCAGGCGCAGCGGCTCTCCGAGCGCCGGTATCAGGCTCTGTGCGGTCAGGCAGACGGCGTCGATGCGCACGTGCGGTGCCGCGAACGCCTCGGTCAGCCGGGGTGCGAGCGCCACCATCGTCGGCTGGGGCTCCTCCCGCTGCCACGCGGGCTGCGGCTCGGCGACCCGCGGCGGGCTGCCCTTGCTGACGCCGGCGAGCAGTCCGTCCCCCTGGAGCACCCGCAGCGCCTGGCGTACGGCACCCCGCTCGACCCCGAACTCCCCGGCCAGCTCGGCCTGGGTCGGCAGCCGCTCGCCGGGCCGCAGCACGCCGGTGCGGATGCGCGTGCGCAGGGTGTCGGCGATCTCCTGAGGCGTGAGCCTTCTGCTGCCGTTCGCTGCCCTATGCTCCTGGGTCACGGCCAAACGCTACAACTCTGATCCATCTACCGGGAGTTGGTTACCAACCTTTCCGAGTTGGCTAGGGACTGAGGAGCAGCTCCGAACTGATCGTCTCCCACAGCGCGTCGAACCACAGCCGTGACTGCTCCACGAACGCGGCGTCCCGCTGCCCCGCACGCCGCTCGAACGCGAACAGCATCGAGCGCGTGCCGTCGGCGTCGTACAGCTCCAGGTGCGCGTGGTCGATCTCCCGTTCGCGCCGTTTGAGCGTGTAGTACGCGAACAACGCCTCCGAGCCGTTGAGCAGATACAGCTTGACCGGCGGGGTGAACGGCAGGGCGCGGAAGCAGACCCGTACGTCGACGCCGTGCGTGGCGTACAGGGCCAGCAGGTTCTGCCGCAGCACCAGCCCCTGGGCGTTGCGCTGGGCCAGCCAGCGGCGGTGCAGCAGACCGTGGTCGTCGGCGGCCACGGGCACCGGGAAGGCGAGGTCGATGTCACGGCTGGGCAGCAGCACCCGGACGTCGATCTTGGCCGGTTTCAGCCGCCCGGCGTGGATCTGCCGCAGCGGCTCCCCGATGGCCATCGTGAGCGAGACCGCGGTCAGGCACAGCGCGTCGATGCGCACGTGCGGGACGGCGAAGGCCTCCGCGATGCGGGGCGCGAGGCCCACCAGGGTGGGCTGCGGCGGTGCCGCCGGTCCGGCCGGCGGGCAGGCCGGCCCCGGGACCGCCGCCACCGTGGCCGGGCTGCCCTTGGAAACGTCGGTCAGCAGCCGCTCCGACTGCAGGATGCGCAACGCCTGCCGTACGGCGGCCCGTTCGACACCGAACTCGTCGGCCAGCGCGGCCTGCGTGGGCATGCGCTGGCCCGCCCGCAGCACACCGGACCTGATCCGGGCGCGCAGTTCGTCGGCGATGTCGCGGGACGCATGGGGCCGGTGTGACCTCGTCCGTCCATTGGCGGAGGCGTGCTCCGGGTCCACGGACAAACACTACAACTTCCCGCCAAGTTGCGGCAGTTCGCCGACGGCTGGTTATGAGTCGCGCCCCAACGGAGATAAGTACAGTGAAGTTGGCTGCCAACTTCACGACATGGTCAAGCTTCCCAGTGGTTGGCCGATCGGGCTCCCTTCCGGAGGGGAGCCGGGAGTCCGGACAGGGGACGGCCACCGAAGCGCACAGTCACAACTGAAGACGACCTCGCACAGCCACAACTGAACACCGCGGCACAGCCACAACTGAACAGCTCGCTACGGATGAACGGTCAGCGTCACCGGGAGAGAGGAGCGGTCAGAAGATGTCCGGGCACCACGGCCGCCCGGGCGAGCGGAACAGGGCGTCGGCCTTCCGGGCGGCGCCCTCTCGTTCTTCCTGCACCCGGCCGAGCGCGGCCAGCCGCAGCAGGGACTCACCGCCGAGCCAGACCGAGGCCAACTCACCTGCCTCCAGGGTCAGATCGGCGCTCGCGGTGCTCCCCGGCGTGCAGGACGCCCCCTCGGGCGAGACCTCCAGCCGGAACCGGCCCGCGGCGAGTCCGTCGCCGTCCACGACCTCCAGTACGACCGTGCCCGCCCCCTCGTACGTCCGCGCCTCCAGGGCCGCCGCGACGTCCAGGATCCGCATCCAGAGCCAGTCCGCGTGCTCGGTGATCCGGGCCGCGCGCGGGTCGGGGAGATAGCGCGGGAGCAGGTCGTCGGGGCCTCGGTAGCCGCTGTCGACCTTCGTGATCCAGTCGATGGAGCACAGGAAGTGCCACAGGGCGCGCTCGGCCGACGCCGTGGTGGCGACGAGCCCCAGCACATCGGCGGTCTGATCCGGCTGCTTGCCGGTCCAGGTCTCGTCGGACCGGTACGCCACCAGGCCCTCGACCTCACCGTGGGCCGAGCGGTAGACGGCGTAGAAGGGCTCGGTCCAGCCGTCGTGGAAGCGGACCGCCCCGGTGTTCACCTGCCACCACAGCTCGTCGCGGCTGACCGCGCCGGGCTGCAGGCGACGGAACCGCTCGTACAGCTCGGGGCCGAGCTTGCGTACGTCCTCGCCGTCCACGAGATCGATCCGGCCCCCGTCGTCCGGTCCCGACCAGCGCGGGTCGAGGCCGGCCCGGGGCACCTCGATGGTCCACCGGTTCGCCCAGGTGACCGGGCCGAAGCCGTAGCGGCCGTAGATCGGGTACTCGGCGGCGATCAGGGTGGCGACGACGTCACCGCGCTCCTTGGCCGCCGCGAGGTCCTGCGCCATCATCCGGCTCAGCAGGCCACGGCGGCGGTGGGTGGCGCTGACACTGACGTTGGTGATGGCGTCCGCGGCCACGGGCGCCCCGCCGACCGCCGTCAGTTCCTGGGCGAAGGACCGGAAGGTGGCCACACAGCGGCCGTCGTCGAAGGCCCCGAGCAGCCGGTCCGGCACGAACTGCGCGCGCCGGGCGTCGATCTGCTCAGGCGTCAGGACGGGCGGCCGCAGAAACCCGGTGGCATGCGCGCGCAGCCAGCCCTCGAACTCGGCCTCGGTGACGCTTCGGACGTCGCTCATGGGGCCACGGTAGGCGGCGCCCCCGGAACCTGTCGCCCCTATTCCTCCGACTCAGAGCAGCAGGTCGTCCACCTGGGCCTCACCCACCCGGTAGCGGCGGGCGATCTCCGCGCTGCAGTCGTCGGTCGTGCGCTGCAGGTGCTGGCGGCGACGGGAGACCTCCTGCTCGTAACGGACCAGGCGGCCCATGGCCGTGGTCAGTTCGAGGTCCGTCCGCGCTTCCAGGTCCGACAGCTCGACCTCGGCGAGCATCTCGGCGGCCAGCTGCCGGTACTCCTCGTTGTGCGGGGTGCCGAGCGTGACATGGCGGGCCGAGGAACGGTGCCGGGCCGGGGCGTCCTTGAGGATCTCCGGCAGCCGGTCGACCATGGAGCCGTCCGCCGGCGCGGGCACGGACGCCCGGCCGCGCCGGCACAGCTCGGCACGCAGGATGTCGATCCGGCCCTGCAGCAGCCGCCGCACATAACTGAGGTCCGCCTCGTCACGCTGGGCGTCACGGCGCAGGGTGCGCAGCTCCGGCAGGCTCAGCCGGGGCAGATCGGGCTCGGGAGGCCCGGCGGACAGGATCGGCTCCGCCGGAGCGTCGGCGCGCTGAACCGGCGGCCGATACGCCCCCGGCATCCCTTCCATCCCTTTCACCCCCTCCGCCCCTTGCACCTCTGCTGCCCCCTGCGTCTCCAGCCGCCCGCTGGTACTCGGTGTGCTCATGCTTCGGACCGTCCCCTCGACCGGCGTGTGGAAGCATCGTGCCACCCCAACTGGCTGCTATGTGACCGTGTGCCCCTGAACAGCCCCAGATGGGGGGTAAGGGATCTATATTGGACCGCCTATGTCCGCGTACCGGGCACCCGGCATGATGGTCCGCATGCGTGCGGTGGTGCAGAGAGTGGACGGCGCGAGTGTCGTCGTGGACGGTGAGACAGTCGGCGCGATCGAGGGCGAGGGGCTGTGCGTCCTCGTCGGGGTGACCCATGAGGACACCAAGGAGAAGGCGGCGCAGCTGGCCCGCAAGCTCTGGTCGATCCGGATGCTGCAGGACGAGAAGTCGTGCAGCGACATCGACGCCCCGCTGCTGGTGATCAGCCAGTTCACCCTGTACGGCGACGCCCGCAAGGGCCGCCGGCCCACCTGGAACGCGGCGGCCCCGGGCGACGTCGCCGAGCCGCTGGTGGACGAGGTCGTGGCTCAGCTGCGGACGTTGGGGGCGACGGTGGCCACGGGCCGCTTCGGCGCGAAGATGCGGGTGTCCCTGACGAACGACGGACCGTTCACGGTGCTGCTGGAGATCTAGGCGACTACGGCTGAACCACGACCTCCTGCGCAGCCGCTGTCTCTCCGGCCAGGAGCCGCGCGTCGACCGGCACGTTCCGCTTGACCAGCGCCAGTGCCACCGGACCCAGCTCGTGGTGCCGTACGGACGTCGTCACGAAACCGATCTTCCGGCCCTCCGGCCCCTCGTCGGCGACGCGGATCTCCGTGCCCGGCACCGGCAGATGGACGTCGCTGCCGTCCAGGTGCAGGAAGACCAGGCGGCGCGGCGGCTTGCCCAGGTTCTGGACGCGGGCGACCGTCTCCTGCCCCCGGTAGCAGCCCTTCTGCAGGTGCACGGCCGTGCCGATCCAGCCCAGCTCGTGCGGAATCGTCCGGTGGTCGGTCTCGAAGCCGAGCCGCGGCCGGTGGTGCTCGACGCGCAGCGCCTCGTAGGCGAGGAGCCCGGCGGCCGGGCCGTGCGTGGCCGCGAAGGACTCCAGCCGGGCCCGGGGCAGGAACAGATCACGGCCGTACGCCGTCTCCCGTACGACGACGCCGTCCGGCACCTCGCCGATGGACCCGGCGGGCAGGTGCACCACGGCGAAGTCACCCGTTCGGTCGGCGACCTCGACCCGGTAGAAGAACTTCATCGACTCCAGGTACGCGACCAGCGCTTCCTGTGTCCCCGGCTCCACGTGCGCCCAGACGGTCGTACCGTCGTCCACCAGGTACAGCGCGTGCTCGATGTGACCGTGCGCGGAAAGGATCAGCGCCTCGGTCGCCTCACCGGCCCGCAGCTCGCTGACGTGCTGGGTGAGCAGGAGGTGCAGCCAGCTCAACCGGTCGTCGCCGCTGACGGTGACGACGCCCCGATGGGACAGGTCGACGAATCCGGTGCCGTCGGCGAGGGCACGCTGCTCGCGGAACAGGTCACCGTAGTGGGCGGCGACGCCTTCGTCCACGCCCTCGGCGGGGACGGCGCCGGGCAGGGTCAGCAGGGGGCTCTTCATGGGGCCAGCCTACGACGTGGTAGTTGAACTCTTCAGGGAGCAGTCCTTGCACCGGCCGAAGATCGCGAAGTGCTTCATGTCGGTGTCGAACCCGAACTGCGCACGCAGCTTCGCGGTGAACTCCGCGGCGACGTCCACATCGGCCTCGATCACGTTCTCGCAGTCCCGGCACACCAGGTGCAGATGATGGTGGCGGTCGGCGAGGTGGTAGGTCGGCGCACCGTGCCCGAGGTGGGCGTGGCTGACCAGGCCCAGTTCCTCCAGCAGCTCCAGGGTCCGGTAGACCGTGGAAATGTTGACCCCCGACGCCGTCTTCCTCACCTCGCTGAGGATGTCGTCGGGGGTCGCGTGCTCAAGGGTGTCCACGGCTTCGAGGACGAGCTGCCGCTGCGGCGTCAGCCGGTAGCCGCGCTGCCTGAGGTCGCTCTTCCAATCGGTGCTCACCACGTGCCCAGTGTAGAAGGAAACGGCCGTCAGGAATCTGTCGGCAAGCGGTCCGCCATGAGAAGCTCCGCGAGGGTCGCACGCAGGTCCGTGGCCACCCGGACGATCTCCTCGTGCGCCCTGATCTTCTCGTCCACCGCCTTGAGCGCGGCTCCGATCTCCCGTTGCCGGTCGAAAGGAGCCAGCGGCACCGGCAGATCCTGCAGGGTGCGCACGGTGATCGACCGCATACCGGTGGTTCCGGCCGCCCGGCGCTCCAGCCATTCGGCGACCTGTCGCAGGGACAGGTGGGCGAGCAGATAAGGGGCCTGTGCGGGATCGTGTGCTCGCACACGCAGCAGGTGGGTGTTGTACAGCCAGCCGCTCTCGCGGTCGGTGACGAGCGCCACCCGCCCCACCGTTCCCGTACGGGTGACCAGAATGTCGTCGGCGGCGATTCGGTACTTGAGCAGGCCCCCTGCCGTCTCGGGACCGACGTGCACCACGGACTGCGCCGAGATCCTCTGATGACGTAGATCGCCTGGGCGCACGACGGGAACGCCTGCCTGCACATGCTCGTTCCTGCGCACGGCCGGGCCGCCCGCCTGGATGTCGCAGACCTCGCCGAGAGGGACACACCGCCACCCCGGCGGCAGACCCTCGAGTCCGTCCTCGCTCACAGGCCGTACCTCCCCAGCAGTTCTTCGACCGCGGCGTCCGCGCCCGCCGCCCGGGCGTGCAGCTCGGTCAGGTCCCTGGCGAGAGCGGCCAGGTCCGCCGGTTCTGCGGAGCGAGCACCGGCCGGCGTACCGCTCGGCACATAGAAGGCAGGACTGAGGGTGTAGTCCTTTTCCCTGATCTTCTCGACGGGCACGGCCCGGCTCAGGCCTTCGGTTCCCGGGAACGTGCGGCCGTCGGCCCGGGCTGCCGTCCAGGACCGGTACTCCTCGAGGATGCGCTGGGTCTCGTGCGGGGCCAGCTCCCGCTGGACACGGGTGACAAGCGATCCGAGGTGACTGGCATCGACGAACAGGATCTCGTCACACGTCCCCGTCGGATGCCTCAGCAGCCAGATCGTCACACGGATGCTCGTCGTCGTGAAGAGCTGAGCGGGCAGCGCGATCAGCGCCTCCACCGCGCCGTCCTCCACCATCGCGGCCCTGATCCTGCGCTCCGAGGGGTTGGCGGAGAACGCGGCGATGTCGGGCATGAGCACGGCTGCCCGGCCCTCTGGCCTGAGACGGGTCACGACGTACTGGAGCCAGTCGAAGTTCGCGTTGTGCTGGGGCGGCGGGCCGTAACGCCAGTGCCCGCGTTCAACAGGCTGGTCGACCTTCATGTTGAACGGGGGGTTCGTCAGAATGCGGTCGAACCCCTGGTGCCCGGGGTGATGCCCGGCCGAGGGAGCCGTGCTTCCCGTCCCGAGGCTGGCCTGGGAAACACCGTGCAACGCAAGGTTCATGCCGGCCAGCGCCAGCGGGTGCTCGCCCACTCCCGCGCCGGTTGCCTCGGGGGAACCGCCTTGTGCGTCCGCCACGGCGTCCCACGCGGCCGCCAGCAGCTCACCGGCGCGTACGAAGGGATCGTGCACGCTCCTGACGTCCTGGCTGCCGTCGGCGACGAGCTTGGCGAGCACGTCGACCGCTGCCCGGGGCGTGAAGAAGTCGCCCGCCCTTCGGCCCATGAGCTCGCTGTAGCGCGCCATGAGCCTTTCGAAAGCGTGAGCGTGTTCGGCCCGGTCCACCGGTCCCGTGTCATCCAGCAGCCGGATGGTTTCGGCCACGCGGGAGCCGCCCAGGTTCTGGGCGGGCGTGAGGAGGAGACGCTCCTGCTCGGCTCCCAGCCCTCGGCACGCCGCGCTCGCCAATATCCGCACCAACAGCTCGCCCGAGTGGGGGAATTGAAAACGGCGGGCCTCGGTCAGGATGCTCTGCCACTCCTCGGGCAGGCATCCGCGGACATAGACGAGAGTGAGCAGCACGGTGATGTAGTCGGCCTGGGACAGTTCTCCACGGAATCGTTCCGCCTCCGCACCGCTCAGCCTGTCCACGGTCCTGAGCAGTGTTCCGGTCCGCGTTCCGCCGAGCGAGGCCCGGAACCGATCACCGTAGGTGGTGCCTTCCGGCTCGTCGGATCGCCTGGCGTTCGCCGGGATGGCGCGCCGGCCGAGCCAGGCCAGCACGTCCGCCGCCGAGAAGACCTCGACGTCCGTGTGCCCTTGGGCGGGCTGCCCCAGAGGCCGCGGGAAGTCCGCGTGCCGACGCTCCCAGTTCGTCACCGCAGGCCGCTTGACCCCGGCGAACCGGGCGATGTCGGCCCTTGAGACGAGGACCCCCTCGAAGTCGCTCACCACTCCTCCGCCCATCAGAACCGGGATGGCCGGGACCCACGCAGAGCATCGCGCTTGCCCGCGAGGACGGCCGGAAAACGGTCCATGGCCTGGGCCTCCTTGGCCAGCTCGGGGTCGAGGTACCCGAGCATGCGGTAGATCTTGGCATGGTCGGCGGCAAGGTCGCGATGGTGGATCGGCTCATGATGCATGATCCGGTTGCGCAGCAGCACCAGCGACCACAGACCGTCGTACAGAACATCGCGACGGCCCGCGTAGTGCGGGAACGCCTTGTGCACGACGGGAACCCAGAACAACCGGTCGTAGCCCGACCCCCCGCTGACCAGCGACGCCCAGAAGCCGAAGGACAGTTCCGCCACCATGCTGTCGGGCGGCGCCGGCACGAGCCCCCGGCGCTCGCACTTGCTCCGGGCCTTGGCCACGAGACGCTGTCCGTTCGGATTGAGCGGAGCCGTGGTCCACCAGTCGTCCCTGCGCCAGGCGACGGAGAGCTGCCGGTGGATCGCGTTACGCAGGGCGAGCTCGAGGCAGTGCAGAGAGCCGTAGAGCGCGGCCGAGGCCTCGACGTTCCACCAGTACAGTCGCCCCGCCACCACGGCGTTGCCACGCGCCGCACCCACGTAGCGCGCCAGCCGCAGCTTCGAGAACGCACGCAGCATCCACTCCGGCAGTTTGTCCGTCATCGGGATCCCCCTCATCCGGGCACACCAGCGCCCGGGACGCGTGTCGATACGGGAACGACCTCACCGTGATACGGTGGGTATCGAAAGCCCTGGGCCCGCCTCTGCACAGCACGCCACCCAGGGCACGGATTTCCGGACCCCCGGCCGCCCTCAGGGCAGCCGGGGGTTTCTGTTTCTCGCGCACAGCTTCTTGACGCGGTGCCCATTGCGTTGGCGTCTCGCGTCGCTGCACTCAACGGTAGCAACGGAGATCACCCACCGCAAGCGCAGTGCACTGCGCCCCTAATCTGTTAACCCCTGAGTGTTTCGTGTCCCGCGGAAACAAGTGACGGCCCCGGCGCAGTGCACGGAGCCATCACGATGACGCAAGCCGGAACGGCAGGCGTACGGGGACGTCGGGAACCTACTTGAAGAAGGCGATGCCGTCGTCCGGCATATCGTCCGGGAGGGCCTTGGCCCAGCGCTCGACGTCCTCCGGGGTGACGACCTTCTTCAGGTGGGCCGACATGTAGGGGCGCAGCTCGACCTCGGGCGTCTGCTTCTCGCCGACCCACATGAGGTCGCTCTTGACGTAGCCGTAGAGCCGCTTGCCACCGGTGTACGGCTGCGAGGCGGCCGTGCGGGCGACGGCGTCCGTGACCAGGTCGATCTGCGGCTTCTTGTCGGCCATCTCGCCGTACCAGATCTCGATGACACCGTCGTCGCGGACCATCGTGATCTCGACCTTGCGGTCGGCGTCGATCCGCCAGAAACCGGACTCCGACTCCAGTGGGCGGACCTTGTTGCCGTCGTTGTCCAGCACCCAGGTGTGGGAGTGGTACTCCAGGAAGTCCCGGCCGTCGTGGGTGAAGCTGACCTCCTGGCCGAAGTTGCACTTCTGGGAGCCGGGGAAGTCGTGCACGCCCGCACCGGCCCAGTTGCCGAGCAGAAAGGCGAGCGGGACGAGGTCCTTGTGCAGGTCGGACGGGATCTCGATCATGAGGGGCGTTTCCTAGGTGGGGGTCAGCGCTGGCCCTGGTACAGCTTCTTCACGGTCAGACCGGCGAAGGCGAGCACGCCGACGCAGACCAGGACCAGCAGGATTTCGAAGAACGTCTCCACGGGTGCTCCTTGAGCGGGGGTGGGCATACGACAGAGCCGGGGCCCAGCTTACGCGGCCCGGGTCGGCCTCTCTTGAGGAGGTGGGCCGACCAGGGGCCCGGCCCCATTCGGCCCGCCTGACTCGCCCCCGGATCGGCCGGCACCGAACCTTGATCCAGGTTCAACGTGAGATCGGGGAGAAGAGCATGCTCAAGGTGCTGCGAACGATGGCGACGGGTGTGGCTGCCGGTCTGCTGCTGGCGGTCATGCCGACCACTGCCCACGCCCAGAACGATGATCCTGCGGCCTTGTCAGACGTCACGGACCTGGTGGGCGCCCCGCTGAACGCGGGAATCTTCGGCTGAGCCCTGGTCACGTGACGGCAGCAGGATGAGGCACAGCGTCCCGATCACCATCGCACCCTGGCCAGCGGGAGGCAGCAGTCGCACCTACTTTTCCCCACAGGGCATATGCGGGGCAGGGACGGACCAGGACTCGTTCGCCGGGTCGTCCAGCCACACGCGTTGTCCGTATGCGTCGACCGTGAGGCCGAAGCGGGTCACGCTCGGGGACCCCCGCTCCTTCCACCACTGGTAGGCGTCGGTCACCTCGTCCCAGAGGCGTCGGTGTCCTGACTGCCAGACGCACGCGCGCCGCTCGCCGTCCCGGAACATCACGCACGCCCACGACTCGTCCGTCAAGCTGTAGAACCACACAGGCCGAGCGCCGTCGCGCTTTTCTGCCACGGCCTGACGGCACTGGAACACCCGCAGGCCGAGCACGAACGGCAGATCTGTGAACTGCCCCGTCACGAACTCCTCGTCAGTGAGGGGTGTCGTGGTCCGCTCCGCGTCCTCCAGGGGGCCCGCCGACAGATAGCCGGCGTGGCTGACGGCCGGGCCCCTTTGCGCGCGGAGCTTCATGAACTCCACGCACCGGGTGAAGGGCCCCACAGCCATCTCACCCTCGACCTCCAAGCGGACCACGGCGTCCGCGTTGCCGTAAGGGGTACCCCATGGCGCGAGGATCACGCCGCCAGGCCGGGTCTGCCGGATCCACGCCGCTGGTACCTGGCGGATGCCGACGGTGGCCAGGATCCGGTCGGCAAGGACTTGCCGAGCTGCCTGAAGGCTTGACGATCCTGACGCGGGCATGGCTCCGACCGGTCAGACCGGCTTGTACTCGTCGTGCGGCGTGGCCCGCTCCCAGACCTTTTCGAACGCCGTGCTCACCAGCTCCACGACCGCCGGTTCGGTGTGCCATTCACGGTCGACCACCTCACCGTTCCCGGAGAAGTACGTGAACAGCACAGAGGAGTTGTCGAACATCCACAGGTCGGTTCCCGGGAGCGGGATGTCCGCCGCCCTGCGCCGGGGCAGCCATCGCACCAGCTCACCGGCCGCGATGTTGGGGAACGTTACGTCGTACTCGTACTTGATGTAGTCCGTCACCGGCTCCGAGACGATCCGGGCCCGCCTCATCACCACTCCCCGCGCCCTGGTCTCGATCACCACGTCCAGGAACGGACGCCACCACGTCGACCGGTCTGCGGTGGGGTCGAGTCGCTTGCCGTTCTGCCACGCGATGAACTCCCGATCACCGGGCTGGTAGGCATCGCGCATTTCGAGGTGCACGGCCGAGCGCTGGGCCTTGGCCAAACCCTCAAGAACAGGGTTCATCACTGGCGCTGCCCTCCGGGCGCGGGATGTACTGCACCATGACCTTGGGCAGCCGAATGATCGTCTCGTGGTCCGGCACGTCCGTCGAGTGCCCCGGAACAGAGCCGATCTGCTGGCATGCCTTCACCTCAGCTTCGGTGGCCTTGTAGGACTGGATCAGCAGATCCCCCGTTCGCCTGGCGAGCGATGCCCGTCAAGGGCGCATGGGAGCAGGTAGGTCGACGACCATGAGGGCTTAGCCGAGCGGCCTACCACGCTTGACTCCGCCCACGAACGCGGCCCAGGCGCCCGCGCCGAAGAGGAGGGGGGTGCGGGTGGTGTCCTTGCTGTCCCGGACGGGGACGAGCCGCTTCGCGGGGATGTTGTCGGCGACCTCCAGGCACTGGCCGCCGTCCTGGTTGCTGTACGAGCTCTTGCGCCAGTCGGCGGTGCGGAGGAGGTCGTCGGAGACCTCGACGCACTCGCCGCCGTCCTGGTTGCTGTAGCTGCTCTTGCGCCACGTGATGGTGCTCAGATCGATGGCTCGCATGGCGCCTCCTCCAGGATCCGTTCGATGAACTCCCGCGATTCGCCCGGAGATAGGGCCACATCGCGTACCCGATCGTATCGGAGCTGGAGGCGGTCGACGGCCGTGCTTTCCTGGACAAGTTCGCCCGAGTAGCCCGTCTCGACCCAGGCGACGATGCGGCCGGCGTGGTGCAGGAACATGGTGTGGGTGTTCGTCAGCGCGTGCAGCCCCATCGCATGCGGCAGCACCTGGACGGTGACGTTGGGGCGCTCGCCCATCGCCAGAAGATGACGCAATTGCGCCTGCCACGCGACCGGATCACTCAACGGGCTGCGCAGCACTGTCTCCGAGAGGATTGCGCGGAACTGCGGCCCGCCCTCCGCCAGCAGCGGCTCACGACGCCCCATGCGGGCCGTCACCTGCTTGTCCAGTTCCACCCCGGTCAGCCCACCCTGCGTGAGCAACTCACTGGCGTATTCGGGGGTTTGCAGCAGACCAGGAACGATGCTCGGCGAGTACTGCCACATACTCACCGCCTCGGCCTCCCGCAGCATGTACTGCCGATACCGCTCCTTGAACTGCGTCGGATCCGCCACCGCCAGCTCCCACAGGGTCAGCACCAACCGCCCCGTGCCGTAGTACTGGTCCAGCGCCTGTGCCACCTCCGGTCCGCCCAGCGTGTGGCCGTTCTCCAGCTTGCCGAAGAGGGACGCGTCCCAGCCCACCGCGTCGGCCAGCGTCCGCAGGCTCACGCCCCGCGCGGCCCGCAGTAACCGCAGTTCCTCGCCGAAACGAACCCTCGGCTCCTGGCTCCGCCCCGTGATCGCCCTCCGCTGCGGCACCGCGCCCTCCCTGTTCGTGGAACTTGTGGAATTTGGGCCGCCCGCTGTGGCACTAGCCGCCATTCCGCCCGTGTCCGCCTCCGCCCTGCGCCATCCTCGTATCAGCCCAGGAGCACGCAGAGTAGTGCAACTGTCGCATTCCGTACAGATGTTGAGCAAAGGAGCGAACGCTATGAGAACGGAACCGGCCGGCTACGAACCCGGCACCGTGCTGTACGACCCCGCCACCCACCGCGTCGGCGAGTACCAGGACCGCTCGGGGCCGTACGCGCTGCTGCGCCCCCTCGGCGGTGGCCGCGAGTGGCAGGCCGATCCCGCCGCGGTGCGCCCGGCCACCGACCGCGAATGCCTCAGCGCGAGCGTCCACGCGGTGAACGGCCGTACGCGGGCCGTGCCGCCCGACCCCGACGACCTCAGCCGCCCACCCCGGCCGGTCCCCGGCTGCCCGGCGTGCATGAGGATGGCCGAGCTGCGGGAGGCGGCGCGGGCGGTGTGCGATCGGAGCGCGGAGACCGACGCCAATGTGCTGCTGCGGCAGCACCAGCGGCAGGAGCACCGCGCATGAGCGGCATCCAGGGCGGCCTGCCGTACGAGGAGTGCAAGCGGTACCGGGCGGAGCACGGCGCACCGAGAGACGAGGGGCCGCTCTCACCGGGTTATGCGCTCCCGCCTTTCCACCCCGGTTTCGCCACCCGGTCCCGGCACCGGCACCGGCAGCGGCCCCGGCTCGACGGCGCCACCGTGAGCGGCGTACTCACCGCTCTCTGTGTCGCCGCGCTGCTCGTCACGATCGTCGCCGCGGCTACGCTTCCGGCATGAACAAGAAGCTCGTGATCAAGGTGACGGCCGGCGCGGACGCCCCCGAGCGCTGTTCGCAGGCGTTCACGGTGGCCGCGGTGGCCGTGGCCAGCGGGGTCGAGGTGTCGCTGTGGCTGACCGGGGAGTCGTCCTGGTTCGCGCTGCCGGGGCGGGCCGCCGAGTTCGAGCTGCCGCACGCGGCGCCGCTGCCGGACCTGATCGAGTCGATCCTCGCCGCCGGGCGCATCACGCTGTGCACGCAGTGTGCCGCCCGGCGGGAGATCACCGAGAAGGACGTCATCGAGGGCGTACGGATCGCGGGTGCGCAGGTCTTCGTACAGGAGTCCCTCGCCGACGCCACCCAGGCGCTCGTCTACTGAGCCCCCTTACGGGCGCGGGCGCTTCTTGCCGTCCAGCTCGTCCCACCACTCGTCGGACTTGGGGTCGCCGGAGGGATCGTCCCACCAGCGGTCCTCCGGGCCCCGCCGGTTGGCGATCATCGCGGCGACCGGCGGGATGACCATGGCCACGACGCACATACCGACGGCCGCCGGCACCGACCAGAGGCGCACCACTCCCCACGCCAGGACGAAGAGACCGATGCACGTCCCCATCATGGCGAAGTACACGTGCCGCCGCCGTGCGTACATGACTCCAGGGTAGGGCGGCCCGCCCCTGTCACAACTGATCCACAATTCCTGCTCGGCCGCCCCCGCGGGGTTACCGTGGCGTAGCCACACCAGTCGCCGCCCCCGGGGGGAACACCACATGCGCGCCCTGCGAATCATCCTGATCCTCGCCGTGATCCTGGGCGGGCTGTTCGTGATCGCGGACCGGGTCGCCGTGCACTTCGCCGAGGGGCAGGCCGCCGACAAGCTGAAGGCGACCGAGAACCTGGCCTCGACGCCGGACGTGGACATCAAGGGGTTCCCCTTCCTGACCCAGGTCGCGGGCGGGTCGCTCGATGACGTCGAGGTCGGGATCAAGGACTATCAGGCCGCCACCGGCAAGGCAGGGCAGACGATCCGGATCGACGACCTGAAGGCGGACATGAAGGGTGTCTCGTTCTCCGGGGACTACAACTCCGCCACCGCGGCCAGCGCCACCGGCACCGCGACGATCTCCTACTCCGAGCTGCTGAAGACCGCGGGCTCCCAGCCGACCGAGGTCGCCCCCGGGATCACGGCCCGGATCGTCGGCCTGTCCGACGGCGGCAACGGCAAGATCAAGGTCATGGTGGAGGGCACCGTCTCGTCCCTCGGGATCAAGCAGACCGTGCCCGTGCTCAGCACGGTGACCGTCGAGAACGACAAGGTGCAGGTCCACGCCGACTCGCTGCCCAGGCTCGGCGCCGCCGCGATCGCCGAGAACCGCATCCGTGAGATCACCGACTTCCAGCAGGCCATCGACCGGCTGCCCGGCGGCATCAAGCTGGACAAGGTGCAGGCCGCGAAGAACGGTGTGGAGATCACGGTGAAGGGTTCCGACGTCAAGCTGGCGGGGTAACGGGACAGGGAGCCGATCGCCCCGGCATCATCCGGCACCGTCCGGGCTGGTCCGACTGGCGAGACGGGGACGTCCGTAGCGTAGATGGAGAGACCCGGGCGAGCGCTCGGCGGGCCGCGCGACGGCCGCCGGGCGCTTTCTCATTCCGCCATACGGACGATCGTGTCTCGCCATATGACACGCCGGTGACACGCCCGCCCGGACGTCCCTACGATCGAGCCCATGAAGCGACAGGCGGATCTCACGAAGCGGCGGGCAGTGGACCTGTGCCGCGTTGCCGCCATGCTCTGTCGCCCCTTCTGAGCGAAAGTCCCCGACTTCCGCATCCCTCAGCCGCCCTGCTGGAAGGGCACCCGTGCGCCGCCCGGCCCTGGAGCGCGCGCACCCCTCTACTCGCACGCCCCGCCGCAACTGCCCCGGAGGAGAAAGAGCATGAGCCGCAACGACGTCCTGGTCGATGCCGACTGGCTGGAGCAGCACCTGGACGACCCGGCCATCGCCATCGTCGAGGTGGACGAGGACACGTCCGCCTACGAGAAGAACCACATCAAGAACGCGATCCGCATCGACTGGACCAAGGACCTCCAGGACCCGGTCCGCCGCGACTTCATCGACCAGGAGGGCTTCGAGAAGCTCCTGTCGGAGAAGGGCATTGCCAACGACACCCTGGTGATCCTGTACGGCGGCAACAACAACTGGTTCGCGTCGTACGCCTACTGGTACTTCAAGCTGTACGGCCACGAGAACGTCAAGCTCCTCGACGGCGGCCGCAAGAAGTGGGAGCTGGACGCCCGCGAGCTGGTCGCCGGCGACGAGGTACCCGAGCGCCCGAGGACGGACTACAAGGCCAAGCCGCAGGACACCTCGATCCGCGCCTTCCGTGACGACGTCGTCGCCGCGATCGGCTCGCACAACCTGGTCGACGTCCGCTCGCCCGACGAGTTCAGCGGCAAGCTGCTCGCCCCTGCCCACCTCCCGCAGGAGCAGTCGCAGCGTCCGGGCCATGTCCCGAGCGCCCGCAACATCCCGTGGTCGAAGAACGCCAACGACGACGGCACCTTCAAGTCGGACGAGGACCTCAAGGCCCTCTACGCCGAGGAGAACGTGGACCTCGCCAAGGACACGATCGCCTACTGCCGCATCGGTGAGCGTTCGGCCCTGACCTGGTTCGTGCTGCACGAGCTGCTCGGTGTCGAGAACGTCAAGAACTACGACGGTTCCTGGACCGAGTACGGCTCCCTCGTCGGCGTGCCGATCGAGCTCGGCGCCAACAAGTAATCCCAACCCCTCTGGAGAGACAGCATGTGCGGAGCGAAGGCCGGCGGCCCGGACGCCTCGACGATCAAGCCCGGTGAGACCACGATCCAGGGTCAGGTGACCCGCGACGGCGAGCCGGTGACGGGCTACGTCCGTCTGCTGGACTCGACCGGCGAGTTCACCGCGGAGGTGCCCACCTCGGCGACCGGCCAGTTCCGGTTCTACGCGGCCGAGGGCACGTGGACCGTGCGCGCGCTGGTGCCCGGCGGCACGGCGGACCGTACGGTCCACGTGGCGGAGAAGGGCGCGCTGGCCGAGGTCGCCATCGCGGTCTGAGCGGGTTCAGTGACGGGCCGAAGGGCCGTACCCCTGGGGTTGGACGCCAGTGGGGGTACGGCCCTTCGGCTACTCGCCATGGGGATGCGCGGCCGTCGCCGAGTACGGGTGCGTGGGGCCCGTTCGTGTGCGCCCACGCGGCAAAGCCGCACATCCCGCCCGCAGGGCAGGCGGGAATCCGACGGCAGGGCCTAGCCCAGCGCGCGCCCCAGCACCCACACCACCGGTGCCGCCGCCGACAGGGGCAGTGCCACGCCCGCTGTGAAGTGGACGAAGCGGGACGGGTAGTCGTAGCTCGCGACCCGGTGACCGACGAGCGCGCACACTGCGGCGGCCCCGCCCAGCAGTGCCCCCTTTGCGCCCAGCCCCGTCATGCCGCCCACGGCGATCCCCGCGCCGGAAGCGGCCAGTACCGAGACCACCACCGACACCGGGGTGGGCAGCGGCAGTGCCCTCGCCAGGATCGCCACCGCCACCGCCGCCGCGCCCACCGACACCGTGTGCGGGTCGGCGCCCAGATACCCGGTGGCCAGGACCGACAGCGCCGTCGAGACGACCGTCGCCATCAGGCCGTACATCCGCTCGTCCGGCGAGGCGTGCGAGCGCAGCTGCAGGACCAGGCACAGCAGGACCCAGACGCCGAGCGGGCCGAGGATCGCGGCGGGCACGTGGTCGCGGCCCGCGGCCAGGACCGCCACGTCCGCGGCGAGCCCGCCGGCGAAGGCCAGCGCGATGCCCTGCCGGGCCGGCCACATGCCGTTCAGCCGGAACCAGCCCGCCGCCGTCACGGCCTGGAGCAGCACGAGCGGGACGACCAGCGCGTACGAGGCGACGGGCGCCGTCGCGGCCAGCAGCAGGCCCAGCACCGCGGTGAGCAGCGCCGGCTGCATACCGGGCTCGATGATCGGCGAACGCCCCTCAAGACGCGCCCGCTGGGCGTCCGTGATCCGGGCGTTGCCGCCGACCGTGGCGGGACCGTAGTCGGGCTCGGGCTCCTCCGCCACGGCTTCCGGGGCCGGCGCCGCTGCCGGTGCGGGCGCCGGCGCGGGTGCCGGCGCGCGCTGCGGCTGAGGAGCGGCCGGGTACGGCTGTGCGTACTCCTGCCTGTACTGGTCCTGCCTGTACTGGCCCTCGAACGTCTGCGGCGGCACGTACGCCGCCTGCGCCGCCTGCGCAGGCATCTGCATCGACCCGTGCGTCTGCGTCTCCCAGGTCTGCCCCTGCCACTGCTGGGTCAGCTGGGGGTCGTACCCGGGCTGCTGTCCGTGTCCGTACTGCTGCTGGTCGTACGCGGACCACTGCTGCTGGTACGGGTCGTAGCCCTCGTACGGGCCGCCCTGATAGGGCTGGTCGCCCTGATACGGCTGGTCGCCCTGATACGGCTGGTCGCTCATCGCCTCACCCTCCTGCGAACGGCGGAAGCACCTCGACCGCGCCGCCCTCGGCCAGCCGTACCGTCTCATGCGCGCGGGTCCCGACGGGATGACCGTCGACGAGGAAGGAGCATCGCTGCAGTACGCGCGTGAGTTCACCGGGGTGTCGCGCGCGCACGGCGGCCAGCGCCTCGGCGAGCGTGACCGCGTCGTACGGCTCCTCGGCGACGCCGGCCGCGGCCTTCGCGGCGGCCCAGTAGCGCACCGTGACCTTGGGCATCTGGTTCCTCAATCGACGGCAGGGAGTACGGACGGACGCTGCCAGGCTAAGGCACCCCCGGCCCCGCCCCCTCCCCTCCGCGGTTTCCGGGGTCGCCGTGGTCCGCAGTCCGGCGCTCGCGCGGAGGCCGTTTCCGGCGTTCCGGTTCCCTGAAGATCACTTTTTGTGGTTACCCACAGTGCGATCCTCAGATAAACCTCAAGTTCTGTTTTCACCTCTATCCTCATGGCGGGGAACGGGTCTAAGTTCCCGATCTGCGGCGGCTACTTGAATTCGGTACCGACCATGCCGACGAGCGCTGCCCAGTTGACGACCTTTCATTGCGCTCAAGTTCGCATGCCGTTTACGGCACGCGACGGGGGATTGGGATGTGATGCGGCACCTCTTCGAGGTCCTCGGGCCTTTGCGGATCAACCATCTGGACGAGGCGGTGGTCCTGCCGTCGTCGAAGCCGACCATGCTGCTCGGCGCCCTGCTGCTGCACGCCAACTCCACGGTGTCCCAGGAGTACCTGCGCCGGGTGCTGTGGGGCGACGAACCGCCGGCGACGGGCGCCTCCGCCATCCACGCGACGATGTTGCGGCTGCGCAGGCTGCTGGAGAAGTACCGGTTGAACGGTGCAGGCGGCAGTGGGATAGAGACCGTTCCGGGCGGCTACCGGATCCTCGCGGACGCGACCACGCTGGACATGCTCGCCTTCCGGGACACGGTCCGCCGGGCCGGGGAGTGCGACTCGGCCGAGACCGAGCTGGGCCTGCTGCGCCGGGCCCTGGCCCACTGGCGGGGCGCTCCCGTGGCGGGCGTGGGCTCGGCCGTGCTGCGGACCTCGGCCGTGGCCGCCCTGATCGAGGAGCGGATCAACGCACTGGCCCGCTGTCATGAGATCGAACTCGCCCGCGGAAACTGTGCGGCCATCGTCCCCGAACTGCGCGCATTGACCGCGGAGTATGCAGGCGATGAAAGGTTGACCGCGCAACTTATGGAGGCGCTCTACCGGTCGGGCCGGCAGAGCGAGGCCCTTTCGGAATACCAGTCGGTAAGGCGCTACCTCCGGGAAAACTTCGGCATCGATCCCGGTCCGGAATTGCAAAGAATTCACCTAGCCATCGTCAAGGGCGAGGAATGGAGCCCGAGGACGCGGGCCGGTGCCACACCGCGGGAGACCGTGGCCCCGGTGGAGCGGGCCGTCGTACGGCCGCCGGTGCCGCCGCCCGCGGAACCCGCCGACTTCTGCGGCCGTACGACCGAACTGGCCGAGCTGACCGGGCTGCTGACCGGGGAGCAGACCCGGACCGTGATCGTCTCAGGGCTCCCCGGGGTCGGCAAGACCGCGCTCGCCCTGCGTCTCGCCCGCCGGCTCGGCGCGGACCTGCCCGGCGGATGGCACTTCCTGGACGCCGCCGACGCGGCCCGCACCGGCGTGCCCGCACTGCCGGAACGTTCCCTCGTCGTCCTCGACCGGGTGACCTCCAGCGACCAGGCGCTACCGGCGCTGGACGCCCTGACCGGCCACCGTGTCCTGGTCACCAGCCGGCACAGCCTCGCCGACCTGGCCGTCAGCAGGGGCGCCGGCGTCTTCCGGCTGCGGCCCTTCCGCCGGGCCGAGTCGCTGCGCTTTCTGGCCGGCACCCTGGGCGAGCGGATGACCACGGCCGATCCCGAGGCCGCGGACGAACTGGCCGCCCTGTGCGGGGACCACCCGATCGCGCTCCGTCTGATCGCCACCCGGCTGCTGCTGCGGCCCGGCCAGGACCTCGGCGCCGCCCTCGACCGGGCGCGGTCCTCCTCCCTGGCCGAGCTGACGGTCGGCGGTCCGCACGGCACCTCGGCCGCCCGTGCCTTCGACGACTACCTCGCCACACTCCCGGCCGACGCCGTACCCGCCCTCAGACGGCTGGCCGAGGCCCGCGCGGACTCCCTCACGTTCGCCGAGTGCGCGGACCTGCTCGGCGCACCCGCGGACGAACTGCAGGCGCTGCTCGACCAGCTGATCGAGGCCAGCGCCCTGGACTACTGGCCGGGTGGGCGCTACCGCATGCACGGCCTGCTGCGCGGCCATCTGTGCGGCGCACTGCGCCCCCGCGACCCCGCGGTCGCCACGGCCCCGGCCCCCTAGCGCGCCTCCTCGGCCGCACCGTCACCACACCCACGCCGGGGGCGCCGTACCCATCCATGCCCGTTAAGCGGCTTTCCCGCCCTTTGCGCCCCTTCGCGTCTTCCTCACCACTCCTTGCCCACCACTCCTTGCCCACCACTTCTTGCCCACCACTCCTTGCCCCACTACTTGCCCACCCCAGAAGGGACTGACAGACATCGTGTCCACACCTGCCACGCCACCGGTGATCCCGTTCGCAGGCGCCCGTGTGCGGATCAAGCGCGACGTGTTGTTCACCGAGACCGACAACGGCGTGCTCTTCCACAACGCGCACGGCGGCTTCCAGCTGGCCGGGCGGTCCGCCTACCGGTTCGCCTCGCTGATCGTCCCCTACCTCAACGGCGACTACACGGTGCGCGAGCTGTCCGAGATGCTCCCGCCGCAGCAGCAGCAGATGGTCAGCAGCCTGGTGCGGATGCTGATGGAACGCGGACTGGCCCGGGACGTGCCCGCCACCGGTGAGAGCGGCGCCGGTCCGGAGCCCGCCGTCGCCGAGCGGTTCGAGGCGCAGATCAACTACATCGACCACTTCGAGGACCGTGCCTCGGCCCGCTTCCACGCCTTCCGCACCGCGCGGGTCGTCGTCCTCGGCGACGACGCGGTGGCCGGCTGGTGCGCGGTCGCCGCCCTGCGCAACGGCATCGCGTCCATAGGCTTCGCCGGCCCGGCGGACGTCTTCGCGCAGGCCGCGAAGGAGGCCGCCGAGCTGGCCGAGACCGGCACCCCGGCGAGCGTCACCCAGGTCGCCGAGTACGACCGGCTGCTGGACTGGTCCGAGCTGGACGGCTTCGACCTGGTCGTGTGCACCGGCCGGCAGGCCCCCGCCCAGGTGGTGCGGCTGCTGACGCAGGGCGTCCCGGAGGGCAGCCGGCTGCTGCCGCTGACCCGGTACGGCCACCGGGTCGTCGTCGGTCCGCTGGCCCGGGGCGGCGGCGACGGCGCCTGCTGGTCCTGCGCCATGCTGCGGCTCGGGTTCAACGGGGACTCCGGCGCCGCAGCCGACGTCTGGCGCGCGGTGGCCCTCGGCGGCGGGCAGGAAGGCCGCGAGCCGGGCCGTCATCTGTCGGCGATCCTCGGCAACCTGCTCGGCTACGAGGTGTTCCGCGAGTTCACCGGTGTCCTGCCGCCCGAGACCGAGAACTCCGTCATCGTCCAGGAGATCGACTCCTTCGACACGGCCGTCGCCCAGGTGCTCAGGCATCCGCAGTGCACGCTGTGCGCGGACCGCGGGACGGCACCCGCGGCGCCGGACTGGCGGCGGGTGAGGCTCACCGCCCCCGTCGTGTCGTCGGTGCGCGGCGCCACGGACGAGGGCACGGACCCGGCCGTGGCGGAGCTGGACGAGCTGACCGCCCAGCTGGTCGGCGCCGCTGCCGGCGTCTTCCGGGAGTTCGACGACGAGTGGCCCACCCAGCTGCCGCTGAAGGTCAGCCGGCTGCGGTTCGGCACCGGCACCGGCAGCCGCCGCGTGGTGACCGCCTTCGACCTGCACCATGTCGCGGGCGCCCGGATGCGGGCGCTGCGCCGGGCCGCCGCCGACTATCTCGACCTGGTGACGCTGCCGTACCGGGTGCCGGCCGCGGACGGCCAGGGCGTCCCGCGGATCGAGCCCGCGGCGCTGACCACCTTCACCGGTGTCGTCCAGGACGGCCCCGCCGCCGACGCCTGGTGCGCCGCCGCGTCGCTGGCCGACGGCACCGAGGTGCTCGTGCCCGCCGGCGCCGTCCGTCCCTGCGCGCCGGCCCTGAACCCGGCCGGCGCCTTCGAGGCCACCCCCGCCGGGCTCGGCGTCGGCGTCTCGGCCGGCGAGGCCGCCCACGAGGCCCTGTTCTCCGCGCTCGCCCACCACGCGCTGCGGACCGCCGTGAGCTCCGGGGCACCGCTCTCGCCGGTCACCCCGGAGAGCCTGGCCGGCGACGACGAGCTGACATTCCTGCTGCGCAGCGCCGAGAACCTCGGGGTCGCCGTCGAGCTGCTGCGCCTGGACAGCGGCACACCGGCGGCCGTCCTGCTCGCCCGTGCCCGGCAGGGCGACGGCACGCCCCGCTGGGCGACCGGCGCGGACCTCGTCCCCGCACGGGCCGCGAGGACCGCACTGCGCGATCTGCTCGGCCAGTTCCAGATCCTCGGCGAACGGCCCGAGGAGGAGGCGGCGCTCGGCCGGAGCATCGTCGCGTCCCTCGACCCGTACACCCTGGCCACCGGTGACACCGTGGCCCTGGGCACGAACGCGGCGGCGGACACCGGCGCCGTGCTCGGCGCGCTGCGCGAACGCGGCCTCGAACCGTACGCCGTCGGCGACGGCTCCCCCGACCTGCGGCAGGCGGGTCTGCACGCGGTGCGGGTCCTGTTCGCGGCCACGGGGCGGTCATGACGGACACGCTGACCGTGCGCGAGGCCGGCGCGCGGACCGAACCGGCCTGGGAGGAACTGCGCACCGCGCTCGCCCCCGTGCTCGCCGGTACCGGTCTGCGGGCCGACATCGCCTCGCTCGGCGTCCGGGACGAACTCACCACGGACGACGGCATGCCGGTGCCGGACGGTGCCACGGTGTCCGTGCGGCTCTACGGACACCTGGCGGTGCTCGGCCCGGTGCGGCCCACCGGCGCCGAGCGGCCGTGCGGCCAGTGCCTGAACCGGCGCTGGCAGGTGGTGCGCAGCAAGGAGTTGCGGGACGCCCTGGAACTGGGCGGCCGTACCTCGGCCCTGGACGGCACCCCGTATCTCACGCCGTTCGCCGTGGAGAGCCTCGGCCGGATCCTCGCGTCCCTGGCCCAGGCCCCCGGCGCCCGGGATCCCCACGGCCCGGCCGGCTCGGCCACGGTGGTGCTGCTCGACCTGCGCTCGCTGCGGTCGCGGGCGTTCCGGCTCACCGCCGACCCGGAGTGCCCGGTGTGCGCGGAGGTAACCGCCGACGACGAACGGCACGCGCGCTGGGAGCTGCCCCGCTCGCCGAAACCGGCCGGCGGCGGCTTCCGGCTGCGCGGCCTGGACGACCTCGCGCTGGACGAGGAGGCACTGGCCAACCCCGTGTGCGGGGTGCTGGGTCCGGCGGTGGTGCGCGAGTACGACTCCCCGACCACTGCGTCGACGTACGGGCGGATGGACCTGCGCTCCGGGACCTATCTGCACGAGACGTTCTGGGGCGGGCACACCCTCAGCTACCGCGACAGCGCCCGCGTCGGTCTGCTGGAGGGCCTGGAGCGGTACGCCGGCATGCGGTCACGGGCCCGCGTGACCTCGACCGTGGCGAGCCTGCGCGAACTGCGCGCGGCCGGGCGGCGCGTGCTGGACCCGCGCGAGTGCGGGATGTACCCGGCGGAGTTCT
The DNA here is from genome assembly GCF_040634095.1 of Streptomyces sp. NPDC007205. NCBI lineage: Bacteria > Bacillati > Actinomycetota > Actinomycetes > Kitasatosporales > Streptomycetaceae > Streptomyces > Streptomyces sp. NPDC007205. The sequence goes on from NZ_JBEYEW010000003.1 coordinate 401,363, forward strand.
ACGCGAGCGACCCGCGCCGCGTGGAGCCCTTCACCGAGGACCGCACCCTGCCCTGGGTGTGGGGCCGCTCGCTGCGCGACGGCGCACCCGTGCTCGTCCCGGAGCTGCTGACCTACTACCACTCGGTGCCGCTCGCCGAACGCTTCGTCCAGGAGTGCTCCAACGGCTGCGCCTCGGGCAGCACGCTGACCGAGGCCGTGCACTTCGGGCTGATGGAGCTGATCGAACGGGACGCGTTCCTGCTCGCCTGGTACGGCGGCCTCGCGCTGCCCGAGATCGACGGCACCACCAGCCGCTCGGCGGCCACCCGGGCGCTGATCGACCGGCTCGCGCTGCACGGCTACCGGGCCCGGTTCTTCGACGCCCGCGTGAGCTTCGCCGTGCCCGTCGTCATCGCCGTGGCCGAACGGACCGACGGCGGCCCGGGGACGCTGGCGTTCGGCGCCGGTGCCTCCCCGGACCCGGAGCAGGCGCTGCGGGCGGCGCTGGTGGAGATCGCCACCGACGCCCCGCACCTGCCGCGCCGGGTCGCCTGGAACCTGGACCGGCTCGCGCCCATGGTGGACGACTTCGACCGGGTGCTCGGCCTGCACGACCATCCGCTGCTGTACGGCCTGCCGGCGATGCGGCGGCACGCCGACTTCCTGCTGAAGACGGGCGAGCGGCGGTCCCTCGCCGAGACCTACGCCGACCTGGGGACGGGGCAGCGCCCGGCCGCCGATCTGCGCGAGGACGTCGACGCCTGTGTGGCGATGCTCGCCGAGGCCGGCTTCGACGTCGTCGTCGTGGACCAGAGCCTCGCCCTGCAACGGGAGTCGGGGCTGCACACGGCCGGTGTGATCGTGCCCGGTCTGCTGCCGATCGACTTCGGCTGGTCCCGGCAGCGCGCCCTCCACCTGCCCCGGCTGCGCACGGCCCCGCGGCTCGCCGGGCTCACCGACCGGGACCTGACCGAGGCGGACCTCAACCGCGCCCCGCATCCCTTCCCCTGAACTTGCCATGACTGCAAAGGACTTCGCGATGGCTTTCGCGCACGAGTACCTCGACGCCGTGCTGCACCGCGGCCGCGACGGCATGCCGCCCCGCAACTTCCAGCCCGACTGGGCCGACGCTCCCCGGCAGACCAAGCTCTACCGGGACCTGGACACCATCGAGCTGCCCGCCGCCGTGGACGGCGACGCCTCGCTGCGGGCCGCCTTCGCCGCCGGGGACGGCACGGCCGCGGGCGGGTTCACCCTGCAGTCGCTGTCCGGGATGCTGCTGGAGTCCTACGGCCGCCTCGCCCGCCGGATCGAGATCAACGCCAACGACGACCTGGACAAGGTGCAGTCGTACCGCTCCGCCAAGTTCGCCCGAGGCACCGCCTCCGGCGGCGGCCTGTACCCGGTGAGCATCTACTGGGTGGCCGGCCCCAGCGCGCCGGTCACGCCCGGCGTCTACTACTACAACTCGCCGCAGCACGGCATCCAGCGGCTGCTCACCGGGGACGTGAGCGGGCAGGTCGCGCAGGCGCTCCGGGCCGGCGGGGCGGACGGGGACACCGGCACCGACCAGTTCCTGCTGCTGGGCCTGAAGTTCTGGCAGAACGCGTTCAAATACAACAGCTTCAGCTACCACGCCACCACCATGGACATCGGCACCGTCGTGCAGACCTGGCGGCTGTGGGCGCGGGCACGGAACCTGGACATCCGGCCGGCGTTCTGGTTCGACGAGGACCGGCTGGGCGAGCTGATCGGGGTCGACCCGGACGACGAGGGCGTCTTCGCCGTCGTACCGCTCGCCTGGGACGGCGGCCGCAGCGCCTCCTCGCCGGTGCGCTCGCGGGTACGGCACACCGACGAGGAACGCTCCCGTACCGTGCTGCGGTTCGAGCTGCTGCAGGCCATCCACGCCGACACCCGCACCGGCGCCGACGAGCGCCCCGCACCCGAGGCCCTCGCCCCCGCGACGGCGCTCCCGGCGGGGGACGGACAGCGGCTGCCGCTCGGCCCGGCCGACTTCGGTGCTGCCGGGCTGTCCACGGCGCTGCGCGGCCGGCGCAGCAGCTTCGGCGAGTTCTCCGCCCTCAAGAAGCTCACCCGGACCGAGCTGAGCACGGTCCTGGCGGCCGCCGAGACGGGCGCCGCCCTGCCCTGCGACCTGTCCACGGCCGACGGGCAGGGGCTCGGCCTGGTGCGGTTCCACGTGTTCGTCAACCACGTCGAGGGAGTCGAGCCGGGCGTCTACGCGTACGTGCCGGACACCGGCGAACTGGCCCTGCTGAAGGCCGGTTCCTACGGCACCTTCCTGCAGCGCAACTACTTCCTCAACAACTACAACCTGGAACAGGCCGCGGCCGTCGTGGTACCGGTGGTGCGCGGCGACGCGGTGATCGACGCGGCCGGGCCGCGCGGCTACCGCCTGGTCAACGCCCTGGTGGGATCCGTCGCGCAGGCCGTGTACACGGCGAGCAGCGGAATCGGCGTCGGCTGCGGCGCCGCGCTCGGCTTCGACAACATCTCGTACATGGAGGAGCTCGGGGCGGCAGGCTCCGGCGAGCAGCCGCTGCTGATCCTCATGGTCGGTCACGAGCGCGGCCGGTACGCCGGCTGCCGGTTCGAGAACAGCTGAGGCGGCGGGCGACGATGACTGCCGATCTCACCGCCGGGCCCGTCGCGGGCACCGGCGCCACCGAGGACACGACGTACGGTCCGCGTTTCATGGCGCGGATCGGCGGACTGCCCTACGACGCCGTCGCCGGGCTGCGCCAGCCGCGCTCGGCGGACTGGGCCGAACGCGTCCTGGCTCTGAAGGACCGCCTGCTCACCGAGGGGGCGCTGCTGAGCGACGCGCTGCACGCGCTGGTCGGCGCCACCGAGGACGAGCGCCTGCGGCGGCAGCTGCTCACCACCCGGCGCAAGGTCTTCACGGGTGCGCTGCCGCGCGACGGCGAGCAGATCGCCGACCGGATCGGCGGCACACCGGGCGCGGACCTGCACCGCTGGCTGCGGCTCCACCGGGAGCTGCGGGAGCTGCTCGCCGAGCCGGTCGTGGAGGAGGAACTCAGCGCCTGCCGCGCCCACTTGACACAGCTGGCGGGACGTCCGCGGCTGCGCCAGGGCCTGCTGCTGGCCTCCGCCGTCCTCGACGAGCAGCTCGGCTCGTATCTGACGGCCGGGCCCGGACCGCTCGGCAAGAAGCAGCGGCGCATCGAACGCTCACTGCTGGAGTACGTCTACCGCAGCGCCTGCAAGACCAGCCCGTTCAGCGCGTTCACCGGCGTCGCCGTCGGCGAGTTCCGCACCGGCGGCCCCGAGGGCTTCGCGCTGGGCGTGGACGAGGGGTGGAGCGACCACACCCAGCTGAACATCGCCGTCCTCGACCGGCTCGGCGAACTGCTCACCGCCGACGAGCGGCTGCGGCCCGACCTGCCCGTCACCCTGGTCAGCGGCTGGACCAGCGACACCGACCGCATCCGCTATGTGCGGCGCACGGTCACCGCCGGGGACGACAGCGTGACGGCGAGCTTCGACGCCGTCAGCGAGACGATGTTCTTCCTGCGGCACACCGGCGGCCTCGACGTGCTGATCACGCTGTTCGCCGACGGCACCCCGCTGCGCTACCGCGAGCTGCTGGCCCGGTTCGCCGAGCGGGTCGCGGCCCCCGCCGAGGAGTGCGACCGCTTCCTGGCCACGCTGCTGCGGCTCGGCCTGCTGTCCGTGCCCGCGCTCGCCGTCGACCTGCACAGCCCCGACCCGGTGCTCGCCTTCGCCGAATCGGTCCGCGGGATCGGGGCGCCCTGGTCGGCACGGCTCGCGGACGGCCTCACCGAGGTCGGCGCGATGGTGCGGGCCTACCGGGGCTCCGGCCTGGACGAGCGGCGCCGGCTGCTGGCCGCCGTACGCGGCACGCTCACCGCGCTGCACGAGGCGCTCGGCGCCGGCCAGGCCACCCTGCCGCCGACCCTGGTGTACGAGGACACCCGCGCCTCGGCCGCCGTACTGCCGCTGGACGGGCCGGAGTTCGAGCGGCGGGTCGGCCGGTCGCTGGCCTCCCTGTCGCGGATCATGCCGGCGTTCGACCTGGCCCTGCCGCACCGGCTCACCCTGCGCGGCTTCTTCCTGACCCGCTACGGCCGCGGCGGCACCTGCACCGACCTGCTCGGCCTGGTCAGCGACTTCCAGGAGGACATCTACGACCACTATCTGAGGGTGTCGGCGTCCCGGGTCCCGTTCGCCGAGGACGGCTCCTACGTCCCGGCGGACAACTGGCTGGACCAGCCGGAGATCACCGCCGTGGACGCGGCCCGGCAGCTGTTCGCCGCGCGCATGCGCGCGGTGTGGGAGAAGGACGGCGACCGTACGGAGATCGTGCTGGACGACTCCCTCGTGGACGCGGTCGCGGACCAACTGCGGCCGCTGACCGCCGACTTCCGGCCGGAGGCGCACTTCCTTCAGCTGTCCACGGCCCCCGGCGGTCCGGCCGCCGTCCTCAACCGGTCCTGGGGCGGACTGTCGTTCCCGTTCTCCCGGTTCACCCACGGCTTCGCCGACCAGGACCTGGCCGGCGGGCTGCGCGACTGGCAGCGCCGCATCTGCCCGCCGGGTGCGGTGTTCGCGGAGGTCACCGGCGGCACCGCACGCTCCAACCTGAACCTGCACGCGCGGCTGACCGACTACGAGATCGTCTGCCCCGGCGAACACAGCACCGCCCCCGCCGAGGCCCGCATCCCGCTGGACGACCTCACCCTCGCCCACGACGCGGACTCCGACCGGCTGGTGCTGCGCTCGCGCACCCTGGACCGCGAGGTGATCCCCGTCTACCTCGGCTATCTGGTGCCGGCCGCGCTGCCCGAGGTGGCCCGCACGCTGCTGCTGCTCTCACCGTCCGCGATGATCACCATCGATCCGTGGGGCGGGGTCCCCGAGGGCCCGCGCAGCGACGACGGCGTCAGCGCCCGGCCCCGGGTGCGCCACGGCTCGCTCGTGCTGAGCCGGCGCAGCTGGTCGGTGCCGGCCGCCGCCCTGCCGGTGCGCGGGACCGGGGAGAGCACCGGGGAGTGGTTCCTGCGCTGGCAGGAGTGGCGGCGCAGGCACGGCATGGACGCCCAGGTGTTCGTCACCCTGCGGCTGCGCGCTCCCGAGGGCGAGGACGGGGCGCCGCCTCCGCGCCGGCAGAAGCCGCACTACCTGGACTTCGACAGCGTGCTGTCCCTGCAGCTCTTCGAGCATCTGCTGACCGACGAGGTGGCCTCGGTGACCGTCACCGAGATATTCCCGGACGCCTCCGGCCTGCACACCGCCTCACGGGACGGCGCGCACATCACCGAGATCGTGATGGAGACCTTCTCCGCCCCGCCCGCGCGGCGGCCGTACCCCAGCGAGGAACGATGACGGCATATCCAGCGCTTCCGCCCGCCGAGGGACTGCCGGCCACGGACGAGTCCTGGCTCGCGGTCTACGTCTTCTACACCGGCAACCCGCGCCCGTTGCTCACCACCTGCGTCAAGCCGCTCTTCGCCGAGCTGCGGGCCGCCGGTCTGGTCACCGAGTACTTCTTCCTCAACTACTGGCTGGAAGGCCCGCACGTCCGGGTCCGCTTCCGCCTCGCCGACCCGGCCGACCCGGCCGCGCGGGAGGAGGTGCGGTCCCGGGCCGAGGAGGCGATCGCCGCGTTCCTGCGCCGCCGCCCCTCCCTGTACGAGGTGAAGTCGGACTTCTACGTCGGCCTTTACAACACCCTGTTCGACCTGGAGTTCACCCCTGAGCAGCGCGCGCAGTACCTCGGCGAGGACGGCCGGATGCGTCTGCGGAAGAACAACTCCTTCCACTGGGCGCCGTACGAGCCGGAGTACGACAAGTACGGCGGCGCCGTCGGCGTCCGGGCCGCCGAATGGCACTTCACCCACTCCACCGACCTGGTGCTGGACTCGATGAGCGTGATGAACCTGCACATGCGCAGCGTTCTGCTCGGCTACGCGGGCCAGTTGATGATGGTGATGTGCTCGGTGTTCCTGGAGTCGGACGCCGGCATCGTCCGGTTCCTGCGGCGCTACCGGGACTTCTGGGACAGCTCCTTCCAGAGCACCGACCTGGTCTCCGGGTCCGACTTCGACCGCGGCTACCCGGCGATGGCCGCCGCGGTGGCGCAGCGGTACGCCGTGATCAGCTCCGCCGTGCGCTCGGGCGAGGGCGAGCGGCTGCCCGGCTCGCTCGGCGCCTGGGCCGGGCACTGCACCGAGCTGCGCGAGCGGATCACCGGGCACGCGCACGCCGGTGACCTGGTCTTCCCGTCCTGGGACCGCACCCGGCGGGTCACCGTCACCGACCCGGCGGAGGCACTGGAGCGGCTGCTGCCGCCGTATCTGCACATGACCAACAACCGGCTGCACATCACCCTGACCGACGAGGCGTACCTCGGCCATGTGCTGGCCCGCGCCATCGCCGAGTCCGCTTCCGTGCCGGCGGCGGAAGGCGCGGTGTGATGTCCGCCCCGGCTCTGCTGGACGGCAGCCCGCGCCGCGCACCCGAGCTGGCCCTCGGGCCCGCCGTGCTGCGCGGCCCGCGCACGGTCCACCTGGTCAAGGACCGCAGGACCGGCCGGTTCTTCGAGGTCGGGGACAAGGAGCACTTCGTCATCACCCGCCTGGACGGCACCCGTACCCTGCGCGGGATCGGCGCCGAGTACGCGGTCGCGTACGGGCGGGCCCTGGACGAGAAGGCCTGGTCGGTGATCCTCGGCACGCTGTGGCGCCGCTCCTTCCTCGACGTCCCGGGCGCTCCCGCCCCGGCGCCCGCCGCGCCCGGGCCGCTCGCGCGGAAGTCCTGGCTGACCGGCTCGCTGAACTGGGGCGACCCCGAGCCGCTGCTGCGGCGGCTGCACGGCCGTATCCGCTGGGTGTTCTCCCCGGCGGTCGCGGTGGTGACGCTGCTGCTGTGCGCCGCGATGCTGGTCCGGCTCGCGGCGGGCGCGCCCGGGCTGCTGCGGGATCTGCCGGTGCTGTACCGGCACCCGGAACTGACCGTGCTCGCCGGGTTCCTGCTGTGGGCGTCGTCCGCGCTGCACGAGGTCGGGCACGGCCTGTGGTGCCACCACTACGGCGGCCGGACCACCGCCATCGGGATGCGCTGGCGGCTGCCGATGGTGATGTTCTACTGCGAGGCCGACGACGTGCTGCTGATGCGGTCCCGGCGCCACCAGGTGGCCACGGCCGCGGTCGGTGTGGTCATGAACCTGGTGTTCCTGCTGCCGTTCTGCGCGCTGTGGCTGGCGCTGCCGGACGGGGACGTCACCCACGACAGCCTCTCCGCCCTGCTCGTCGTCGGCACCCTGCGCGCCCTGTTCAACTACGTCCCGCTGCCCGGCCTGGACGGCTACCGGATGCTCCAGCACGCCCTGGGCACCGTCGACCTCGGCCCGCAGACCTGGACGTATCTGCGGCGCCGGCGGCCCCGGGGCGCCGCCCCGTACCCGGCGCGTGCCCGGTGGCTGTACCGCGGCTACGCGGCCCTGTTCACCGTGACCGTGCTCGCTCTCGCCACCGGGGCCGTGCTGCTGATCGCGCGCTCGACCAGCGGCACCACCCGGCTGCTGGTCCTGGCCGCCGTCGCGCTGTGGGCGGCGGTCTCGCTCACGGCCGGGCTGCGCCGCCGCAGACGCCGCGGCACACCGCCACCCCAGCAACCGCCCACGGGCGGCCCCGACACCCTTCCCCCACCCCGTGCCACACACCGAAGGAGCTCCCCCCTCGTGAACCAACAACCGCCGCACCAGCCCGTGGTGGTCGTGCGGGACCTGCACAAGTCCTACGGCGACACACAGGCCGTCGCCGGAATCTCCTTCACGGTCGGCAAGGGGGAGTTCTTCGGCATCCTCGGCCCGAACGGCGCGGGCAAGACCACCCTGATCGAGATGCTCGCCGGGCAGCGCGTGCCGGACTCCGGCACGGTCACCGTGTTCGACGAGAGCCCCTGGCCGCGGAAGCTGTCCGTGTACCGCAGGCTCGGCATCCAGAGTCAGGCGTCCTCCTTCTTCCCGGACCTGACCGCGATCGAGCACCTGCAGACCATGGCCGGCCTGTACGACCTGCCCCGCACGGCCGCCGCCGAGGCCCTGGCCAAGGTGGACCTCGGCGGTTCGGCGACCGTGCGCGTGGACAAGCTGTCGGGCGGCCAGCGCCAGCGGCTGGCGATCGCCTCCGCGCTGGTGCACGGGCCTGACCTGCTCTTCCTGGACGAGCCGACCGCCGCCCTGGACCCGGAGGCGCGCCGGGGCCTGTGGCGGCTGCTGCGGGAGATCCGGGCGCAGGGCTGCTCCATCGTGTGCACCACTCACCACCTGGACGAGGCCGAGGAGTTGTGCGACCGCACGGCGATCGTGCAGGCGGGCCGGCTGGTCGCGCTGGACTCGCCACGGCAGCTGATCCGCGCGGCCGGCGGCACCAGCCGGATCCGGATCCCCGGCGAGCTGCTGTCCTGCGAGGCCGCCGCCGCGCTGCCCGGTGTCCTGGGCACCCGGCGGGCCGGGGCCGACACCGAGATCAGCACCGAGTCCGTGTCCGAAGTACTGGCCGCGCTCGGCGCGGTGGTGGACCTGGACCAGGTGGAGACCCGCCGTCCGACCCTCGAAGACGTGTACCTGAACCTGACCGGAGCGGAGTTCACCCGGTGACCGGATTCACCCCGCTGGTGCGGGCCCACTTCCTCGCCTCCAGCCGCAACAAGGCGGAGCTGTTCTTCACCTTCGCCTTCCCGCTGATCTTCATCGTGGTCTTCGGGCTGCTCTTCGGCTCCGACCCGGCCGACCACGGCAAGACCGTCATCGACTACCTCGCCCCGGGCGTGATGGCGTGGGGTGTCGGCAACGCGGCCGTGTTCGGCGTCGCGTACTCACTGGTCAAGTGGCGCGGCACCGACCTGCTGCGGACCATCCGGCGCACGCCGACCTCGGTGCTGACCGTGCTGGGCAGCCGGCTGGTGATCGTGTGTGTGGTGGCCGTGGCCCAGGCGGTGCTGTTCCTCGCGGTGGCCATGCTGCCGCCGTTCCGGCTGCACGCCTCCGCGCTCGGCCTGCTGCTGACCCTGCCGGTGCTGGTCGCGGGCACGCTGGCGTTCTTCTCGATCGGGGTCGTCGTCGGCAACGTGTGCCGCACCCCGGACGCGGTCGGCGCCTTCGCCAACTGCCTGATGGTGCCCATGGCGTTCCTCAGCGGCTCCTTCATCCCGCTGAGCAAGTCGCCCGGCTGGCTGCGGGCCTTCTCCCACGTGCTGCCGTTGCGCTACATGAACGAGGCGGTGACCGGGGTCCTCGACGGCAGCCGGATCAGCCTCGGCCCGTACGCGCTGCGGCTGCTGGCCCTGCTGGTGTTCGCCGCGGCGCTGTCCGCGCTCGCGGCCCGCACCTTCCGCTGGGAGAACAAGTCATGACCGCCCTGCTGACGCCGGCCGCCGAGGCGCTGCAACGGGTCCTGCGGGCCCGGCACGCCGCGGCGGCCGGTCCGGCCGGCGTTCCGTCCGCACCGCCCGTGGTCGCCACGCTCGGCGTGTACGACGTCCTCGCCGAGGCCGGCGATCCCGAGGCCGCCGTGCGCCCCGCCGCGACCGTCCACCTGGCCGCCGCCCACGCGGTCGTCGGCCCCTTCACCGACGGCCCCTCGGGACCCTGTGGCCACTGTCTCGCCCTGCGGTGGCAGCGGCTGCGCCCGGAGTACGAGCGCCAGGCACTCGAACTCGGCACCGGCACGCGTCCGGTGGGAGCCTGGCCGCTGCTGCTGCCGACCGCCGTGGAGGCCCTGTGGCAGCTGTACCGGGCGGCCGCGGGGGCCGAGCCGCCCGCCGACCGGCGGCTGGGCGCGGCCTGGGTGTGGGCGCTGGAGCTGGACACCCTGCACCTGCGCCGCTTCCCGCTGACCCCGGACCCGCTGTGCCCGGCGTGCGGGACCGAGGGCACCGAACCCGTGACCCGGGACCTGCCCGCCTCCCCGAAGCAGGCGCCCGACGCCTACCGGGCCCGGCCGACGGACAGCTTCGCGCTGCCCGAGGAGGCCCTGGTCAATCCCGTCTGCGGCATCCTCGGCCCGCGCACCTTCCACACCATCACCTCGCCGACCACCGCGCCGGTCACCGGCCGGGTGATGATCAAGGGGCACTACGGGCTCGCCGAGATGACGTTCAGCGGGCAGGACAACTCCTACCGGACCAGCCGCGACCTCGCCTTCTTCGAGGGCCTGGAACGGTACGCGGGCATCGCCCGGCGGCACCGCGCCGCCCCGCTGCTCGCCGCCTACGACGACGTCCGCGACCGGGCCCTGGACCCGCGCACCTGCGGCACGTACTCCGAGCTGACCTACGAACTCGACGACGCCTGCGCCCCGTTCGACCCGGCGAAGCCCATCCCCTGGGTGCGGGGCCGGAACCTGACCACCGGCCGGGACGTCCTGGTGCCCCGACGGCTCGTCTACTACGGCGGCGAGACCTCGGACGACAACTTCGTCTTCGACTCCTCCAACGGCTGCGCGAGCGGCGGCACGCTCGCCGAGGCCGTGCTCTTCGGGCTGCTCGAACTCATCGAACGCGACTCGTTCGTGCTCGGCTGGTACGGCGGGGCCGCGCTGACCGAGATCGACGTCGACGCCGTGGCCGACCCCGAACTGCGCATGATGCTCGACCGGGCCGCACTGCAGGGCTACGACGTCCACCTCTTCGACAACCGGATCGACCTGCCGGTGCCCGCCGTCACCGGTGTGGCCGTACGCCGCGACCACGGCCCCGGCACGCTCTCCTTCGCCGCCGCGGCGAGCCTCGACCCGCACGCGGCGCTGCGCGGCGCGGTGTCGGAGATCCTCACCTACCTGCCCGAGCTGCCCCGCCGCTTCCGGGACCGCGAGGCGGAGGTCCGGGCGATGCTGGACGACTACTTCCTCGTCCGCCAGCTGCGCGACCACCCGGCGCTGTTCTCCCTGCCGGAGATGCTCCCGCACGTCGAGCGCTACACCTCCCCGGCCCGCACCCTGCCGTTCGCCGAGGTGTACGCCGGCTGGCAGCGCACCCGGCCGCGCACCGCCGACGTACGCGCCGACCTGGCCCTGGTCACCGGCGCCCTCGCGGATGCCGGCCACGAGGTGATCGTGGTCGAGCAGACCTCCCCGGAACAGCGCGGCCTGGGCGTGCACACCGTGGCCACCGTCGTCCCCGGGCTGCTCCCCCTCGACTTCGGCTGGGCCCGCCAGCGTGCCCGGCACATGCCCCGCATGTTCACCGCCCACCGCAGAGCGGGCCTGCGGGACACCGATCTGACCCAGGCCGATCTGACGCCGATACCCCACCCGTTCCCATGACCGGCACAAGAGCAGAGGTCGCCGCCGCCCTCCCCGCCGCCCTGGAGCTGTACCTCCGCCTGCACCACAACCCCGAACTCTCCGGTGCCGAAAGGGAGACGGCCGCCGCGGTCGCCCGCGCCCTGCGGGAGCGGGGCTGCGAGGTCACCGAAGGGATCGGCGGGCACGGGGTCGTCGGGGTGCTGCGCGGGGGCGACGGGCCGAACGTGCTGGTGCGGGCCGAGCTGGACGCCCTCCCGGTACGGGAGGAGACCGGGCTGCCGTACGCCAGCACGGTCACCGCGCCGGGCCCGGACGGCCGGGAGGTGCCCGTGGCCCACGCGTGCGGGCACGACGCCCATCTCGCGGCGGCCGTCGGCGCCGTGGACGTCCTCGGCCGCATCCGGGACCGCTGGCGCGGCACCGTGACCGTCGTGGCGCAGCCCGCCGAGGAGACGCTGTCGGGTGCGGCGGCCATGCTCGGCGACGGGCTGTACGAGCGGTTCGGCACCCCGGACGCGGTCCTCGCCCAGCACCTCGCGCCGTTCCCGGTGGGCCGGGTGGCGCACGCCGAGACCGTGCTGGCCGCCGCCCGCAGCATGCGCATCGAGCTGCGCGGCCCCGGCGGGCACGCGGCCGACCCGGCCGGTGCGGCCAACCCGGTCGAGGCGGCGGCCGCCGTCGTCACCGGGCTGCGCGCGGCTGTGGGTGAGGACGCGGTGGCCACCCCGGGCGCGCTGCACGCGGGCACCGCCGTCAACGTCGTACCGGACCGGGCCACGCTGGAGGTCAGCGTGCGCGCCGGGACGGCCGAGGCGGCCGAGCGGGGCACCGCCGCCGTACGGGAGCTGGTGCTCGGGCAGGCGGCGCGGCTGCTGCCCGGGCACCCGCCCGAGGTGACGGTGACCGCGCGCGCGGAGCCGACGGTCAACGACCCCCGGCACCTCGCCGCCGTACGCCGGGCGCACACCGCCGCGCTGGGTCCCGGCGCGGTGCTGCCCTGGCGGACCTCCCTGGCCACCGAGGACTTCCCGCACTACACGGCGGGGGGCACGATTCCGGCCGTTTACTGGATGCTCGGCTGCGTCGGCCGGGCCGCCTGGCAGCGGGCCGGCGCCGAGGCGCCCGGCCGTGAGTTCGGCGTGCTCGCGCCGAACCACTCCCCGCGTTTCGCCCCGGACGCCGTGCCCACGCTGCGCACCGGCATCACGGCCATGACCAGCGCGGTCCTGACGTGTCTGGCGGGTGTCAGCGAGCTGTGAGGCGGTTGTCAGCGGACTTGAAGTGCCCTCGCCCTACAAAGGCTCGGGGCCCCTACCGCGTCGCCCGTCCGGGCGGCGCGGCCCATTCGAGAAGCGACCACCAGAGGGAGGCAGCCATGACGCCCAAGGCGGAACTGGCCGACCTGGCACGCGACATGCTGGCACTGGAGTCCGAGACGTTCGAGATCAACGACTACAGCGAGTTCGACGGCAAGCTGCTCGGCGGCTCGTCGACCAGCTGTGACAGCAGCAGCTGCAGCTCCAGCACCACCAGCACCACGTCCTGCTGCACCGCCTGACGCCACCAACGCCTCACCCGTAAGGAGAAACCCATGGCCGACAAGCTCCCGCTCGCCGACCTGGCGCGCGACATGCTGGCGCTGGAGTCCGAGACCTTCGAGATCAACGACTACAACGACGACAGCGGCGCGATGATGGACGGCTGCACCAGCACCACGAGCTGCAGCACCACGTCCAGCACGACCTCGTGCACCAGCTCCTGCGGCTGACCGGCAGCAGGCCGCACTGAACAGGGCCGTGGCGGGGCGCCCCGCCACGGCCGCCGGACCGGCGGGCACCGGAGTACTCCGCACAGCCCCCGACGGTCACTGACGAACACCGACGAACCGCGACAGGGTGATCGAAACCATGGAACACGGCATCTCGTTGCTGCCCGACTGCCGTCCCGAGCAGCGCACGGCGGCGGAGTACTACCGCGACGCCATCGCCATCAGCAAGTTCAGCGACGAGGCGGGCCTCGGCTACGTCAAGATGACCGAGCACTACCTCGGCGACTACGGCGGCTACTGCCCGAGCCCGCTCACCTTCCTCACCGCAGTCGCCGCGCAGACCTCCCGGATCCGCCTGATGACCGGCGCCCTGCTGCCGGCCTTCCACCACCCGATCCAGCTGGCCGCGCACATCTCCCAGGTGGACGCGATCAGCGGCGGCCGGGTCGACGCCGGCTTCGGGCGGGCCTGGCTGCCGTACGAGTTCGACGCCTTCAAGGTGCCGATGGACGAGAGCCGCCCGCGCTACGAGGCGACCATCGAGGCCGTCGTACGCCTGTGGACCGAGGAGAAGGTCAGCGAGGACACCCCCTACTTCTCCTACACCGACGCCACCTCGCTGCCGCCGGTGACCCAGCGGCCGCACCCGCCGGTGTGGGGCGCGGCGGTCAAGTCGCCGGAGAGCTTCACCTGGCTCGCCACCAAGGGCTTCGGCGTGATGCTCGCCCTCGCCCCGGCCCGCCAGTACACGTCGGTCAGCCGGCATCTCGTGGACCACTACCGCGAGGTCTTCACCGCGACCCACGGCACCGCGAGGACCCCGCGCATCGCGATGAGCACCCCGCTGTACATCGCCCGCACCGACGCGGAGGCCTACCGCCTCGCCGAGCCGTTCTACCGCGAGTACCTCAGGGTGTGGACGGAGGCGGCCGGCTCCTGGCGCACCACCAGCTCCAGCGGCTACGTCGGCTACGAGTCGATGGGCCGTGACATGAAGCACCTGGGCTCCTTCGACGTCAAGCGTTACGGCACGGCCGTCATCGGTTCCCCGGAGTCCGCCGTGGAACAGATCCACGCCCTGCACGAGACCTACGGCGCCGACACCTATCTGTGGAACGTCGACTTCGGTGGCCAGAACTACGAGCAGATGCACGCGAGCATGAAACTTTTCGTCGACGAGGTCCTTCCTAAGCTCTGAAGGCCCTGGGCCGGCGAGGCCCCGGGCACCCGTAGTTCCGAAAGAGGAGCCATGTCCCTCACCCCCGGCCCCGCCCGTCCCCCGGCCCGCCGCGAACGCTCCGGCGCCGCCCTGGACCTCGCCACGTACGCCGCCTACAGCCTCTTCCCGCTGTCCGGCGTCCTCGGCATCACGCTGATGCTCCTCACCGGTTCCTGGTACTGGCTCCTCGTGGTCCCGCCACTGGCCTACGGCGCCCGGCAGCTCACGAAGCGGCGCCGGCCGGCGGACGACTGAGCACCCACTGCCCGATCCGGGCGAGGAGCGCGTCGTCGGCCGCGTTCTCGGCGTGGCCCATGCCCGGCTCCACCCAGAGTTCCCCGTGGTCACCGGCCGCCTCGGCGAGCATCCGGGGGTGGTCGAGGGGGAAGTAGGCGTCCCGGTCGCCGTGGACGATGAGGAGGGGGGTGGGGGCGATCCTGGGGACCGACTCCACCGGGGACAACGGGACCGGGTCCCAGTCGCGGTGGTGGATGCGGGTGCGCAGGCCGTAGCGGCCGACCAGGCGGCCCTCGGGGCGGGTGACCAGCCAGTGCAGACGGCGCATGGGGGCCGTGCCCCGGTAGTACCAGCGGGCCGGGGCGCTGACCGAGACGACGGCGTCGACCGCGCCGGGGTGCAGGGCCGCGTGCCGCAGGACCACCGAGCCGCCCATGGAGAAGCCGACGGTCACCACGCGCGTGTGGCCGAGAGCGCGGGCCCGCTCGACGGCCGCGGCGAGGTCCAGCACCTCCTTGTCGCCGACCGTGGAACGGCCGCCGGAGCGTCCGTGGCCGCGGAAGGAGAAGGTGAGGACCGCGCCGTAACCGCGCAGCACGCCCGCCACCCGTCGTACGTGCGGCCGGTCCACGTCCCCGGTGAACCCGTGGGCGACGACGAACACCAGGTCGCGTGAGGGTGTACGGGAGGCATCCGGACGCGGTTCGTATACGGCCATGCCCGGGTCGTATACGGAATCGACCGGAACTCCGTCGGCCGTGCGCAGAAACGTCCGGATAGGCGCCCGTCTGTCTGTCTCGCGATACGGACGAACGGTGGAACGTGCCACATGACCTGCCGGACCGTTGCTCATGTGGGCTATTCTGCTGGGCAGAGGACTCGGGCAGCGCAGCCCCCGGGTCCTTTTGTGCTTTCGGAAGCGTTGTATACGAAGCGGGAAACCGCAGGTGTACGGGGCCTTCGGGATCGCAGAGCAGTGCCCGTCCGCATGTCCTCGCAGGGACCGAGGAGGAACCAGACGTATGAGTTCTCTGCTACTGCTGACCAACGCCCTCCAGCCGTCGACGGAGGTGCTCCCCGCCCTCGGCCTGCTCCTGCACAACGTGCGAGTGGCCCCGGCGGAGGGCCCCGCCCTCGTCGACACGCCCGGCGCCGACGTCATCCTCGTCGACGGCCGCCGCGACCTGCCCCAGGTGCGCAGCCTGTGCCAGCTGCTCCGCTCCACCGGCCCCGGCTGTCCGCTGATCCTGGTCGTCACCGAGGGCGGTCTGGCCGCGGTCACCGCCGACTGGGGCATCGACGACGTACTCCTGGACACCGCGGGCCCCGCCGAGGTGGAGGCCCGGCTACGGCTGGCCATGGGACGCCAGCAGATCGTCAATGACGACTCGCCGATGGAGATCCGCAACGGCGACCTCTCGGTGGACGAGGCGACGTACAGCGCGAAACTCAAGGGCCGGGTCCTCGACCTCACCTTCAAGGAGTTCGAGCTGCTCAAGTACCTCGCCCAGCACCCGGGCCGCGTCTTCACCCGCGCCCAGCTGCTGCAGGAGGTGTGGGGGTACGACTACTTCGGCGGCACCCGGACGGTCGACGTCCACGTACGGCGGCTGCGCGCCAAGCTCGGCCCGGAGCACGAGTCGCTGATCGGCACCGTCCGGAACGTCGGTTACCGGTTCGTCACGCCCGAGAAGACCGACCGGGCCGCCGAGGAGGCCAGGGCCAAGGCGGACCGGGCCAAGGCCGACCGGGCGGAGACGGGCGGGGCAAAGGCGGAGGACGCGGATGCACCGGCCGTCCGGGACGGCGCCGAGGTCCACGCGGACGCCTAGCGGACCCCTGGTCGCCATCCAAGGGCTGGTACGCCCTGCCCAGGGCAGATCAATCCGCGTAGACTCCGCGCGTGGCCAAGGTGACTCGGGATGACGTGGCACGGCTGGCTGGAACCTCCACCGCCGTCGTCAGTTATGTCATCAACAACGGACCCCGGCCGGTCGCCCCGGCCACGCGCGAGCGTGTCCTCGCGGCGATCAAGGAACTGGGGTACCGCCCCGACCGGGTCGCCCAGGCGATGGCGTCCCGGCGCACCGACCTCATAGGCCTGATCATCCCGGACGCCCGCCAGCCCTTCTTCGGCGAGATGGCGCACGCGGTCGAGCAGGCCGCCTCCGAGCGCGGAAAGATGGTCCTGGTCGGCAACACCGACTACATCGGCGAGCGCGAGGTCCACTATCTGCGCGCCTTCCTGGGCATGCGCGTCTCCGGGCTGATCCTGGTGAGCCACGCCCTGAACGACCTCGCCGCCGCCGAGATCGACGCCTGGGACGCCCGGGTGGTGCTGCTGCACGAGCGCCCCGAGGCCATCGACGACGTGGCCGTGGTCACGGACGACCTCGGCGGCGCCCAGCTCGCCGTACGCCATCTGCTGGAGCACGGCTACGAGTACGTCGCCTGTATGGGCGGTACGGCGGAGACGCCGGCCGTCGGTGACCCGGTCTCCGACCACGTCGAGGGCTGGAAACGAGCCATGGACGAGGCAGGGCTGTCCACCGAGGGCCGGCTGTTCGAGGCGCCGTACAACCGCTACGACGCCTATCGCGTCGCCCTGGACGTCCTCTCCGGCCCCGACCGGCCGCCGGCGGTCTTCTGCTCCACCGACGACCAGGCGATCGGCCTGCTGCGGGCCGCGCGCGAGCTGCGCATCGACGTGCCCGGCAAGCTGGCGGTGGCCGGGTTCGACGACATCAAGGAGGCGGCGCTGGCCGATCCGCCGCTGACCACGGTCGCCTCGGACCGCTCGGCGATGGCCCGGGCGGCGGTCGACCTGGTCCTGGACGACGGGCTGCGGGTGCCGGGGTCACGCCGCGAGCGCCTGAAGACGTTCCCGTCCCGGCTGGTGGTCCGCACGAGCTGCGGCTGCGAGGCCTGAGCCTCACCAAGGTCTTCTTTATATCGGGCAAACGAGGTTCTGCCGGGCTTCTCAGTCGGCACTCAGGAACCTCTCATGGTCACGGGGGATTCTTGTGGACATGACCGAGAGCCAGGGTTCCCCTCCCCAGCAGCCCAGCAGCAGCTACTCCGCTCCCGTGAACCCCGACGTGCACCCCGAGTGGCCGCCTCCGCCGCCGTACCAGCCGGTGACGGCCGTGGCACCCGAGCCGCGCAAGAAGCGCAAGCAGGGCCCCGTCGCCCTCCTCGCGGCCGTCGCGATCGTGGCGGCCGCGGTCGGCGGCGCCACGGCGTACGGCTTCCAGGAGCTGACCGGCGAGGACACGGTCGCCTCCGCCGGTACGACCACGCATGTGGTGCCGACCGGCAAGAGGGGCGACGTCGCCGCGATCGCCGCCGCGGTCAGCCCGAGCGTCGTCGAGATCCAGGCGACCCTCGACAACGGCTCCTCCACCGGCTCCGGTGTGGTCATCACGTCGAACGGCGAGATCGTCACCAACAACCACGTCGTCTCCGGCGCGCAGTCCGTCAAGGTGCGCACCAGCGACGGCAAGAGCTACACCGCCGACATCGTCGGCACCGACAGCTCCAAGGACCTCGCGCTGATCAAGCTGCGCGGCGCCTCCGGGCTGAAGCCGGCCGCGCTCGGCAACTCGTCGGGCGTCCAGGTCGGTGACACGGTCGTCGCGATCGGCTCCCCCGAGGGCCTGACCGGCACCGTCACCAGCGGTATCGTCTCCGCGCTCAACCGGGACGTGACCGTCTCCACCGACGAGAACCAGGGTCAGGGCCAGGGCGGCGACGGTCAGTGGCCGTTCCAGTTCGGCGGCCGTGAGTTCAACGGTGACACGGGCTCGTCCACGACGACCTACAAGGCCATCCAGACCGACGCCTCGCTGAACCCCGGCAACTCCGGCGGCGCGCTGATCGACGCGAGCGGCAACGTCATCGGCATCAACTCCGCGATGTACTCGTCGAGCCGGCAGTCCTCCTCGTCCTCGGACGCGGGCAGCATAGGGCT
The DNA here is from genome assembly GCF_040634095.1 of Streptomyces sp. NPDC007205. Lineage (NCBI taxonomy): Bacteria > Bacillati > Actinomycetota > Actinomycetes > Kitasatosporales > Streptomycetaceae > Streptomyces > Streptomyces sp. NPDC007205. The sequence goes on from NZ_JBEYEW010000003.1 coordinate 419,853, forward strand.
CGGCTTCGCGATCCCCGTCAACACCGTCAAGTCCGACCTGGCCAAGCTGCGGGCGGGCAACAAGAGCTAACACCCTCCCCCCAGTCAGCAGGGAGTACGTCATGAACCAGCATGTCTCGCACAAGACCGCCGGCCTCCGTCCCGCCGACGTCACCCTCGCCCTGTCGGTCGTCCGCGATCCGGACGCGCCCGTCCCGACGCCCCGCGCCCCCGAGGTGGCCCTGCCGCCGGCCCCCCGCGAGCTGATGGGCCTGCGCACCTCCGCCGCCCGCCCCCACCGCCGCAAGGTGCCGCTGCACCGCCTCACCGCGGTGCAGGCCTGATCCCGGCGCTGCGCCGCCCGGCCCGTCGGGCGTGGCAGGCTGAGAGACACCGTTCATCCTGTCCACCGCACCCCCGAGGAGTCGCGAGCGATGAGCCCCGCCGAAGGCGACCGTGACCCCCAGCGCATCCTGATCGTCGACGACGAGCCGGCCGTACGCGAGGCGCTGCAACGCAGCCTCGCGTTCGACGGGTACGACACGGAGGTGGCCGTCGACGGCGCGGACGCGCTGGAGAAGGCGACCGCCTACAAGCCCGACCTGCTCGTCCTCGACATCCAGATGCCGCGCATGGACGGTCTGACGGCGGCCCGCCGCATCCGCGGGGCCGGCGACACGACGCCCATCCTGATGCTGACGGCCAGGGACACGGTCGGCGACCGGGTGACCGGACTGGACGCGGGCGCCGACGACTACCTGGTCAAACCCTTCGAGCTGGACGAGCTGTTCGCCCGTATCCGCGCGCTGCTGCGGCGCAGCTCGTACGCGGCGGCGGTGTCGGCCGAGGCGCAGGAGGACGAGGCCCTCACCTTCGCGGACCTGCGGATGGACCTCGCGACCCGGGAGGTCACGCGGGGCGGCCGGCAGGTCGAACTGACCCGCACGGAGTTCACCCTGCTGGAGATGTTCATGGCGCACCCGCGCCAGGTCCTCACCCGCGAGCAGATCCTGAAGGCGGTGTGGGGCTTCGACTTCGAGCCGTCCTCCAACTCGCTCGACGTCTACGTCATGTACCTGCGCCGCAAGACCGAGGCCGGCGGCGAGCCGCGCCTCGTGCACACCGTGCGGGGCGTGGGCTACGTCCTGCGCCAGGGCGGCGCCGAGTGAACAAGCTGGTACGGCGCTACCGCTCACTGCCGATCCGGGCCCGGCTGGCGATGCTGGTCGCGGCGGCGGTGGCGTTCGCGGTGGCGGCGGTCTCGGTCACCTGCTGGTTCATCGTGCAGCGCAAACTGGATGATCAGGTCAAGAAGACCCTGGACAACTTCAACCAGCGGCTGACCGAGGACCAGATCACCGCGGTGCTGGCCACCTGCCCCACGACGGTGGACCAGCCGCCCAACGCGGTGCGGCCCACCTTCTACTACATGCAGGTGGTGATGCCGAACGGCCAGATCTGCGTCTTCAACTACTCCAAAGGAGTCGTGACGGCCTCGGCGCAGGACGCGGAGGTGGCCGCGAAGGGCGACGTCCGCATCTACCACGACGCCAAGGACGCCCACGGCAATGACGTACGGGTCAAGACCGTGCCGATACTGGTGGGAGGCCCCGGGATCGTTCCCCAGCGCTATCCGGGCGTCGCCCTGATGGTCGCCGTCTCCCTCAAGGACACCCAGCGGACCCTCAACGACCTGGCACTCATCCTGCTCCTCGTCTCCGGCATCGGAGTGGTCGGCGCCGGGGCCGCGGGTCTCGTGGTGGCCCGAGCGGGTCTGCGCCCGGTCGACGAGCTCACCGAGGCCGTGGAGGAGGTGGCCCGGACCGAGGACCTGACGATCCGCATCCCGGTGGAGGACGACAGCGAGGACGAGGTCGCCCGGCTCTCCCGGTCCTTCAACTCCATGACCGCCTCACTGGCCAGCTCCCGTGACCTCCAGCAGCAGCTGATCGCCGACGCCGGCCATGAACTCCGTACGCCCCTGACGTCGTTGCGCACGAACATCGAGCTCCTCACCCGCAGCGAGGAGACGGGCCGGCCGCTCCCGCCGGAGGACCGCAAGGCCCTGCTCGCCTCGGTGAAGGCACAGATGACGGAACTGGCCGCGCTCATCGGTGACCTGCAGGAGCTGTCCCGCCCGGAGGGCCAGCGCGGCGAGCGCCTCCAGGTGGTGGCGCTGCGGGACACCGTCGAGGCGGCCCTGCGCCGGGCGCGTCTGCGCGGCCCGGAGCTGACGATCACGTCCGACCTGGAGCCCTGGTACGTCCGTGCGGAGCCGTCCGCGCTGGAGCGGGCGGTCGTCAACATCCTCGACAACGCGGTGAAGTTCAGCCCCGAGGGGGACACGATCGAGGTGCAGCTGAGCAAGGGCGTGCTGACGGTACGGGACCACGGCCCCGGCATCCCCGAGGACGAACTCCCGCACGTCTTCGACCGCTTCTGGCGCTCACCGAGTGCCCGCGCGTTGCCGGGCTCGGGCCTGGGCCTGTCCATCGTGGCCCGCACGATCCAGCAGGCGGGCGGCAAGGTCACCCTGGCGCGAGCGGAGGGCGGCGGCACGACGGCAACGGTACGCCTGCCGGGCGCACCGACGCCTCCACCGGAGACACCCGGGACCCCGGCCGACTGACCAACCAGACAACACCCTGAGCCCGACCTGCCCCGTCCGCCCAACCGGCCCCATCCGCCCGGTGGGCCCCGCGGCTCAGTCCGGCTTCGGCAGGGAGCGCAGGTGCTGGATCTGGTCGCGGCTGAGGTCGTTCGCGCGGCGCATATGGCGGGTGATCGCCCTCAGCTCGTCCTCGCTGTCGTCGTCGAGCAGTGTCTGCCAGGTGCGGCCCAGCTCGTCCCACACCGCGGTGACCCGGGCGACACGCTCCGGCACCGGGGTGACCAGCACCCGTCGGCGGTCCCGCGCATCCGGCGTACGGGCCACGTAGCCCCCGCGTTCGAGCCGGTCCACCAGCCGGGTGGCCGAGCCGGTGGTGAGGCCGGTCATGTCGGCGATCTGCCGGACCGTGAGCGGCTCGGGCCCGGCCGTCAGCAGGCTCAGCGCCTGTACGTCGGTCGGGTGCAGACCGAGATGGTCGGCGACGGCCTGGTTGAACAGCACATACGCCGCCAGATAGCGGCGCGACTCCGTCGCCAGCTCCTCGTACAGCCGGGCCCGGTTCGGGTCCGTCACGCGGCTCGCCTCCAAAATCACTGCGCGGCGCAGCGAAACTCCGGTATTCTCCTGCGTGGCGCAGCTAATGCGTCACGCAGCTTTCAGTCGTCGCTCATCCTATCCACCGGGGGACACCCATGCTCACCGTCGCCGTCACCGGCGCCACCGGCGCCCAGGGCGGAGCCACCGCCCGCGCCCTGCTGGCCGCCGGCCACCGCGTCCGCGCCCTGACCCGCCGCCCGGACGCACCGGCCGCCCAAGCCCTGCGCACCCTCGGCGCCGAGATCCGCCACGCCGACTTCGACGACCGCCCCTCCCTCGACGCGGCTCTCACCGGCGCGGACGCCCTCTTCGCCGTCACCACGCCGTTCGGCACCGACACCGCCACCGAGGTACGCCAGGGCGAGGCCCTGGTCGACGCCGCGGCGGCCACCCGCGTCCGGCACGTCGTCCTCACCTCCGCCGCCCACGCCGACCGCGCCACCGGCGTCCCGCACTACGACAGCAAGTACCGGATCGAGCAGCACCTGCGCGCGTCCGGAACGCCCTGGACGGTGATCGCCCCGGCCGCGTTCATGGACAACTACACCGGCGGCTGGACGCTGGCCGGGCTGCGCGCGGGCGTCTTCGGCTGGCCCATGCCCCCAGACCGCCCCTTCGCCCTGATCCCCGCCTCCGACATCGGCGCGTTCGCCGCGCTCACCTTCGAACGCCGCACGGACTTCACGGGCCGCCGCATCGACATCGCGTCCGACACCTGCACCCCGGAGCAGATCGCCGCCACCCTGACCAGGGCCGCCGGCCGCCCGGTCAGGCACCGGGAGGTCGCCCTCGACCACGTCCGCACCCGCTCCGCCGACCTGGCGGCCATGTTCGCGTACTTCACCACCCAGGGCCTGGACATCGACGTCCCCGCCCTGCGCCGCGCCCACCCGGAGATCGGCTGGCACACCTTCACCAGCTGGGCCACCGCCCAGAACTGGCCCGCCCTGCTGGGCGAACCCGACCCCGAGGGAACCCCCGAATGAAGCCCATCGGCTACTGGCTCAACCGCACCGACAAGGCCCTGACCCGCGCCATGAACGACACACTGACGGAGTTCGGCCTCACCCGTGTCGACTGGCAGGTGCTCAACGTCGTCCGCGACAGCCCCGGGGCCGGCGACTCGGACGTCCTGTCGGCCCTCGCCGTCAACGCCGACGTCCTCACCCTCAAGGCCTCCGTCGACGCCGTGCTCACCGGCGGCTGGGCGACCCGCACCGCACCGGACCGGCTCGCCCTCACCCCGGACGGCCGGCGCCGGCTGACCGCCGTGGCCGAGCGGGTCGAGGCGTTCCGCGAGCGCTGCGTGACCGGCATCACGCCGGACGAGTACCGCACCGCCGTCCAGGTCCTCGAACGCATGGCAAGGAACGCGGAGGACGGCACCCTTTCGCCGGGCCGGTGACGACGGCCCGGCAGGCACCCCCGCCAGCCGGGCCGCCGGCAGCCGGGCGTTCAGCAGGGAGAACCCACCGGCTGGGTCATCCCCTGGGTCATACGGATGCCTCCCGGGGCGGGCAGGACGCGTCCGTGCCGCGCACGGGGGTGCCGTCCTCCAGGGGATGGGCGTAGCGGCGGAAGCCGGGGACGTGCTCGGCGCGGCGCAGCGCACCCCGGTACAGGACCATGCCGTGGACGGTGCTGCCGTCCTCGCGCCAGCACACGAGAGGGAGCCGGCGGGCGTCCCCCTCGTCGGTGACGAACAGGGCCACGTGCCCGTCGGCCGCCAGCAGGCTCATGCCGCGCCGCCAGGCACCTCGGTGCTGTACAGCCGGCCGTACCCGGTGATCCGGCGGGCCGCGTCGTGCGCCCCGGCCAGGTGCAGGGCGTGCCAGAACAGCACCTGGTTGGCGGTCAGGACCGCGAAGTCCAGTTCCTGCTCCAGGGCGTCGATGACGCCCACCGCGCGGATGCCGTTGCCGGCCACCAGGACGGCGTCGGGCCGGTGCCCGGCGACCGTGGTGCGGATCCACTCGGACAGCGCCTCGGGGGTGATCAGCTTCTGGTTGCTGGGCAGCCCGCACGGCCCGTGGTGGACGACCTCGAAGCCCTGTTCGGTGAAGTAGTCGGCGCCGAGCCCGGAGAGCCGGTCGTCGAACCACGGCGGGTTGACCAGGGCGATCCGCCGGGCACCGAGCGCGGTGAAACCGGCCACGGCCGCCGTCGTGGTACCGGTGAGCGGCAGACCCCGCGTGTACTGCGCGAGACGGGCGAACAGCTCCTTCTCGCCGCTCGCTCCGAGGACGTAGGCGGAGCTGGTGAAGCCGAGCGCGATCGCGTCGAGCGGGGAGGCGGCCAGCAGCTCCACGGCATCGTCGATGTGCGGTGGCTCCACGAAGGCCCGCACCGGGTCGTGCGGGATCTTCGGGTCCATCTCGCCGCCGGCCCGCATCGCGCCGAAGTGGACGCGGGAGCCGTGTACGAACACGTCCTCGGGGGCGATCGCCTGGAACTCCGACTCCGGGCCCACGTCCGCGTGCGGTACGACGACGCCGATGCGCGCCCGCGCCTCCCAGCCGTCCTTCTGAGCTCGGATGGTGCTCATCTCGGTGTCCTCCTCGTGGTCGGGCCGGGTCAGGCGGACGCCTCGGCGGCCAGCGAGCCGCCGCGGACCGTGCCGGTGCCGGTGGCGTTCAGGAAGCCGGGGTGCTTGCGGCGCATGTTCGTCATCACGAACTCGTAGGGAACGTCGTCGAAGCCGCCGTGGTCGGTCAGGAACTCCATGCTCTGGCGGCCCTGGTCGTCGAAGGGGTGGTGCAGGCTGTCGGCGGTGCCGTCGAACTCCAGCGGCTTCATCCCGTACAGCCGGCACAGGATCTTGTTGAAGACCGGGGTGGCCTTGACCCATGTGCCGTCGAGGTGGACCGAGTTGAGGCCGTGGAAGAAGACGTCGCCGCCGATGTGGGCGCGCAGCCGGTCGGAGGCCAGGTGGTTGCGCACATCGCCGTAGTGGACGCGGGCGGGAATGCCCACGGCCCGGCAGGCCGCCGCGTACAGCGCCGACTTGTGCAGGCAGAAGCCCTTGCGGGTGGACGCGGTGTGGCTGGCCCGCAGTCCCTGCGGGGACAGGTCGGCCCCGTACACCTCGTAGAAGACGTCGTCGCGGACGGCGTAGTAGAGCTCGACGGCCAGCCGGCGCTTGTCCGCGCCGCGGTCGGTGACGGCCTCGTCGACGAAGGACTGGACGGTGTCGCTGTCGTAGTCGAGGAAGTCGGTGGGTGCGGTGAGCCGCCGGAGGTCGTCCGGTGTGAGCACGTTCATGATGACCCTTTCGTCAGCCTCGGGCTCACAGGCCCAGGAGGGCTGCGATGCGGTTGCGCTGGATCTCGCTGGTGCCGGAGTAGATGGTTCCGCCGACCGCGTTGCGGACGTCCCGTTCGATGCCGGTGGCCGTGAGGTAGCCCTGACCGCCGAAGATCTGGACGGCGTCGAGTGCGGTGCGCTTGTTGGCCTCGCTGACCACGGTCTTGGTCGCGGCGACGTCGACCGCGGCGTCCTGGCCGGCCTCCACCTTGACGCCGGTGTCGGTGAGCCACTTGCGGCTGGTCTCCACCGCGATCTTCATGTCGGCGATCTTGTGTGCGACGCCCTGGAAGGCGCCGATCGGTTCGCCGAACTGGCGGCGGGACCTGGCGTACCGGAGCACCCGCTCAAGACGGTGCTCCATCTCGCCGAGCGTGAGGGAGAAGGAGAAGAGGATCTCCCGCTTCATCACATGGTCGAGGATCAGGAAGCCGGCGCCCTCCTGGCCGATGCGCCGGGCGGCGGGCACGCGCACCCCATCGAAGGTCACCTCGCTCAGCGGGGAGGTGCGCAGCCCCATCTTGCCGAGCGGCTCGCCGACCCTGAGACCGGGGGTGTCCCGCTCGACCAGGAAGACGCTCAGGCCGAACGGGCCGGGCTTGCCGGTGCGTACGTACAGCAGGAAGAGATCGGCGATCGGGGCGTTGGTGATGAACATCTTGCCGCCGTCGATGACGTAGTCGTCGCCGTCGCGGGTCGCGGTGGTGGAGATGTTCAGGGCGTCGGAGCCGTTGTCCGGCTCGGTGATGGCATGTGCGGTGATCAGGTCGCCCGCGACGACTCGGGGCAGGAAGCGGGACTTGAGCTCCTCGGAGCCGAACGCCTGCAGCGGGACGCCGACGCTGACGATCTGGGTGGAGGCGGAGAAGCCGAGGCCGGCGTCGCGACAGGTGTGCCCGAGACCCTCCAGGGCGCGCATCGTGTCGGTCAGGGTGCCGCCGCGGCCGCCGTACCGCGTCTCGAACGGTACGGCGAGCAGTCCTGAGCGCTGGATGGTCTTCCACTTCTCCCAGGGGAAATCCGCGCGGGCGTCCCACTCCTCGACGTCGTGGTTGAGTTCGTCCGCCCAGGGGGCGGCCAGGGTGTACGGGTCCGGATCGGTGCCGGCTATCCGCGGTGCGGACGGTACGGGTGTCATACGTGTGCTGCCTTCCGGTACGTCGCTGATCGGGGCCGGGGCCCGCGCCGCTGTCGGCCGGCGGGCCCCGGGGCGCGGAACTCAGTACTGGGAGAAGCCGTCGGCAGACAGCGTGTGTTTCTCGTCGCCGCGCAGGGCCGGGCTGAACACGGAGATCAGTCTCAGATCCTCGTAGTCGGAGGCTATGAGGTAGTGGGCGTCGTTCTCGTTGAGGGCGTATATGGTGCCCTCGGTGATCTTGTAGCGTTCACCGGACGTGGTGACGACCTCGCCCGAGCCGCCCGTGCAGTAGCAGGCCTCGAGGTGGCTGCGGTACTGCAGGGCGCTCTTGGTGCCCTTGCGGACCAGGGTCTCGCACACGGTGAAGCCCATGCCGTCGGCCTCGGTGAGCAGCCGGTGGCTGGTGCCGTTGCCCCACTCGACGGGGGCGAGCTCGCTGATGCTGCGGACGATCATTGCGGTCTCCTTGTGTGAGGGGTTCTTCCGGAAGGACTTTCCGAAGGGCTTCCGGAATGTCCTCCGGAATGTCCTTCCGGAGGGGCTTCCGGGAATGTGTTCCGGCTCAGGCGGCGGTCTTCGTCGCGTTCTCCACGAACGCCGACATGGCGCCGATGCTGCGGAAGTTGTCCGGGGTCAGTGGAATGTCGTCGATCGGGATCGAGTAGGTCCGCGAGAGGTGCGAGACGATCCGGACGACGCCCAGGCTGTCGACGACCCCGTTGTCGATGAGGTCGAATTCGGCGGTCAGCTCCGCCGTGTCCTCTCCGTCGAGGAACTCTGCGATGACATAGCCGCGAATTTCGTCCACCAGGGAGGTCATGCGGGATTTCCCTTCTGTCGTACTGCCTTGATGAGGTTGCGGTCGGGTTTTCCGGTGGGCGTGCGCGGCAGCGGGGCGTCGCCCACGTGCACGGAGGACGGGATGGCGTGGCGGGGCAGGCGCTCGGCGCTGTGCGAGCGCAGCCGCAGGGAGGTGAGCGAGGTGCCCGGCCGCCTGGTCACCTGGGCGTGCAGCCGGTAGCCGGCCTCGGGGTCGGGGAGGGCCACGACGGCGGCCTCGGCGACATCGGGGTGAGCCGCCAGGACGTTCTCGACCTCCTGCACATTGGTCCGCACGCCGCGGACCTTGACCTGGAAGTCGGTGCGTCCCTGCAGCCAGTGCAGTCCGTCGGCGTCCCGGGTGACGAGGTCGCCGGTGCGGTAGAAGACTTCGTCGCCGCCGTCGGGGGCGGGCACGAACACCCCTTCGTTGCGGGAGCGTTGCAGGTATCCGAAGGTCTGGAACGGTGTGGTCACGAGAAGTTCACCGGTTCCGGGGCCGTCGAGGATCCGTCCCTCGCTGTCGAGCAGCAGGGCCCGCACCCCGGGCAGCGGCCGGCCGATGGGGGTCTGCTCACCGGCCCCGGCGGGGTCGGCGTCGTGGATGAAGCTGTCGTTGGTCTCGGTGCACCCGAAGACGTTGTGGAAGCCGGCGCCGGGGTAGGCCGTGCCCAGCTGCCGCAGCAGCGCCTGCGGCAGCGCGTCCCCGGTGGAGATCACCGTGCGGACCGTCGGATGGACGGCCCCGTCCTGGGTGAGCAGCCGGTGCAGCATGGGCACGCCCTGGACGAAGGTGACCTCGTGCCGGGTGAGCAGGTCCTGCAGGTGACGGGCGTCCGCGCTGAACTCCTGCTCGACAAGGACGGTCCGGGCACCCAGCCGCAGCGCGGTCCACACGTCGAGCAGGGAGAGGTCGAAGTTCAGGGGTGCGTAACTCAGCAGGGTGTCCCGCTCGGTGAGGCGGAACCGGCCGGTCGCCCAGTCGGCGAACCGTTCGAAGGCGTCGCCCGGGATGGGCACGATCTTCGGCGTGCCGGTGGAGCCGGAGGTGGTGAGCAGCAGGGATGCGGTGGCGGCGTCCACGGTGTCGAAGTCCCGGGCGGCCTGCTCGTCCGGCACGACCGGGGCGGTGTCGAGCACCCCCTGATCGTCGACGGTCAGCACCAGGGAGCACCGGGCCTGCGCGGCGAGCGCCGCACGGGCGGAGGAGCCCAGTTCGGGCGAGGGCGCCAGGACCGCGTAACCGGCCCGGAAGGCGCCGATGAGCAGGGCGATCGTTGCGGGCGTCTTGTGCGCGGGCACGCACAGCGGCTGCCGCCGGTCGAGTCCGAGACCGTCCAGGGCGCCGGACAGGTCCTCGGCAAGTCCGACCAGCCGGCGGTACGTCATCTGCCGCCCGCCCCGGATCAGGGCCACCTGATCGGGCCGCCGCCGGGCGTGCGCGGCCAGCGCGTCAAAAAGGCGTGGTACTGGCACAGTTCCCCCTGTTTGTGCACGTGTCCATGCGAAAATGACCATGCTCAAGGGGGTGGTGGCGCATGAGTCGCGCCAAAGAACTCGCGGAGCCCGGCAGCCATCTGCTCGGCCGGCCCCGCATCACTCCCCCGTGATCGAGCCGCAACCAACCGTACCGGCGGTGCATGCAGAGTCAAGCATGTATTTGGTTTCCCAATAGTGATGCAGATCACTGACGAACGTAAACCGGGAACCGGCGAGTTTGCTTGATGAACTAGGGGTTTCAGGTTCGCGTAATACCCGTCATCCAGATGTCACAGCGTTTAGGGAAGGGCGCGCCTTTGCGGAATCGAGCATTCACCCGGGAATGCTCGGCCCGGTACGGAAACACCGAAAGCCGTCCCCGGGGGGACGGCTTTCACCGGGCGGCTTCGATGCGGAACGGGAAGGAGACGAGGGCGCCGCTCAGAGGGCGCCGCTCAGAGGGCGCTGCGCAGCGCCTGGACCGTACCGGCCAGCTCCGGGGTGGCTCCGGCGGTGTTCAGCGCCGCGCTGAGGACCTCGGAGTAGGTACCGCGCGCGTCGGCGTAGCGCTGCTTGCCGTCGTCGGTGATGACGGCGTAGACACCGCGCTTGTCGTCGGGACACAGGTCCCGGAAGGCGAAGCCGGCCGAGAAGAGCCGGCCGACCAGCCGGGTCACCGAGCTCTGCCCCAGTCCGACCTTGTCGGCGAGTTCCTGCATGCGCAGCTCGCCGTCCTTGGCGTGGACGAGACACTCCAGTGCGCGGAATTCGGAGAGTCCTATTCCGTGCTTGCGCTGCAGGGCCTGGGTGAGCCGGCGCTCCACATGCGCGTGCAGGGCGAGGACTCTGCCCCACATGGCCTGGTCGGACGAGGCGGCCGGCGCATAGGAGATCGTGGTCATGAGGCAGCTCCCTCTCAGGCGGCGTTGACAACAAGATACATGCTCATGCAAGCTCTATCCCGCCCACCCAACTCTTCCACCGGACTCTATGAGGCCGAGTAACATGCACGTACAAGCAAGTACGAAGGGTTCCACGTCCTCCTCCACGTCCTCCACCACCACACACCGCACCTGAGCCGGGAGCGAAGTTGTCTCATTCCGATATCTCAGAGAGCGAGCTGACCGAGTACGTCCGTGAGGCGGTACGGATCAGCCGCGAGCACGTCGCCGAGGGCGGCATCCCGTTCTCCGGGGTGGTGGTCAACGACGGTCAGGTCCTCGGCACCGGCTTCAACCGGGTACGCGAGGACAACGACCCCACCGCGCATGCCGAGGTGGTCGCGCTGCGTGAGGCTGCCGCCAAGTACGGACTGCACGCCACCGCCGGGGCCACGCTGATCGCCTCCGGTGAACCCTGTGCCCTGTGCTACATGGCTTCGCTGTACTTCAACGTCAGCCACATCGTCCACGCGGTCGACCGCAAGACGGCCGCACGGTACGGCTTCGACTACTCGGGGTCCTACTCGATCTTCGCCGAGGACCCGGCGCTCTGGCCGATCAAGGTCACCTCGCTGCAGATCCCGGAAGGGACGCAGCCGTTCGAAGAGTTCCTCGCCCTGAACCGGAGGCCGGTGTGACCGGGACGGAATCCAGCGGAGTCGGCATCAAGGTCTGGTCGGACTATGTCTGTCCGTTCTGCATGCTCGCCGAGGGCCCGCTGCACGAGGCCACCCGCGACCTCGACGTCGAGATCGAGTGGATGCCGTTCGAGCTGCGGCCTCATCCGGCCCCGACCCTGCGGCCGGAGGACGAGTACCTGCCGGAGATCTGGGCCCGTTCGGTCTATCCGATGGCCCGCCGGATGAACGTGGACATCACCCTGCCCACCGTCTCCCCGCAGCCCTACACCCGGCTGGCGTTCGAGGGCTACCAGTATGCGGCCGACCACGGCAAGGCCGCGGCATACACACCGCGCGTACTGCGGGCCTTCTTCCAGGAGAACCGGGACATCGGCCAACTGGACGTCCTCATCGGCATCGCATCCGAACTCGGCCTGGACGAAGGGGGTTTCGCCGAGGCGCTCACAGCCGGGACGTACACCGGCACCCACCAGGAGGCGCTGCGGACCGCCGAGGCGTACCGCATCTCCGTGGTCCCCACACTCGTCATCGGCGAACGCCACCGCATAGAAGGCGTTCCCACCGCGGCCCAGATCCGCAAGGCCGTGCTCGACGCCCAGGCCGAACAGGCGGTCGCCCGAGGTGCCGCCTGCGGGATCGACGGCTGCTGACATGAACGCCGGTCCCGAGCCGGACGGTCCCGACTCCACCTGACGTCGTGGCGGACCACCGCTTCGTCGCGCCCACCACCGTTCACGCACCACGGCGAACTCCACAGCGGGCCGGGCCGGCAACGCCGGCCTCCCCTGAACGAAAGGACCTCCCATGCAGTGGCTCTACCTCGCCATCGCAGACATCTTCGAGATCACCGTCGCCATCGCAGCCGGCAAGGCCGAGGGCTTCAAGAACCGCGGGTGGACCATCGCGACGCTGGTCAGCGGTGCCATCGGGACCTACTTCCTCAGCAAGGCGCTGCTGACCTTCGACGTCGGCGTCGGCTACGCCATCTGGACGTCCATCGCCGGTATCGGCATCGCCCTTCTCGGGGCGCTGCTCTTCGGCCAGCGCCTGAACTGGCGCAAGGCGCTCGGCATCGTCGTCATCATCGCCGGTGTCGTCGGCCTCCAGCTCAGTGGTGCCGCCTGAGGATCCCGCCCCCACCTGACCCGATCTCTACGAAAGGACCCGCGTACATGTCCAACACCGGCCGCTCCTCAGCCAACTCCTGGCTCACGCTCCTCCTCGCCGGAGGTTTCGAAATCGGCTACGCGCTCTCCGTCGGCGGAAGCCACGGCTTCACCCGCCTGTCGTGGTCGCTGGTCGCCGTCGTCTTCTTCCTTCTGACGCTCTGGGCACTGAGCGTCGCGCTGCGCACCATCGACGTCGGTATCGGCTATGCCGTCTGGGCGGGAATCGGGGCAGCCGGTGCAGCGCTGCTCAGCCCCGTCTTCTTCAACGAGACGCTCACCCCGGTCCAGGCCCTGTGGCTGGCCCTCATCATCGTCGGAGTGGTCTGGCTCAAGCTCGCCGACAGGCCGCAGAGCACCCCGGACCCTGTCGAGGAGCCCACGGAGAGGACTGCGGCCCAGGTCCGCTGAGTCACCAGCCACCTGAGCTGCCCCGGGATTCGTAAGGTCCGGTAATCTCGTCTTCAGCGGACTCTGCGAAACCCGGGGCAGCTCACTGGCCTTGCAAGTCCTCAGCGCGTCGACGGCCGGCCCGCCTCGCTCTTCACCAGGGTCATGAAGCCGGACCAGGAGGCGGCCGAGAAGATCAGCGGGCGGGCGGACGGGGCCTTGCTGTCGCGGACGGGGATGATCCCGGGGTAGCCGTCGGCGACCTCGACGCAGTTGTTGGCTCCCCCGTCGCTGTAGCTCGACTTGCGCCAGGTGGCGGTGCTGAGGTCGGGGGTGTGGTTCATGATCTGTGCTCCTCCAGTGCGTCCCTGATGAACGCGAGCGAGTCCGACGGGGACAACGCCATGTCCCGGAGCCGATCGTAGGACAGTCGGTGCCGCAGGACCCCGTCCGGTTCCTCGATCAACTCGCCCCGGGTGTCGCCTTCCACATAGGCAACACCGCTGGCGTCCTTCTGCCACAGCAGCGTCAGCGACGCGTGCATGTGGTGGTGGACCCCGGCGGCGAAGGGCAGCACCTGAAGCGTCACATTCGGCAGCATCGCGACGGCCTCGATACGGAGGAGCTGTTCCTCCCAGGTCTCCCGGACGGCCGCGGGGCGCCGGAACGCGTACTCGTCCATGACGATGCGGACGCTGGGCACCGGCTTCTGTCGCAGCAGGTACTGCCGCCCCAGGCGAGCGGCCACCTGCTCCTCGACCCAGTCGTCGCCCTCCAGTGTTGTCTGGGGCCCAGACAACACCTCCCGGGCGAAATCCTCGGTCTGGAGGAGCCCCGGCACGCCCGGCGTGAACATCCACATGATCCGCGCCGTCGCCTCCAGCCTCATGAACTCCTTGTACCGGTCCCGGAATGCGTCCAGCCGAGCCGCCTTCCAGTGACCGACCAGCAGGTCACCCGTGCCGTAATACCCGTCCAGGTCCTCCATGACCGTCACCTTGGACAGCCGCTCCCCCGACTCCAGCCGACTCAAATAGCTCTTGTCGTACCCGGTCTCCTCGGCCAGTTGCCCCAGCGACTTCCCGGCCTTGTCGCGCAGCACCCTCAGCGTCTGCCCCAGCATGCCCCGACCGGAAACCGGCGCGGCGTCAACGTTCTCCCCCACGTCACCCCTCCCCGTTGCCTGGCGCCCCAGGCAACACCGAACCTCTTCCGCAGCGTACGCCGGAGCTGTGACGATCGAGGCACGAACGGTAATCACCGCTCGTCAAACCCCCTGCCTCCCACGGAGTGTCGACGTGCGCGCACGTGTCGCCGGACTCATCGAACCGCTGCTGCTCCTGCTCATCCGGGCCCTGCTCCCCGCCCGGGGGCGCCGCCGCGCGAGCCCGCTCCAACTGCCGGACACCGGACCGCCATTGCCGCCGGACTCCGGCCACCCGCAGGACGACCTCGAAGCACACCTCTTCCTGTACGACACCCCCCTCGTACGCCCGTACCTCCACGACGTGGAGGTGTTCGCGTGAGGGACGGACTCCGCCTCCTGCCCTGGACCACCCCGGAGGGCAAGCCCTGCTACCTCAGCGCCGAGCACGACCACAGCCGCCTCTCCCTCCTCGCCGACGACGTGGAGGCCGCGCAGCTGCGGTCGGGGGAGCAGGTGCTCGCCGGCGCGAAGGCCGTGCTCGCGGACCAGGCCGCAGGGGAACACGCGGTCCGCTTCGCACTGACCAGGGCGTCGGAATCCCTGGCGGAGGTGCTTCGCATCGCCTACAGCAGGGGCGCGCGCATCCAGCCCCATGACCCGATCGGGTGAGCGCAGGTCATTTTCCCCTGTCATATGCACAGCCGCGCCTACCGTGATCGCGTTGCTTGTGCCGCTGCCGAACCCAGCCCACACTTGAGGAGGTGCCACCTTGACCGCTCTCGCACATGAGAGGCCCGAGACCATGTCCGAGGCCACGGCTGAATCCCTGAAAGGACCCGACCTGGACGACGTCCTGTGGCAGGCATGGAAGGCCATGGAACTCCCCGAGGGCTACCGCGCCGAGATCATCGAGGGAGCCATCGAGGTGTCGCCCACCGGCCGCCTGTCCCATGCCCAGATCATCAACCGCCTCCGAAACGGGCTGGTGCGCTTCCTGGGGGAGGGACAATACGCGGCCTTTCAGGACACCAACGTCATCCACCAGCGCAAGGCATGGATCCCGGACCTCCTGATCGCACCGGAAGACCTGGAGTCGCACGCTGACGAGGAAGGACTGGGCCTGGTCGCTTCAGCCGTCTACCTCCTTGTCGAAGTGGCATCTCCGGGCAACCGCAATCTGGAACGCGACAGGCTCCGCAAGCGCCGCGAATACGCCCGCGCCGGCATCCCCGTCTACATCCTCATCGACGAATACGACGGTCAGGGCGCCGTCACCCTCTTCACCGGCCCTCGTCCCGACAAGGCCGACTGGGAGGACATCCACCGCGTCCCCTACGGCACCGACGTCACCATCCCCGAAGGCCCCGCCAAGGGATTCGTCGTCGGTGAGGCCATCACCGGGCCCAAGCGGAGCTGAGCGTACGGGGGCTTCGTAGGGTGGGGCCCATGCCGGAAGAGTCCCCCTGATTCAGCGTCTGCGTACGGCCGTTGCCCCGCGCCCGCCGATGTTCCGCTTCGGCTGCCTCTGGTCGAGCTTCTCCTGAGTGAGGGTGAGGCCGATGTACCACCTGGCCGGAAACAGGGCAATTCCGGTGAGACCTCAATCAATGAGTCACCTGCCGTACCCTCTACCCATGAGCAGCGACGACACCGTACGGGCCTTCCCCGCCCGCTCCATCGAGACCCATTCCGCGCTCACCCCGGACCAGGCCGAGGCCGTGGCGGCCCTGCTCGCCGAGGCCGCCCGGGTCGACGGGCAGCAGCCGGTGTCCGAGCAGGGCCGGCTGCAGCTGCGCGGAGGTCCCCGCGCGGGCGTCTCGCATCTGCTGATGACCGTCGGCGACGAACTCGTCGGCTACGCCCAGCTGGAGGACACCGACCCGGTGGAGGCACCGGCCGCCGAACTCGTCATCGACCCCGCGCACCGCGGACACGGGCACGGCCGGGCGCTCGGGTCGGCGCTGCTCGCCGCCTCCGGCAAGCGGCTGCGGGTGTGGGCACACGGCGGGCATTCCGCCGCCCGGCATCTCGCGCAGGTGCTCGGCCTGACCCTGTTCCGCGAACTGCGCCAGATGCGGCGGCCGTTGACCGACCTGGCGCTGCCCGACCCGGTGCTGCCGGAGGGCGTGACCGTGCGTGCCTTCGTGTCCGGCAAGGATGACGCGGCCTGGCTGGAGGTCAACGCCGCCGCCTTCGCCCACCACCCCGAGCAGGGCTCGCTGACCCAGCGGGACCTCGACGACCGCAAGGCCGAGCCGTGGTTCGACCCTGCCGGGTTCTTCCTCGCCGAGCGGCGCGGGGAGTTGATCGGGTTCCACTGGACCAAGGTGCACGCCGAGGAGGGGCTGGGCGAGGTCTACGTCCTCGGGGTCCGCCCCGGTGAGCAGGGCGGCGGCCTCGGCAAGGCCCTCACCACGATCGGCCTGCGCCACCTGGCCGCCCAGCAGCTGCCGACCGCGATGCTCTACGTCGACGCCGACAACCAGGCGGCGGTGTCGGTGTACGAGCGGCTGGGGTTCAGCACGTACGAGACGGACCTGATGTACCGCACGGAGACCTGAACACCGGCCTCCAGCGCCTGCCGGCCGGCGGCTCGCGCGGCGCCACCGCCCACACCGGCGCCACCCCCGCGCCTCCCCGCGCGCACCCATGCCCACCCACGCCCACCCCGGCCCGCTCGGGGCCGGCCGGCGTCACGAACCGCGCCCGGCAGGCGGGCGGCAGCAGGGGCATAAGGGACGGCGGCACCGGGCAGGGCGGCGACGAGCGGGCCCGACCGGGTTCCGGCTCCTCCGCGTCGGGTACGGCTACCGCGGCCGCCGCGAGGCCGGCACGAACGCGGTCCCGGCACGACGCGGTCCCGGCCTCCACAGGGGACGTCCCCGGCCGGGACCGGACCAGCAGGGCACGAGCAGCAGCACGGCCGCCCACCACAGGCCCCCGGCACCGGGGCCGTGGTGTGCCGGGCAGGGTCGTACACGACGAAGGCGAGGCCCAGGGCGAGGGCGAGGGCAGCGGGCCTCAGCGCCCCGGGGCGAGGTCGGGTCCGCCGGACAGCGACGGCCGGCGCCGGGCCCCTCGCAGACCGACGCACGACAGGGCCCAGGCGCGCGGCGGGCCCCACGGAGGCAACCCGCATCACGGCACGCAGCGCCCGCCGGACCGGCACCGGGACGGCCGGCGCCGGGGCCCCGCACACCGACGCACTGCCACCCGCACCCGGCGCACGCCCCGCAGCCCCACGACGACTGCGCAAGACCCCCGGGAGCCGCCCCCCGCTATCCCGCACGTCATGTCTCCGTAACCATTGATTCAGCCAGGCTTGCGACGCTCGGCCAATGAAGCCCGCCGTGCCAGAGCCTTCGCCGCCCCCCGAGGGGCCCGCGGGAAACGGGATCGTGACGCTCCCACCCGCACGTTCCGACGCGCCCGTCTCGCCCCTGGCGCGGAAGAATGGGTTCATGAGTCAGCAAGACACCCAGGCAGCCGAGGTCCAGCACGTCCAGCCCTCCGTGGGCTCCATCGCCGCGCACCGCCCGCACACGGTGTCCGCGGCCGTCTCCGACCTGGAACCCGACATCGATGCCGACCTCGACGCATACGAAGAGTCGCACGTCGACGGCGCAGTGTTGCCGCAGGGCCGGTTCCTCGACCGTGAACGCAGCTGGCTCGCCTTCAACGAGCGCGTCCTGGAACTGGCCGAGGACCCGAACACGCCCCTGCTGGAGCGGGCGAACTTCCTCGCGATCTTCGCCAGCAACCTGGACGAGTTCTTCATGGTCCGGGTCGCAGGGCTGAAGCGCCGCATCGCCACGGGCGTGGCCACACGCTCCGCCTCCGGCCTGCAGCCGCGCGAGGTGCTGGAGATGATCTGGGCCCGCTCGCGCGAGCTCATGGCCCGGCACGCCGCCTGCTACCACGAGGACGTCGCCCCCGCACTCGCGGACGAGGGCATCCACCTGGTCCGCTGGAACGAGCTGGCCGAGAAGGAGCAGGCCCGCCTCTTCACGCTCTTCCGCCACCAGATCTTCCCGGTCCTCACCCCGCTGGCCGTGGACCCCGCGCACCCGTTCCCGTACATCTCCGGCCTGTCCCTGAACCTGGCCGTCGTCGTACGCAACCCGGTCAGCGGCCACAAGCACTTCGCCCGTGTGAAGGTGCCGCCGCTGCTGTCCCGCTTCCTGGAGGCCGCCCCGGGCCGGTACGTCCCGCTGGAGGACGTCATCGCCGCCCACCTGGAGGAGCTGTTCCCGGGCATGGAGGTGCTGGAGCACCACGCCTTCCGGCTGACCCGGAACGAGGACCTGGAGGTCGAGGAGGACGACGCCGAGAACCTCCTCCAGGCCCTGGAGAAGGAGCTCATGCGGCGCCGCTTCGGCCCGCCGGTGCGCCTGGAGGTCGAGGAGTCCATCGACCGCGAGGTGCTGGACCTGCTGGTCCGCGAGCTGAAGATCGGCGAGGCCGAGGTGTATCCGCTTCCCGGCCCCCTGGACCTCACCGGCCTCTTCCGCATCCACAGCCTCGACCGGCCCGAGCTGAAGTACCCCAAGTTCGTCGCCGGCACCCACCGCGACCTCGCCGAGGTCGAGTCGGCGTCCCCGCCGGACATCTTCGCCGCCCTGCGCACCCGGGACGTGCTGCTGCACCACCCGTACGACAGCTTCTCCACCTCCGTCCAGGCCTTCCTGGAGCAGGCCGCGGCCGACCCGGACGTCCTCGCGATCAAGCAGACCCTGTACCGCACCTCCGGCGACTCCCCGATAGTCGACGCGCTCATCGACGCCGCCGAGTCCGGCAAGCAGGTCCTCGTCCTGGTCGAGATCAAGGCCCGGTTCGACGAGCACGCCAACATCAAGTGGGCGCGCAAACTGGAGGAGGCCGGCTGTCACGTCGTCTACGGCCTGGTCGGCCTGAAGACGCACTGCAAGCTGTCCCTGGTGGTCCGCCAGGAGGGCGAGACCCTGCGCCGCTACAGCCACGTCGGCACCGGCAACTACCACCCGAAGACGGCGCGCCTGTACGAGGACCTGGGCCTGCTCACGGCCGACCCGCAGGTCGGCGCGGACCTCTCCGACCTGTTCAACCGCCTGTCGGGCTACTCCCGACGCGAGACCTACCGCCGCCTGCTGGTGGCCCCCAAGTCCCTGCGGGACGGCCTGGTCTCGCGGATAGACAAGGAAGTCCAGCACCACCGCGCGGGCCGCCCGGCCTTCGTCCGCATCAAGGTCAACTCCATAGTCGACGAGGCGGTCATCGACGCCTGCTACCGGGCGTCCCAGGCCGGCGTGCCGGTCGACATCTGGGTCCGCGGCATCTGCGCGATCCGCCCCGGCGTCACCGGCCTGTCCGACAACATCCGGGTCCGCTCGGTCCTCGGCCGTTTCCTGGAGCACTCCCGCGTGTTCTCCTTCGGCAACGGCGGCGAACCCGAGGTCTGGATCGGCAGCGCCGACATGATGCACCGCAACCTCGACCGCCGGATAGAGGCCCTGGTGCGGGTCGTCGACCCCGCCCACCGCGCAGCCCTCAACCGGCTGCTGGACACCGGCATGTCCGACACGACCGTCTCCTGGCACCTCGGCACCGACGGCGAGTGGACGCGGCACGCGACCGACTCGGACGGCCAACCCCTGCGCAACGTCCAGGAGATGCTCATAGACGCCCGGAGGCGCCGGCGTGGCACAGCAACACCTTGACCCGACGGACCCCACGGCCGAAGTGGTGACCGGGGACGCCCTCGCGGCGTATCTGCGCGCCCGGGCCACGGAGTTCCTCCGCGCCCTGCGCCTGCACCGGGAGACCGGCGGCACCACGGCGGGCGGTGCGGAGGAGTCCGTCGACGCGGCACGCCTGCTGCGCCGCTCGGCCCGCCGCATCAGCGGCAGCCTGCACACCTTCCGCCCTCTCCTCGACCCCGACTGGTCCGAGGAGATGCGCCCCGAACTGGCCTGGCTGTCAGGCACGTTGGGCCTTGAGCACGCATACGAGTCCCGCCTGGAACGCCTGCTGCAGGCCTTGCACCGCCTGTCGGGGCTGACGGCGCTCCCGGCCCAGGTGGCCGATACGGCAGCCGTCGTGGCTGCGGGCAGTCGTGCCGCTGGGGCGGCACCCGTCCCCGAACGCGGCAACCTCACCGTAGGCGCGGCAAAAGCAGGCGCCCTGCTGGAACGCCAGCTGACATTGGCCCGGACCCGAGCCCACTCCACGGCACTGCAGGCCCTCGGCTCGTCCCGCTTCCACGCCGTCGCCGACAAGGTCGCCGTACTCGCCAGCGAAGTCCCCCTCACCCCCACCGCCCCCACCACCGGCCTGCACCCCCTGGCAGCCGCCGCGGAGGAACGGCTGACAGCCGCCGTCGCCGCGCTCCCCCTGGTCACCGCGGGCCACCCGTACAACGCGGAGGCCCTCGTCCACGGTCTGGCCGCGGACCCGTCCCCGCATCCCCAGGACGGCCCCTGGCACCAGGTCCGTCTGCTGCTGCGCCTGCACCGGTACGCCCGGGAGGTGCTGCACGGGAGCAACGCCCCGGTGGACGCGAGCCTGTTGGCGGCGGGCCGGGCACTGAACCGGCACCGGGACGCCTCGGAGGCGGCAGCGGCGGCGGCCCAGGCCGCCCGTACGCCCCGTATCGCCCCGGCGACGGCGTACGCGCTCGGCGTGCTCCACGCCGACCAGCGGCACGAGGTGGAGGCCGCCAGGTTCGCCTTCCAGCAGGCCTGGCAGAAGGAGACGGTGGAGGCGGTGTGAGCGACACCCTGGTCCAGGCGGCCGGCTGCGTCCTGTGGCGCCGCTCGCCGGTGGACGCCTCTGTCGAGCTGTGCCTGGTCCACCGGCCGAGGTACGACGACTGGTCGCATCCAAAAGGCAAGCTCAAGCGGGGTGAGGAGCCGCTCGTGGGTGCCCTGCGGGAGGTCGCGGAGGAGACCGGGTACACGGCCGAGCCCGGCGAGGAGCTGCCGACCCTGTGCTATCTCGCCAACGGCCGCCCCAAGCAGGTGCGTTACTGGGCGGCCGAGGCGGTTTCCGGCCACTTCACGCCGAACGACGAGGTGGACCGGATCCTGTGGCTCTCGCCCGCCGCTGCCCGCAGCCGCCTCACCCACCCCCGCGACCGTGACCTGGTGGACGCGTTTCACAGCTCCGCCGCGTGACCCTCCGCGTCGGTGCGGGCCTGGCTGCGGGCCCTGCGCGCGGGGCCGCGCCAGCCGCAGCTGCAGCGGGCCACGCAGAAGCGGCCCTGTTCGGTCGTCGTGACGAGGTGTTCCTGCCCGGACCGGGCGTCTTCCGGCCCGTCCTGCCGTGCCTCGGTGACTGTCACCCCGACAACGTTACCCACCCGTGCGCAAAGGGTTCGCACGGCTGTCCCCGCGCCCGGCCGGCGCGTGACGGCGCCTCCTACCGGTCGTTAACCGGACGACAGGGGGCCCGTGACGGACGTACCGGCTGGGGGTAGGCAGGCGATGGATCGGCGGCAGCACAGGAACGCGGGCAGGACGTTCGTCGCGGTCGGCATCTTGCTCGGCCTCGGGGCAGGCGCCACAGGCTGTTCCGGCACCGGGGCCGCCGCCGAGGACGTCAGGGACGGGGGCGATCCGGTCGCCGTTCTGCACCGGACCGCCGACACCCTGCGCGGCGCGGGCAGTTCCAAGGCCACCACGTCCATGGAGATGGCGACCGGCGGCACCCGCGTCACCATCCGCGGCAAGGGCGTCTACGACTTCGAGCGCCGGATCGGCCGGCTCACGGTCGTCCTGCCCGAGGATCCGTCGGGCACCGCCGAGCACCAGCCGATCACCGAACTCCTGGCTCCCGGGGCCCTGTTCATGAAGAACCGGGGCGCGGGCGTGCCCGCCGACAAGTGGGTGCGGGTGGACACCGCCACGCTGTCCGACGGCAACCTGGTCACCGGCGGCGCGACCGACCCGTACGCGGCGGCCGAGGTGCTGCTCGGGACGCGGACGGCGACCTACGTCGGCAGGACCGAGGTCGGCGGCACGGCCGTACGGCACTACCGGGGCACGGCCGACCTGCGCAGCGCGGCCCGCCTGGCCTCCGCCGAGAACCGGCAGCCGCTGGCCGCGGCGGCGAAAGGGTTCGCCACCACCCGGGTTCCGTTCGACGCCTACCTGGACGACCAGGGCCGCATCCGCAAGCTCAGGCAGCACTTCAGTTTTGTCAACAGCCGGCAGAAGATCCCCGTGGCGGTCGCCTCGACGACGCTGCTGTACGACTTCGGCGCCCCCGCCGGCGTACGGCTGCCACGCTCGGCGGACATCTACGCGGGCCGTATCGCCGAGGGCGGCGACTAGTCCGTCCCACCACCCCGTAAGTAGCCCGTCCGTGCCATGCGCGGTGTGTAGAGGGCTGCCTACCCTAGGAAGTCGGTGACGGCAGGGAAGAGGTGAGGCGGGTGGCTCCGGTCGGCGGTACGGCGGTGCAGGACCATGTGGCCCTCGCCGAGATCGAGCTGTGCGGAGAGCTGATCATCGCGGCCTCCGCGGCCGAGGACCGGCTCAGCCTGGAGAGCATCGACCAGGTGCTGCGGGTGTCCGAGGAGCGTGACGGCAGGGCCTAGGACCGCAGGAGGCGGCCGATCGCCTTCGTCGCCTCATCCACCTTGGTGTCGATCTCGTCTCCGCCCTTGAGGGCCGCGTCGGCCACGCAGTGCCGCAGATGCTCCTCCAGCAGCTGCAGCGCGAAGGACTGCAGCGCCTTGGTGGAGGCCGAGACCTGGGTGAGTATGTCGATGCAGTACGTGTCCTCGTCGACCATGCGCTGCAGGCCGCGGATCTGGCCCTCGATCCGGCGCAGCCGCTTGAGGTGCTCGTCCTTCTGCTTGTGGTAGCCGTGCGTGGCGCCGGCCTCGGTCGTCGTCATCGCGGGCCTCCCTCTCGGAACGAGCTGCGGATACATACCCCTACTGGGTATATGGTAACGAATTCTGCGGGGTAGGAGGGCCTTGGTACGCCCCCGTGCTGATCACTCTGCCCGATGGGCGACACTGGGATGCGGCCCGATAGCCGTGGCCGGATGATGCGCCTAGCATCAGCCTGACCGAAACCGAAGCACCCCGAGGACCCCACGTGCGCTTTCGTCTGACCCCCAGGGAGACGAGCTTCTACGACATGTTCGCCGCATCCGCGGACAACATCGTCACGGGCTCGAAGCTCCTGATGGAACTGCTCGGGGCGGACGCACCTGCCCGAGCCGAGATCGCAGAGCGTATGCGGGCCGCGGAACACGCGGGTGACGACGCCACACACGCGATCTTCCACCAGCTCAACTCCTCGTTCATCACGCCGTTCGACCGCGAGGACATCTACTCCCTCGCCGGGTCCCTCGACGACATCATGGACTTCATGGAAGAGGCCGTCGACCTGGTCGTCCTCTACAACGTCGAGGAACTGCCGAAGGGCGTCGAGCAGCAGATCGAGGTACTGGCCCGGGCCGCCGAGCTGACGGCGGAGGCGATGCCGAACCTGCGCACGCTGGACAACCTCACCGAGTACTGGATCGAGGTGAACCGCCTGGAGAACCAGGCGGACCAGATCCACCGCAAGCTGCTGGCGCACCTCTTCAACGGCAAGTACGACGCCATCGAGGTGCTCAAGCTCAAGCAGATCGTGGACGTCCTGGAAGAGGCGGCGGACGCGTTCGAGCACGTGGCGAACACGGTGGAGACCATCGCCGTCAAGGAGTCCTGAGGCGTCGATGGCCACCTTCGCCCTGGTCGTGACCATCGCGGTCGCGCTCTTCTTCACGTACACGAACGGTTTCCACGACTCGGCGAACGCGATCGCCACGTCGGTGTCGACGCGGGCGCTGACCCCGCGGGCGGCCCTCGCCATGGCGGCGGTCATGAACCTGGCCGGTGCCTTCCTGGGCTCGGGCGTCGCCAAGACGGTCAGTGAGGGTCTGATCGAGACGCCGTCCGGCTCGACCGGCATGGGCATCCTCTTCGCCGCGCTGGTCGGCGCCATCACCTGGAACCTGGTCACCTGGTACTTCGGCCTGCCGTCCTCCTCCTCCCACGCCCTGTTCGGCGGCCTGGTCGGCGCGGCCCTGGCGGGCGGTACCGCCGTCCACTGGAACGGCGTGGTGGACAAGGTCATCATCCCGATGTTCCTGTCCCCGGTGGTCGGCCTGATCGTCGGATACCTCGTGATGCTGGCCATCATGTGGCTGTTCCGCCGGTCCAACCCGCACAAGGCCAAGCGCGGCTTCCGGATCGCGCAGACGGTCTCGGCGGCGGGCATGGCACTGGGCCACGGCCTCCAGGACGCCCAGAAGACGATGGGTGTGGTCGTCATGGCACTGGTGATTTCCGGCCACACGACATACGGCGACCCGATCCCGGTCTGGGTGAAGATCGTCTCCGCTCTGATGCTCTCCCTCGGCACCTATGCGGGCGGCTGGCGCATCATGCGCACGCTCGGCCGCAAGATCATCGAGCTGGACCCGCCGCAGGGTTTCGCGGCCGAGGCCACCGGTGCCTCGATCATGTTCGGCACGGCGTACCTCTTCAAGGCCCCGATCTCCACGACCCACGTCATCACCTCGGCGATCATGGGCGTCGGTGCCACCAAGCGCGTCAACGCCGTCCGCTGGGGTGTGGCCAAGAACATCGTCCTGGGCTGGTTCATCACGATGCCGGCAGCGGCACTGGTCGCCGCGCTGGCGTTCGGCGTACTGAACCTGACGGTCCTGTAGCGGCCGAGGCAGGCGCAGCGAACGCAGCGGGCCCGCCCCCGGGAGCCAGGGGCGGGCCCTTTTGCGTCCTCGCGGTGGCACCGCCATGCAGCACCGCGAGGGGATCAGGGGACGGTCAGCCGAAGCGGCCGGAGATGTAGTCCTCCGTCGCCTGGACCGACGGGTTGGAGAAGATGCGCTCGGTGTCGTCGATCTCGATCAGGCGGCCGGGCTGGCCCACCGCCGCCAGGTTGAAGAACGCCGTACGGTCCGAGACACGCGCCGCCTGCTGCATGTTGTGCGTCACGATGACGATCGTGAAGCGCTCCTTCAGCTCGCCGATCAGGTCCTCGATGGCGAGGGTCGAGATGGGGTCCAGGGCCGAGCAGGGCTCGTCCATCAGCAGCACCTTCGGCTGGACCGCGATCGCGCGGGCAATGCACAGCCGCTGCTGCTGACCACCGGAAAGGCCGGAGCCCGGCTTGCTCAGGCGGTCCTTGACCTCGTTCCAGAGGTTCGCGCCCTTGAGGGACTTCTCGACGATGTCGTTCAGTTCCGGCTTCTTGTACTTGCCGTTCAGGCGCAGGCCCGCCGCCACGTTGTCGAATATCGACATCGTGGGGAAGGGGTTGGGGCGCTGGAAGACCATGCCGACCTCGCGGCGGACGGACACCGGGTCGATGCCGGCGCCGTACAGGTCCTCGTCGTCCAGCAGCACCTTGCCCTCGACGCGGCCACCGGGGGTGACCTCGTGCATCCGGTTCAGCGTGCGCAGGAACGTCGACTTGCCGCAGCCGGAGGGGCCGATGAACGCCGTCACCGAGCGCGGCTCGACGGTCATCGAGATGTCCTCGATCGCCTTGTGGGAGCCGTAGTAGGCGGTCAGTCCGCTTACGTCGATTCGCTTGGCCATGTCGTCTACTTCACTTCCAGAGATTCAAGCTCGGTCGCTGTTGGCCGCGTCAGCGGCCGGCCGCGCGGCGGTAGCCGCGAAAGGTCACCGGGGGGACTTCCAGCGGGCGATGCCGCGTGCCACCAGGTTGAGGATCATCACGAAGGCGATCAGTGTGAGGGACGCCGCCCACGCGCGGTCGTAGGCCGCGTTGGCGCCCGCGCTCTGCGCGTACTGCTGGTAGATGTACAGCGGCAGCGACGCCTGCGCGCCCTCGAACGGGTTGTTGTTGATGAACGGGTTGCCGAACACCAGCAGCAGCACCGGGGCGGTCTCGCCCGCGATACGGGCGATGGCCAGCATGACGCCGGTGGTGATACCGCCGATGGAGGTCGGCAGGACCACCTTCAGGATGGTCCGCCACTTCGGCACACCGAGTGCCAGCGAGGCCTCGCGCAGCTCGTTCGGGACGAGCTTGAGCATCTCCTCGGTGGAGCGGACGACGACCGGCATCATCAGGATGGCCAGCGCCAGCGAACCCGCGAAGCCGAACGGCTGCATCTGGAAGATGAGCATCAGCGACAGGATGAACAGGCCCGCGACGATCGACGGGATACCCGTCATGACGTCCACGAAGAACGTGACGGCCTGGGTGAGCTTGCCCCGCCCGTACTCCACCAGGTAGATCGCGGTGAGGATGCCGATCGGCGCACCGATGACGGTGGCGAGGCCGACCTGCTCCAGGCTGCCGATGATGGCGTGGTAGATGCCGCCACCGGGCTCGGAGTCGGCGACGACGCCCATGGAGTGGGTGAGGAAGTAGACGTCGAGGACCTTCACACCGCGAGAGACGGTCACCCAGATCAGGGAGACCAGCGGGACGACGGCGAGCAGGAAGGCGACCCAGACGAAGGAGGTGGCGATCCGGTCCTTGGCCTGCCGGCGGCCTTCCACCCGGGTGGCGATGCCGTAGGTGCCGAGGACGAAGAGGATCGCGGCGATCAGGCCCCACTGGACCTTGCTGTGCAGGCCGCCGGCCAGGCCGATGATCACGGCCAGGCCGATCGAGCCGGCGGCGATGGCCCACGGGGACCACTTCGGCAGGCTGGCGCCGCGCAGCGTGCTGGGGCGCTTGTCGGTGACGGCTGCGGTGGTCATGCGTTGGCCCCCGAGTACTCCTTGCGGCGGGCGATGATCGCGCGGGCCGCGCCGTTGACCAGCAGGGTGATGACGAACAGGACGAGACCGGAGGCGATCAGCGCGTCGCGGCCCTGCTCGGTGGCCTCACCGAACTTGCTGGCGATGTTCTGGGCGAAGGTGCCGCCGCCCGGGTTCAGCAGGCTGAGGTGGATGACGTAGTCCGGGGAGAGCACGGTGGCGACGGCCATCGTCTCGCCGAGGGCGCGGCCGAGGCCGAGCATGGACGCGGAGATCACACCGGAGCGGCCGAAGGGCAGGACGGACATGCGGACGACCTCCCAGCGGGTGGCGCCGAGGGCCAGCGCGGCCTCCTCGTGCATCCGCGGGACCTGCCGGAACACCTCGCGGCTGACGTTGGTGATGATCGGCAGGATCATGATCGCCAGCAGGATGCCGACGGTGAGCATGGCGCGGGGGGCGCCGTCGTCCCAGGAGAAGAGGCCGGTCCAGCCGAGGTAGTCGTTCAGCCAGCCGTACAGGCCGGTCATGTGCGGGACGAGGATCAGGGCGCCCCAGAGGCCGTAGACGATGGACGGCACGGCGGCGAGCAGGTCGACCACATAGGCGATGGGACCGCGCAGCCGGCGCGGGGCGTAGTGGGTGAGGAACAGCGCGATCGCGACGGCGATCGGAACCGCGATGACCATGGCGATGATCGAGGAGACGACCGTGCCGTAGGCCAGCACCGCGATGCCGAAGCTCGGCGGGGTGAGGTTGGTGTTCCACTCGGAGGTGGTCAGGAAGTTCCCGTGGTCCTTGCTGATCGCGAGGGAGGCGCGGTAGGTGAGGAAGACCGCGATCGCGGCCATGATCACCAGCAGCAGGATGCCGGAGCCGCGGGACAGCCCGAGGAAGATGCGGTCGCCGGGGCGGGCCGCGCCGCGGGCGCCTTGCTTCTGCCCGGTCACCGTGGGCTGGGGTATGGGGGGAGGTGCGTCGGTTGTGTTGGTCGATATGTCCATCGGGTTCTCCGGTCTGCGGAGCCGGGCGCCCTCACGGGCGGCGGCTCATGGCGGCGGTGCACCGGACGGTGCGGCCCGGGCCCTGTCGGGCACGGGCCGCACTCTCGGATCAGGTCAGCTCAGGCCCTCGATGGTGGTGCGGACCTTGGCGATGATCTCGTCGGGGATCGGGGCGTAGTCGATGCTCGACAGCGCCTTCTGACCGTCCTCGCTGGCGATGTAGCGCAGGAAGGCCTTGGTGGCGGGCAGGGTGTCGGACTTGTTGCCCTTGTCGCAGACGATCTCGTACGTCACCAGGGTGATCGGGTAGGCGTTCTCGGCCTTGGTGGCGTAGTCCAGCTTCAGCGACAGGTCCTTGCCGGTGCCGACGATCTTGGCGGCCGCGATGTCGGCGGTGGCGCTGGCCACGGACGGCTTGACCGGGGTCTTGGCGCCGGTGGCGATGGAGACGGTGGTCATGTCCTTGGCGTAGGACAGCTCGAAGTAGCCGATCGCGCCGGAGTTCTGCTTGACGCCCTGGGCCACACCGGCGGAGCCGGAGGCCGCCTGGCCGCCCTGCGCCTGCCAGGCCTTGCCGCCGGAGTACTTCCAGTTGCCCGGGGTGGTGGCGATCAGGTACTTGGTGAAGTTGTCCGTCGTACCGGAGTCCTCGGAACGGTGGAAGGCCTGGATCTTCAGGTCGGGCAGCTTCGCCTTGGGGTTCAGCTTCGCGATCGCCGGGTCGTTCCAGTTCTTGATCTTGCTGTCGAAGATCTTGGCGATCGTCGGGGCGTCCAGGACCAGGTTGTCGACACCCGGGACGTTGTAGCCGAGGGCGATCGGGCCGCCGACCATCGGCAGGTCGATGCCCTGGCCGCCGGAGCAGACCTTCTTGGAGGCGGTGACGTCTTCCGGCTTCAGCGCGGAGTCCGAACCGGCGAACGCGAGCTGGCCCTGGTTGAAGGAGGTGACACCGGCGCCGGAGCCGCCGCCCTTGTAGTTGATCTGCACGCCGCAGGCCTGCGAGAACGCCTTGACCCAGGCGTCGATCGCGTTCTTCTGTGCGGAGGAGCCGTCGGCCAGCAGCTGGCCCTTGGCGCCGTCGCACTTGACCGAGGAAGCGTTGGCGGAGCCGGACGCGTTGCCCGACGCCTTGCCGCCGCCGTTGTCGTCGGAGCCGCACGCCGTCAGGGCCAGGGCGCCGGTCACGGCGATCGCACCGAGCGAAAGGGCGCGCAGCCGGTTCTTGCGCTGAAGCTTCACTTTCGGGAGTTCCTTCCAGGAGCCGCCGCTGTCGGCGGCGTGCGAGGTGGTGAGGTGCCCGAGCGCATGAATGACCGTGCTCGGCACCGTGCACGGCCGAAACTAGGCAGAACAGGTGAAGCCGCCGATGGCCGGAAGTGAACGCGGGGTGAACCCCTGCCGTCGGCCCGGTGAGGTCACGGAATGCTCACGGGGAGAACACATGAAGGTTCCGACGGTCGGGTTACGCGCACACGTATTCGACGTTCGTTTCCCTGTGGGCGAACTGTTACGAACCAATGTGCCCACAGGGTCGTCTCACCCGAGGAAGGGCCAAGGTGGCCTGCGGAGAGGCGACAGACGACGATGCACATGGAACGCCGTACGTTCATCGCGGGCGGCACGGCCGCACTGGCCGCGACCGCACTGACCGGCTGCGGCACGGGCCGGGGCAGGTCCACCACGTCGGCGACCACCAGCTCATCGTCCCTCACGTCCCTCAAGACCACCAGCGCGAACGCCGCCGCGAACTGGGCGGCCCTCGCCCGTGACCTGGACGGGCCCCTGATCCGGCCCGGCGACGCGACGTGGAAGACGGCCCACCAGCTGTACAACACCCGCTTCGACGGTCTGAAACCGGCCGCGGTGAGCTACGCCGCGCACACCGACGACATCCGCACGACCCTGGCGTACGCCCACGCGCACAACATACGGGTGTCGATACGCAACGGCGGCCACTCCTACGCGGGCTACTCCTCCGGTGACAACCGCCTCATCCTCGACGTGTCCCGGCTCAACCGCATACGGGTCAGCGGGGGCCAGGCGGTGGTCGGCGCCGGCTCCAAGCTGATCGACGTCTACCGGGCGCTGGCCGCGAAGGGCGTGACCATACCCGCGGGCTCCTGCCCCACCGTCGGCGTCTCCGGCCTGGTCCTCGGCGGCGGCCATGGCGTCGCCTCCCGCGCCTACGGCCTGACCTGCGACAGCCTCACCCAGGCGACGCTGATCACCGCCGACGGCACCCAGGTGACGGCTGATGCGAAGAACCACTCCGACCTCTTCTGGGCGCTGCGCGGCGCCGGCAACGGCAACTTCGGCGTCGTCACCGAGCTGCACTTCAAGACCCACGCGGCCCCGCAGGCGGTCACCGCGTACATGACGTGGCCCTGGTCGAAGGCCGCGGCCGTCCTGAAGGCCTGGCAGGAGTGGGGCCCGAGCCAGCCCGACGAGATCTGGTCCTCCCTGCACCTGGCGGCCACGCCCGGCGGGACCCCGACCATCTCCGTGGCCTGCTTCTCCCTCGGCACCTACGGTGAACTGCAGAACGCCGTGGACCGGCTGGCCCACGCGGCCGGCGCGAACGCCACCTCCGTCACCCTGCGCCGCCGGGGCTACGAGGAGGCGATGGAGATCTACGCCGGCTGCTCCTCCTTCTCCGCCGACGCCCAGTGCCATCTGCCCGGCTCCACCCCGGGCCGCTCCCCGCAGGGGAAGCTCGGCCGGGAGACGTACGCGGCCCGCTCCGACTTCTTCGACCGCTCCCTGTCCGCGGCGGGCATCCAGACGGTGCTGCGGCAGATCGGCTCGGTGCGGGGCGGCGCGGGCAGCATCGCGTTCACGGCCCTCGGCGGCGCGGTCAACCGCGTCTCGCCCACGGCGACGGCGTTCGTCCACCGCCGCTCCCGGATGCTGGCCCAGTACATCGCGTCCTGGGGAGCGGGGGCCTCCGGCGGTTCCGCGCAGTCGTGGCTGACGTCGGCCCACCAGGCGATGGCTCCGCACGCCTCCGGAGCGGCCTACCAGAACTACACGGACGCGACGCTGCGGGACTGGAAGAAGGCGTATTACGGGGATGCGGTGGCGCGGCTGGGGAAGGTGAAGCAGCAGTACGACCCACAGAGGTTCTTCTCGTACGCGCAGGGTCTTTGAGGGGTCTGCAGGGGAGGTGCAGTGACGGCGCCTCCTGCGCACCGCCGCCACTGCGGGCAAGCGATCCCGGCCCCGGCCGGGATCCGCTCAGGGCTACGCCGCCAGGTCCCTTTCCTCGGACTCGACAGGCTTACGGGCGCTGGGAAACGCACCCTCACGCGCCCCGCCCACCGACCGGCGCCGCACGATCCACCCCACCCTCGGCGACCGCTCCACCGCCCGCATCAAGGGGGTGAGCAGCGCCATGGCGAGCGGTGACAGCAGCAGCGCGACCGCCGTGCCGAGCGCGAACCCGCCGACGACGTCCGTCGGATAGTGCACCCCCATGTACACCCGGCAGAAGCCCTCCAGCAGTGCCAGCCCGATCCCGGCGATGCCGAACCGGCGGTTGGCGACGAACAGCCCCACACCCAGCGCCATGGTGATCGTCGCGTGGTCGCTGACGAAGGAGAAGTCGGTCTTGCCGGAGACGAGGACGTCGAGCCCCTGGTGTTGCACGAAGGGCCGGGGCCTCTCCACGAACCCGCGGATGGGCACGTTCACCAGCACGGCGATGCCGGCCGCGAGCGGCGCCCACACCAGCGCGGCGACGGAGGAGGCGGCATCCTCGGCGCCCCGGCGCCGCACGGACCACCAGCACCACAGCACCAGCAGGACCATGGCGAGCAGCAGGCCGTACTCACCGACGAACTCCATGACCCGGTCGAACCAGTGCGGGGCGTCCTTGGCCAGGCCGTTGATGTCGTAGAGCAGGTCGACGTCGGGGTTCGATCCGGATTCGGCGAGTACAGCCATGGTGCTGCGGCCCCTTCGTCGGCTACCGGACGCCTGACGTCCGCTCGGCTACGTCAACAGGAACGCACGGCCACCATCAATACGTTCCACTCTCCACGGAAAGATCACGCAGACGTTATCGAAGAGAGACTCATCCTCGCAGCTCAGGGGGGTGGTTCACGCACGGTGCACACCGTCTCAAACCGCCGTGGGGAGCGCTTTTGCGCCATCCGCGGTGACCCGGGTGGCGCCGAAGTAGTCCGGCATGTCGATGGGATCGAACCGGATGACGGCCCCGGTGCGCGGCGCGTCGATCATGTACCCGCCGCCCACGTAGATACCCACGTGGTGGATGGCCCGTGAGTCGCTGCGGTCGGTGGAGAAGAACACCAGGTCACCCGGGAGCAACTGGTCCCGCGAGGGATGCGGGCCCGCGTTGTACTGGTCGTTGGCCACGCGTGGCAGGGTGATCCCGACCTTCGCGTACGCCGCCTGGGTGAGCCCCGAGCAGTCGAACCGCCCGCCCTGCGCGGCCGATCCCTCGCCGCCCCACAGATAGGGCGTACCCAGCTTGTTCTGCGCGAAGGCGATGGCACCGGCAGCCTGCCGGGTGGGGTCGATCCGGCTGACGGGCGCGGCGAAGCTCTGCTCCAGGCTGCGGATCCGCTTGACGTAGTTCTGCGTCTCGCTGATGGACGGAACCCCGCCGGCCCTTATGACGCGGTAGGCACCGGCGTTGTAGGCGGCGAGCATGTTGTCGGAGACGTTGCCCGGGACGTCCTTCACGTCCTTGGCGAGTTCGCAGTCGTACGAAGCAGCCGACGGGATCGCGTCGTTGGGGTCCCAGATGTCCCGCTTGCCGTCCCCGTTGCCGTCGATGCCGTGCGTGGCCCACGTGCCGGGGATGAACTGGGCGATGCCGCGCGCGTCGGCGGGACTGACGACGGTGGGGTTCCAGCCGCTCTCCTGGTACAGCTGGGCGGCGAGCAGCGCCGGGCTGAGCGCCGGGCACAGATTGCCCCACTGCTGCACGAGCGACTTGTAGGCGGCCGGTACGGCCCCCTTGGCGAGCCCCCGGCTGCCCGAGGTGGCCGAGTCGAGGAGGTTTCCGGCGACGACGTACACCCCGACGACGAGCAGCATGACGAAACTCAGCCCGCCCCCCACGAGGGCACCACCGACGACCCACGCCTTACGCACCGTCAACCGCCCCTCGCCACCGGCAAGTCCACCCGCAGCAGTCTAAGAGCGGACCCGTCCCGGCACGAGAACCCCCGACCGGTGAAAGACAACGCGGCCGTGCACCACCCCTGACGCGGTGTCACACTGCGTCACGTGCGGCCGTGGCTCAGGAACCGCCGGCCGCGTCCTGGTACAGCTCCGCCGCCTCGCTCCGCAGTACCACGCTGTACGACACGTCGTCGGTCGAGCCGCCCTCTTCATGACCGCCGAGCACTCCGACCACCTGCCCGTCGCCGTTGATCCAGGGGCTGCCGCTGGTGCCGACGGTGAAGGCTGGGCAGTTGATGCGCTGCTGGCTCGTGCCGTCCGGGCTCGGCTTGTTGGTGCAGCTGATGGGCGTCTCGCGGGCGTCGGGGTAGCCGGTGAGCGTCACGGCGGTGGCGCCGGTGGCCATTCCGGGTGCGAACCGGTTGCCGCCGACCACGTCCTCGATGCGCCTGCCGTCCAGCTGGGCGACGGTGGCGAAGGCCAGGTCGCTGTCCTCGTCCTGGTCCTTGGCCCAGCTGTCGGGCAGGTATCGCCTGTCCACCTTCCACACCCCGTACGGCGCCTGCCCGTCCCGGTAGCCCGGCACGAACACCAGGTCGCTGTCGGCGCCGACGCAGTGTGCGGCGGTGACGATGAGGTCGCGCCGCGGGCTGTGCACGACCGAGGCCGTGCAGAAGTGCCCGCCGGCCAGGTGGTCTGCCCGGTCCGCGCCGAACAGCGCGCCGACCCGCAGCGTGTGCCGGTTCGCGACGGCGTCGACGGTGACCCCCAAGGGCCCCGGTCCGTCATCCGCTGCCGCCACGGACGCCGAGGTCAGCGCGAGCATCACCACGGCGCCGAGCAGCGCGGGACG
Source organism: Streptomyces sp. NPDC007205 (assembly GCF_040634095.1). NCBI lineage: Bacteria > Bacillati > Actinomycetota > Actinomycetes > Kitasatosporales > Streptomycetaceae > Streptomyces > Streptomyces sp. NPDC007205. Next base: position 453,814 of record NZ_JBEYEW010000003.1, read on the forward strand.
CGAGGTGAACGAGATGCGTGAGGAGCGCTTCATCAGCTCCCACTTTGTCGCAGGAGAGCGAGAATCGCGCTCCGACTTCACTGAGAATTTCCTGTGAAACGTCCTATGGCCGCCGAACCTCTCCCACGGACATGGCTCGCTGCCTTTGGTCCGGCGATGAACTCTTGCGTGTACCGGGACGTAGTACCTATAGGTCTGTTTGTCCGGAAAGACAGCCTTTCGCTGAGAAGATCATGATCAGAAGGCGATGAGTCGGATGGCAACCTCGACCCCCATGACCCGCACCGGTACCCGCACCCGCACGGCACTCGGCACGACGGCGGTCGCCTTCACCGCCGCCCTCGTTCTGGCCGCCTGCTCAGGCGGAGGCGGCGGCAGTCACCCGAACGCGAGCGGCTCGGCGAAGGCCGGCCCGGGCACCCGGGTGACGGTCACCGAGACCGAGTACGCGCTGAAACTGTCCCGGTCGTCCTTCACCCCGGGCACCTACACCTTCGTCTCCGACAACCACGGCAAGATCACGCATGCCCTGTCGATCGACGGGCCCGGCGTGGAGGACGCCAAGACCAAGGACGTCAACAGCGGTCAGCAGGCCACGCTGACGGTGACCCTCAAGAAGGGCACCTACGACCTGTACTGCCCGATCGACAGCCACAAGCAGCTCGGCATGGACAAGCACATCACGGTCGGCTGACCGGCTTCAGCCCCCACGACACCCCGGTCAGCTCCTCCGACAGCGTCCACAGCCGGCGGGCCGCCCGGGGGTCGCTGGCCGCCGCGCTGCGGCCGACCAGGGCGGGGGCGCCGCGCATCTCACCGAGGCCGGCGGGTCCCACGTACGACGCTCCGGGAAGATCCTGGCTCGCGGCGTAGAGGGTGGGCAGGGCACCGGCCTCACCGCTCTGCGCGAACACCTTGTTGCCGACCGCCATAGCCGCCCTGGCCAGCGGGTTCGCGGTGTGGCTCTGCAGGTTGGTGGCCGCGTAGCCGGGGTGGGCGGCCAGGGCGCGTACGGGGGATCCGGCCTCGGTGAGGCGGCGCTGGAGTTCCAGGGTGAACAGGAGGTTCGCCAGCTTGGACTGGGCGTAGGCGCGGAGCGGGGTGTAGCGGCCGCGCAGATTGACGTCGGCGAAGTGGATCGCACCGTCGCCCCCGCGGTGGAGGCCCGAGGCCACCGTCACCACCCGGTCCGTCACATACGGCAGGAGCAGGTTGGTCAGCGCGAAGTGCCCGAGGTGGTTCGTGCCGAACTGCATCTCGAAGCCCTGCTTGGTGCGCTGCTCCGGCAGCATCATCACGCCCGCGTTGTTGATCAGCAGATCCAGCGGGCGGTCCCAGGTGCCCGCGAACTCCCGCACCGAGTCCAGGTCGGCCAGGTCCAGACGGCGCACCTCGGTGCTGCCGCCCGCCTTCGCCGCGGCGGCGCCGCCCCGCGCGAGGTCCCGTACGGCGAACACCACATGCGCGCCGGCCCGGGCCAGCGCCTCCGCGGTCGCGAGGCCGAGGCCGCTGTTGGCGCCGGTGATCAGGGCCGTACGGCCGGTCTGGTCGGGGAGGCGGGTCGCGTTCCATGCATCGGTCATGCCCCCAAAGTAGGCACCGACAACAATGCTGTCAATGCCAACATCGAGTTACGATGGTCCGCATGCCGCGCATGTCCCCGTCACCGACCAACCGCCCCTATCACCACGGCGACCTGCGCGCCGCCCTGCTCAAGAGCGCCGAGCGCACCCTGCGCGACAAGGGGGTCGGGGCGCTCTCGCTGCGCGAGCTGGCCCGGGACGCCGGGGTGAGCCACGCCGCCCCCGGCCGGCACTTCAAGGACAAGCAGGCCCTGCTCGACGCCCTCGCGCTGGACGGATACGAGCGTCTGAACCAGGCGCTGAACGCCGCGACCGACCCGCTGGAGCAGTCCTTCGAGGAGCGGATGACGGCCCTCGCGCGGGCCTATCTCGGCTTTGCCGTCGACAACCCGGAGCTGCTGGAGCTCATGTTCGCGCGCAAGCACGACCCCGACAGCTCCGCACAGCTGGCCGCGGCCGTCGACGAGTCCCTCGGCTCCTTCACCCGGATGATCGCGGACGCCCAGCGGCGCGGCGAAATAGTCGAGGGCGACCCCGAGCGGATCACCCTGGTCGCCGCCGCGAGCCTGCACGGCCTCGCCGCCCTCATCGCCAGCTGCGCGCTCGACGCCGAGGAGACGATGAGCGGCCTGGGCGCACACGTCCACCTGCTGCTGCACGGCCTCATGCCCCGCTGAACCCAGCCGCCCCCTGTGCGGGCCCTGTGCTCCTGGTCAAGCGGCGCCCAGCACAGCGCCAGCACAGTGCCATTGACCAGTAAGCCCACAACCTCCTTGGGTAACGCGGAAGTCAGGATTACGAAAGCCCCTTGTTGTCGCGTACTCAACAAGCGAGGGTCGTTCGCGGGCCGCCGCCCCCACCGGTCACCCACCGGTGGACCCCCACACCCGCAGGCCTCTGTCCACCACTTCCAGGAGGCTTTACCTTGCGTACGTCCACCCCCGACTCCCCCCACATACGCGGCAGACGGCGCCGGCTCGGCTCGGCAGCCGCGGCCACCGCCGCGCTCGTCATCGCCGGGCTCGGCACCGCGGCCCACGCGAACGCGGACACCACCGCCGCGAGCCGCACCGTGAACCACACCGTGAGCCACAAGGTGAGCGCCAGGACGATCGCCGCCCAGGTCGCCAAGGCCCATGTGCGGTACGAGAAGGCCTGCGCGGCGACCCCGAAGAAGGGCTACGCCGCCTGCAACGCCCTGCGCGTCACCGGCGGCACCACCGCCTTCATGGAGAAGCAGGCGGCCCTGAAGGGCATCACGCCGAAGACCGTCTCCCCGAAGGCCTCCTCCGACTCCCCGACCGGCTACGGCCCGAGCGACATCCAGTCGGCCTACGGCCTGACCGACGCCGCCTCCTCCAACGGCTCGGGTGAGACCGTCGCCATCGTCGACGCCTACGACGACCCGAACGCCGAGTCCGACCTCGCCGCCTACCGCTCGTACTACGGCCTGCCGGACTGCACCACCGACAACGGCTGCTTCAGCAAGGTCGGCCAGACCGGCTCGACGACCTCCCTGCCCACCGCCGACAGCGGCTGGGCCGGCGAGATCTCCCTCGACCTCGACATGGTCAGCGCGACCTGCCCGAACTGCAACATCCTGCTGGTCGAAGCGAAGTCCGCGTCCGACGCCAACCTCGGCACCGCGGTCAACGAGGCCGTCAAGCTGGGCGCCAAGTTCGTCTCCAACAGCTACGGCGGCTCGGAGTCCTCCTCCGACACGTCGTACGACTCCAAGTACTACAACCACCCGGGCGTCGCCATCACCGCCAGCGCGGGCGACGAGGGCTACGGCGCCGAGTACCCGGCCGCCTCGAAGTACGTGACCGCCGTCGGCGGCACCGCCCTCAAGCCCTCCTCCGGCAGCCGCGGCTGGACCGAGTCCGTCTGGAACACCTCCAGCACCGAGGGCACCGGCTCCGGCTGCTCCGCCTACGACGCCAAGCCCAGCTGGCAGACCGACTCCGGCTGCGCCAAGCGCATGATCGCCGACGTGTCCGCCGTGGCCGACCCCGCCACCGGCGTCTCCGTCTACGACACCTACGGCTCCGACGGCACCGGCTGGAACACCTACGGCGGCACCAGCGCCTCCTCGCCGGTCATCGCCTCCGTCTACGCCCTCGCCGGCACCCCGGGCAGCAGCGACCACCCGGCCCAGTACCCGTACAACGCGGCCGGCACCTCCGCCCTCAACGACGTCACCAGCGGCAGCAACGGCTCCTGCTCCACGTCCTACTTCTGCACCGCCCGGTCCGGCTACGACGGCCCGACCGGCTGGGGCACCCCCGAGGGCACGGACGCCTTCCGCGCGAGCTGAACACCACCTGAACCACCCCGTCGGGTCACGGGGAGCCGCCAGGTGAGGGGGACGTGGGGTACCCCCGGCGGCACGAGAGAGAAGACGGGCCACGGCATCCAGCCGCGGCCCGTCTTCCCTGTCCTGAGCACCTGCTCCCCCCACCTGCCCCGAGCACCTGCCCCGCGCGGCTTCCCTACTCCTCGCGCGCCTCCTGCTCGTCGTCGCGCTCCGGCGCCGGGTTCAGCAGGACCTCGATGCCCGCCCTCAGATACCGCTCCACCGTGGCGTCCGGCGCCGAGACCAGGGCGGGGGGACGGATCTCGGTGCGCAGCAGACTGGTGCCGAGCATCCAGGCCGCCAGGAGTTCCGCGCGCAGGTCGGCGTCGGGGCCGCCGAGGCGGGCGGCCAGGCGGCTGGAGAACACCTCCGTGAATTCCGCGCGCAACCGCCCCACCGCCTCGTCCCGGCCGGAGGACCGCAGCACGGACAGCACCGGGTGCGGGAAGTCACCCTCCGCCGGCGCTCCCAGAAGCAGCGCGCAGAACCAGTCGGGGATCGCCTCGACCGGCTCCTCCAGCAGCGGTTCGAATATCTTGCCGGTACCCGCCACGTCGTTGAACAGCGCTTCCTTCGAGCCGAAGTAGCGGTAGACGAGGGCGGCGTCCACGCCCACGTCGCCCGCGATGTCGCGCACGCTGGTGCCCTCGTAGCCGTACTTGCCGAAGCGGAGGACCGCGGCGCCCCTGAGCGCCGTACGCGTGGCCGAGGCCGAGCGTCTGCGGGCCGGCCGGCGGGCCGCTGTCTTCGGCGCCTTGCCGTCCTGCGTTTCCCTCACGTCACCGTACCTCCGTCGTCCTCGGCCCTTGCAGCCCTCCGCCCATATTCGAGTCTGCGGCGGCTGTCTCAAAGTCACCGACCGATGTCATCAATCGTTGACTTCTGTTCGCGCCGCATGCCATACCTGGGCCAGGTCAACGGTTGATGACTTAACTGCTCGCCGTGCCCGCTGTGGTGAGGCCGCGCGGGCACCCCACCGACCGGAAGTGGTGATCTGCTGTGTCTGCTCGACGCGTCGCCGTGATCGGAACCGGGTACGTCGGACTGACCACCGGTGCCTGCCTGGCCTCTCTCGGCCACTCCGTGGTGTGCGCGGACGCCGACCCGCACAAGGTCGAGCGGCTGCGCGAGGCCCGGGTGGACATCCTGGAACCCGGCCTGCCCGAGACCGTCCGGGACGCCCTGGAGGCGGACCGGCTCGACTTCACCGGCGACACCGCGGCCGCCGTCGCCGAGGCCGAGGTGGTGTTCCTGTGCCTGCCCACGCCCATGGGCGCGGGCGGCGCGGCGGATCTCGCCGCCGTGGAGGCCGTCGCCGGGCAGATCCGCGATGTGCTGCCGCCCGGCTGTGTCGTCGTCAACAAGTCCACCGTGCCGGTCGGCACCGGCGAGCGCGTCGCCGCGCTCCTCGGCCGGGCGGACGTGACCGTGGTGAGCAACCCCGAGTTCCTGCGCGAGGGCCGCGCCGTCCACGACTTCCTGCACCCCGACCGCATCGTGATCGGCGCCGCCGACCGGCAGGCCGCCCGGCGCGTGGCCGACCTGTACGCCGGCCTGGACGCCCCGCTGGTGCTGACCGATCCCGCCAGCGCCGAACTGACCAAGTACGCGGCGAACTTCTTCCTCGCGATGAAGCTGTCCTTCGCCAACAACCTCGCCACCGTCTGCGAGCACTTCGGCGCCGACATCACCGACGTCACCGAGGGCATCGGACGCGATCCGCGCATCGGCTCCGCGTTCCTGCGGCCCGGCCCCGGCTGGGGCGGCTCCTGCCTGCCCAAGGACACCCACGCCCTGCTGACCGCGTGCGACCGGGCCGGGGTCGACTTCCCGCTGCTGCGCGCCACCATCGAGACCAACGTCACCCACCAACGGCGGCTCGTCCAACAGGTCGCCGCCGCGTGCGGTCGCGGCGAGGACGGCTCGCTGCACGGCGTACGGCTCGCCCTGTACGGCCTGACCTTCAAGGCCGGCACCTCCGACCTGCGCGACTCGCCCGCGCTCGCCGTCGCCCGGCTGCTGCGCGAGCGGGGCGCCGAACTGACCGCGTACGACCCGGCGTTGCGCGAGGAGCGACCCGACCTGAGCGATCTGGCCGACCTCATGGACGACCCGGTGCGGGCGGCGGAGGGGGCCGCGGCCTGTGTGGTCCTCACCGAGTGGCCGGAGCTGCGCGACCTGGACTGGGCGGCGATCGCCGCGCGCATGGCCGGCCGGGAGGTCCACGACTTCCGCAACCTGCTGGACGCGGACCGGCTCGCGCGGGCCGGACTGATCTGGCAGGGCATCGGACGCGCGGCGGCGCCGGCCCGGGCGGCGTGAGCGGCGTACCCGCAGCCACTCCTCCCCCACCACCGAACCGAAGAGTCCCGAGAGAACCGAAGAGCCCCGAGAGACCCGAAGAGTTCCGAGAGACCCGAAGAGTTCCGAGAGAAAGGCTCACCCCATGCGCGTTCTGTGCACCACGCTCGGCAGTCCCTCCCACGGCCGGGCCCAACTGCCCCTGCTGCGCGCCCTCGCCGAGGCCGGGCACCAGGTGCTGGTGGTCACCAGCGACGCCCTCGCCCCCGTCTTCCGTGACGACGACGTCCGGGTGGACGCCGCCTTACCCGAATTCGACCCGATGGCCCGGATGGCGCCGTACCTCGCCGAACTCCAGGACACCGCCGACCCGGCGGAGCGCACGGCGGTGATGAACCGGCTGGTACTGCGCGCCCTGACCGGGCCGGGCGTCAGGCCGCACCTGGAGCTCCTGCTCCCCCTCGCCCGGGACTTCCGCCCCGATCTGATCCTGCGCGACGGCATGGACATGGCCGCCGTGCTCACCGCCGAGCTGCTGGACGTGCCGCAGCTGCCGACGCCCTCCGGGTTCAGCAACAGGCTGGACCCCGCCGAGGTGCTGGAGCAGCTCAACCAGCGGCGTCAGGAGCTGGGGCTGCCCGACTCGGACGACCCGCTGTCCGTCGTAGCGCACGGCCGCGTCGACTACGTGCCGCCCGCCTTCTCCTTCGCCCGGCACCTGTCCGGGGCCTTGGCCTACCGGCAGACGGTGGACGTCGAACGCGGCGCGGTGCTGCCCGAGTGGGCCGCCGGACTGTGCACCGACCGGCCACTGCTGTACGCCGCGATCGGCACCGCCCTGCCGGTGCTGCGCGAACGCGCGGCGGGCCGGTCGGCGCCGCTGCCCATGGAGATGCCGGACCCCACCGAGAGCCTGCGCGCGATCGTGGAGGCGGCGACGGAGCTGGACGACTGCACGGTGGTCGTGTCGACGTCCGGAATCCCGCTGGACACCGAAGGGCTGCCCGGACACGTCCACGTCACCGACCGGGTGCCGCAGCCGCTGCTGCTGGAGTCGGTCGACCTGTTCCTCACCCACGGCGGCTTCAACAGCATCCGCGAGGCGATGCGCACCGGTACGCCGCTGGCCGTCCTGCCGCACTTCGGGGACCAGCACGCCAACGCGGACCGGGTGGAGGAGCTGGGCCTGGGCCGCCACATCACCGACCGGAGCGCGGCCGGCATCGCCGACGTGTGCCGCAAGCTCCTCGCCGACCCCGCGCCCCGGGCCCGGGCCCGGTCGGCCCAGCTGGCGATGCTCACGCTGCCGGGGATCGAGCACGCGGTCGCCGACCTGAAGGAGATCGCCGGCTGACGGGCCGGACACCGGGCCGGGGACCGGCCGGGGCCATGCACGCCCCCGCAGCCCCCGGCCCACCGGCCCCCGCCCACTCCCCCGCGCTCCCAGAGAGCTCCCGCAAGGACCTCCCCAAGGAACTCGCCCAAGGACTCCCCGAAGGACGACTCGTGACGTTCTCCGACACCCAGCACCAGGACGCGGCAGGGGACACGCCCGCGCGGCTCAGCCACCGGCAGATCACCACCGTCATGTCCGGGCTGGTACTCGGCATGTTCCTGGGAGCACTGGACCAGACGGTGGTCTCCTCCGCGCTGCGCACCATCGCCGACGACCTGCACGGGCTGACGGCCCAGGCATGGGTGACCACCGCGTATCTCATCACCGCCACCATCGCGACGCCGCTGTACGGCAAGCTCTCCGACATCCACGGCCGCCGGCCCGTCTATCTCGCCGCGATCGCCCTCTTCACGGCCGGCTCACTGCTGTGCGGATGCGCCAGGTCGATCTACGAACTCGCGGCGTTCCGCGCCGTACAGGGCATCGGCGGCGGCGGGCTGATGTCGCTGGCGATGACGATCGTCGCCGACCTCACCACCCCACGCGAAAGGGGCCGCTACCAGGGCTGGTTCATGGCCGTGTTCGGCGGCGCCAGCATCGTCGGCCCGCTGGTGGGCGGCGCGTTCGCCGACCGGGCCACCCTGCTCGGCATCGACGGCTGGCGCTGGATCTTCCTGATCAACATACCGCTCGCCGCCGCGGCCGCCGTGACGATCGTCCGTGTACTCCGCTTCCCGCACCGGAAGGTCCGGCACCTGCTCGACCACCCCGGAGCGCTCGCGCTGGCCCTGTCGCTGGTGCCGCTGCTGACCGTCGCCGAGCAGGGCCGCGCCTGGGGCTGGGGCTCCCCCCTCGCCCTGCTGATGTACGCGATCGGCGGGCTGGGCCTCGCCTTGTTCGTCGTGGCGGAGCGCCGGATGGGCGACGCGGCCCTGCTGCCGCCGCGCCTGTTCCGCATCCGCGCCTTCCGCCTCGGCGTCGGACTGCACTTCGTCGTGGGCGTCGGCATGTTCGGCGCGATGACGACGCTGCCGCTCTACCTCCAGCTCGTACGCGGCATGAGCCCCATGGCGGCCGGTCTGGCCACCCTGCCCACGGTCGCCGCCAATCTCACGGTGACGCTGCTGGTGGGCCGGCTGATCGCCCGGACCGGCCGGTTCAAGGTGCATCTCGTCGCCGGTCTCGGCTCGTTCACCGCCGGGATGCTCGTCTTCGCCACGCTGGGCGTGGACAGCCCGCTGTGGCACGCGTCGCTCGGCATGGCCCTGATGGGCGCGGGGCTCGGCGCGTCGATGCAGACGCTCACCACACTCGCGCAGTGCGAGGTGCCCCGCACGGACATGGGCGCGGCGACGGCGTCGGTCAACTTCTTCCGCTCCAACGGCGGCACGGTCGGCACCACGGCGTTCCTGTCGATCCTGTTCACCACCGCGGCCGGCCGTATCACCGGCCGGCTCGCCGAGGCCCGCCACGACCCGGCCTATCGCCGCCTTCTCACCCGGCCCGACAACGCACACGCCCTGGCAGGTGTCCTGCGCCCCGGCGGGGGTGTCACCCTGGAGGACTCCGCCTTCCTGCGCGCCCTCGACCCTCGCGCGGCGCTGCCGTTCCTGGAGGGGTACGCCGCCTCGATGCGCCTCGTCTTCCTCACCGGCGCCGCCGTGTCCCTGGTGGCCTTCCTGATCACGGCCTGGCGGGTGCCGAACCTCACGCTCTCGGACGAGTAGCCAAGCGAGTAGCCAAGCGAGTAGCCAAGCGAGTAGCCAAGCGAGTAGCCAAGCGATCAACGACGGAACCACACGACAGGTTCCGGTCGCACCTCGTTGCCCGGCGTGACCTGCCGTGATACACAGAGTGACCGTACGGGCTATTCGTACGAAACCCGCCAGCCAATGACGTCAAGTCGACATACGTTGGCGACGTTGTCGGCGACAATGAGGCCTGACCTCTGCACACCGCAGGGGGCCAAGCGGAACTACCCACCAGGGGCGGTGACTTACATGCTCTTTGCAGCCGACAAGGGAGACATCAACACCATCATCGGCGGGATCGCTCCGGACTGGGGCCCGTTCGGCAGCCTGGGCAACGAGGCCAAGGTGATGATCGAGGTGGTGATGGCCGTGGCCATCCTGCTGTGCCTCGGCATCGCGGTCTGGGGCGCGGCGAAGCAACGCATCGGCGCCACGGCCCTGCGCGACACCTTCAGCGCCGAACAGGGCAAGGGCCTCATCATCGCCGGCCTGACCGGGGTCTTCATCATCGGCTCTCTCGGCACCCTGTTCACCATCGTGTACGGCATGGCGGTCTGACCCCTCCCTGATGTCGAGTCACCACACCGCGCCCGCGCGGGAACCAGCACGGCTACCGTCGTATCTCTACGAGGTGGAGAGGGCGTACGCGGCATGAACCCCGGAGACGAGCAGGCCTACCCCGACTACGGCGACGGGGGCCACACCCGTACCCGCCTCCCCGACAGCGACCCCTACGGCGGCGCCCCCCGCCGCGGCCCCCGCCGCTCGTCCTCCCGAAGCCTGGTCACGGTGGTCGGCGTGGTGGTCCTCCTCATCGCCGCGATCGCTTTCGCCAACAGAGGCGACAACTCATCCGCCGACGACTCGGCCGGGAAGACCGACAAGCCGACGGCCGCCCCCACGGCGGCCAGCGGAAAACGGCCCGTGGACACCAAGTCCGCCGGGGTACCGACGGGATACGCCCACACGGAGCAAGGAGCACAGTCGGCGGCCACGAACTACGCCGTGGCGCTGGGCTCGACCGACATGTTCAAGAAGGGCAGCCGCAACACCCTCCTGCAGCTCCTTTACACCCGCGAGGCGGCGGCCCGGCTTGAGGGCCCGATGGACCAGGCGTACTCCACCGACTTCCTCGCCAAGATGGGCCTCGACGCAGCGGGCAACCCGCCCAAGGGCAACACGTTCGTCTCCCGGGTGGTCCCGGTCGGCACGACGGTGCAGCAGTACACGGACAACGGTGCCAAGGTCGCGGTCTGGTACCTGGGGCTCATCGGCATGGCCGGCACCGCCTCGACCGACCCGGTCACCTCGTCCTGGAAGACGTGGACGTTCGACCTACAGTGGTCCGACGGCGACTGGAAGATCGTCTCAGACACCCAGAAGGACGGCCCCGCACCGGTCCCCGGCGACGACAAGGCCGCCACCTCCGACGAGATCAGCAAAGCCATCGAAGAGTACGGAGGGTTCACGTATGCCCGGTAGCCCGCAACGTGCGCTCAAGCTCGCCGGAGTCGTGACAGCCGTACAGACCAGCGCCGTACTGCTGGCCACGCGCGCCTTCGCCGCGCCCTCGCCCACCCCTTACGGCAGCCCGTCGCCCTCACCGACGAAGAGCAAGTACAACTGCGGCGTCATCTCCGGCGAGGCCAAGAAATACTGCGAACGCGGCAACATCTCCAGCGGATCCGGCGGTGCGAACGTCCCGGACACCTCCACCCTCGACCCCTTGTCCTCGCTGGCCAAGGGCTGCGCCGAGGCCGCCGCCTGGACGGTGCACAAGCTCAGCAAGGCCGTGAAGGAGACCGCCAACGTCGACTTCACCAACCCCAAGTTTCTGCAGCAGTACGCCATCGTGTTCGCCGCGTCCACGATCCTCACCCTCCTGCTGTGGCTGCTCGCCGTGGCCAAGCGAGCCGTGCGCGGTGTGCCGCTCACCACCGCCATCTCCGAAGCCATCGGCTTCCTGTGGCTCACGGTGATCGCCTCCGCCTTCACCCCGCTGATCCTGTACACCGTCGTATCCGCCACGGACGGCGTGACGGACGTCCTCGCCAAGGCCACCGGCGACCAGGCCGACACGTTCTTCGGCACCTTCTCCGGCGCCCTCAACAAGGGCACGAACATCGGCGGCGGCCCGATCATGCTGATCGTCGTCTCCCTCGTGAGCATCCTCGCCGCCGGCGTCCTGTGGCTGGAGCTGGTCATCAGGGCCGCCCTCCTCTACGTAGGCGCCCTCCTCGGCACCGTCGTCTACGCCGGACTCGTCGACAAGAACCTGTGGGGGCACGTCCGCCGCTGGGCCGGCATCATGATCGCCGTCATCCTCGTGAAACCGGTGATCGTCATCGTCCTCGGCCTCGCCGGCGCCCTCTCCTCCGGCAACGGCCCCGACGCCTTCTCCGCCGTGGTCTCCGGCCTCGCCATCATCCTGCTCGCCATCTTCGCCAGCGCGATGATCTACCGCTTCGTCCCCGGCTTCGGCGACGAGATCGCGAACGGCCGCAACAACCGCATCATGCAGGGCGCCGAGAGCAAGGCCGCCGCCGTCATCAGCTCCCCCGCCACCCTCGTCGCCCAGGGCATCAAGACCCACAGCACCCGCGCCGGCAACGACGGAGCCACAGCAAGCGGCGGCGCCGGCGGCCCCCGCCCCGCCAACCCCGCCACCGGCGGAGTCGCCGCCCACAGCAGCCGTACCCCCACCGGGGGCGGCGGAGCCGTCCCCTCCGCCACGCCCGCGCCCCGCGCGCCCAGCCCGGTCAACACCCCGCACGCAGGCAACACCCGCAACAACCGCACGGGAGGTGAAGGGCGTTGACGACCGAGTCCCACCTGTCCCATCCGGTCACGCCCCGCCGTACATATCTGATCGGCCGCGCCCGGCCGAACGCGATCATCGGCCGGAACCGCGAGTCCGGCGAGATCGTGCTGATCATCGCGGGCGCGTTCCTCGGCATGATGTGCGGCCTCGTCGTCCCGGTCCTGTCCCTGCGGATCGTCCTGCTGATGGGCTTCCCGCTGCTCGCACTCGCCGCGGTCTACGTGCCGTACAAGCGCCGCACCTTCTACCGGTGGTTCGAGATCAACCGCAGCTTCAAACGGACCGTCAAGGGCGGCCAGGCGGCCTACCGGTCGGCCGCCATGGAAGCCGGCACCCGCCTCGACGGACGCGAGATCGAAGTCGGTCCTCCCCCCGGCATCGGGCGGATCACCTGGCTCGCCGCGCCCTTCGGGCCCGACGAGATCGCCGTACTGCTGCACGCCGACCGGAAGACCGTCACCGCCGCCATCGAGATCGAGGGCCCCGGCGTCGGCCTGCGCGACTCCGAGGACCAGGAGGCCCTGGTCGACCGGTTCGGCACGCTGCTCAAGCACGTCGCCAACGGGGACGGGTTCGTGACGCGGCTGCAGATGCTCGCCCGCACCCTGCCCGCCGACCCCGACGCACACGCCAAGGACGTCGCCCTGCGCGGCGACGACCGCTCCCTGGACTGGCTCCAGCAGTCGTACGACCAGCTGCAGTCCATGGTGTCCACGAGCAGCGAGCAGCACCGCGCCTACCTCGTCGCCTGCATGCACTACAACCGCGAGCTGGCCGCCGAGGCCCAGGCCATGGCCCGCGCCGTCCGCACCCAGGGCGGCAAGGCCGACCGGGACGCCGGACTCGCCGTCGTCATGGCCCGCGAGCTCACCGACATCTGCTCACGGCTCCAGGAGGCCGACATCCGGGTACGGCAGCCGCTGGGACAAGGACGGCTGGCCTCCCTGATCCACTCCATGTACGACCCCGACCACCCCATCGACCACATCCAGGCCATGACCCAGCGCAACGCCTGGCCGGCCGAGCTCGACGCCATGGAGCCCACCTACCTCCAGGCCAAGACCCGGGAGTCGACGACCCGCGCCCCCTGGTGCCATGCCACCGCCTGGGTGAAGGAATGGCCCATGACCCCGGTGGGGGTCAACTTCCTCGCGCCCCTCCTCGTCCACACCCCGGACGTCATCCGAACGGTCGCCGTCACGATGGATCTCGAGCCCACCGAGGTAGCCATCGAACGCATGCTGACCGAGAAGACCAACGACGAGGCCGAGGCCTCCCGCGCAGCCAAGATGAACCGGACCGTCGACCCCCGGGACGTCGCCGCCCACAACCGGCTCGACCAGAGAGGCGAAGACCTCGCCAGCGGTGCCGCCGGCGTCAACCTCGTCGGCTACATCACCGTCTCCGCCCGCTCCCCGGAGGCCCTCAACCGCGACAAGCGGACCATAAGGGCCTCCGCCGGAAAGTCGTACCTGAAACTGGAGTGGTGCGACCGCGAGCACCACCGCGCCTTCGTGAACACACTTCCCTTCGCCACCGGCATCCGCAGGTAGGGGCTGATTCGCCGATGCGGGATCCGCTGTCCGTCCTCACCGACGCCTTCACCTCCTTCCTCTTCGGGAAGGTCGAAACGACCCGGCTGCCGGTACGCACCTCCACCGGCCAGGCCCAGGCCGTCTACCTGCCCACGGCCGCACCCGGCCTCGGCGACTCCGGCGTCATCATCGGCCGCGAGGTGTACTCCGGAAAGGGCTACATCTACGACCCCTTCCAGCTGTACGGCCAGCAGCTCCCGGCCCCGCACTGGCTCGTCCTCGGCGAGTCCGGCAACGGCAAGTCGGCTCTGGAGAAGACCTACGTCCTGCGCCAGCTGCGCTTCAAGGACCGCCAGGTCGTCGTCCTGGACGCCCAGGGCGAGGACGGGGTCGGCGAATGGAACCTCATCGCGGAGGAGCTGGGGATAACTCCCATTCGGCTGGACCCGACGGCGGCGTTGGACCACGGCATCCGGCTCAACCCTCTCGACCCGGCGATCACCACCACCGGGCAGCTCGCGCTGCTCCGGACGATCATCGAGGTCGCGATGGGCCACGGCCTCGACGAGCGCTCCGGCTTCGCCCTCAAGGTCGCCCACTCCTACGTCAACGAGACGATCCTCCACCGCCAGCCGGTCCTCTACGACATCGTCGAGCAGCTACGGCACCCCGAACCGGAGTCGGCCGAGGCGATGAACGTCGCCATAGACGACGTACGCGCCTGGGGCCTGGACGTCGCCCTGGTCCTGGACCGGCTGGTCGACGGTGACCTGCGCGGCATGTTCGACGGACCGACCACGGTCGGCATCGACCTCGACGCCCCGCTGATCGTCTTCGACCTCTCCCACATCGACCGCAACTCCATCGCCATGCCGATCCTCATGGCGATCGTCGGCGTGTGGCTAGAGCACACCTGGATCCGCCCCGACCGGAAGAAGCGCATCTTCCTGGTCGAGGAGGCCTGGCACATCATCAACAGCCCGTTCGTCGCCCAGCTGTTCCAGCGTCTGCTGAAGTTCGGCCGCCGGCTCGGCCTGTCCTTCGTCGCGGTCGTCCACCACCTGTCCGACGTGGTCGACGGGGCCGCGGCCAAGGAGGCGGCGGCAATCCTGAAGATGGCGTCCACCAGAACGATCTACGCCCAGAAGGCCGACGAGGCACGGGCCACCGGCCGCGTCCTGGGTTTGCCGAGGTGGGCTGTGGAAATCATCCCGACACTGACGCCCGGCATCGCCGTCTGGGACGTCAACGGCAACGTCCAGGTGGTCAAACACCTGGTCACGGAGACGGAACGCCCGCTGGTCTTCACCGACCGCGCGATGACCGAGTCCTCCAGCGACCTCATGGCCGACGAGGCCCTGCGCGCCGCCGAACTGGAGGCCGAGCAGCGGGCGGCGGCCTTCGTGGAACAGCACCTGGGCGACTCCGAATCGACGGTGGCGTAGCGGAACGGGCAACGGTGGCACAGGGGCCCAGGCAGAGGCAGGGGAGGAACGGGTGAGACCGGACGCTCGCGACCGCCGCGCGGACCGCCGGGACGGCCAGGGAGGCATCCCCGACGGCCTCCTGATCGGCATCCTCGCGTTCCTCCTCGGCATGACCGTGCTGGTGTGGACGGCCACGGGCCTGGCCGCCCTCTTCACCCGGGGCGCCTGGCCCGAGGGCGTCACCTTCACCCGCACCCCCCTGGCCATGCGCCACCTCATCGGCGCCCCCCACGACATCACCGGCGCCTGGCCGGACACCCCCGCCTCCCAGCTGTCCGGCTGGGGACTGTTCTGGGGCCTGTTCATCGGCCAGCTGATGGTCCTGTTCGTCCTCACCGTGTTCGTGATGGGAGCGGTGGCGCGCTGGCGGGCGGGGCGAGCCAGGCGGCGGGCCGAGAGACGGGGGGTGCAGGAGGCCGCGGCAGCAGCGGCCCCGGCCCCCCAGATCACCGCACCGGCACCCGCGGTGGCCCCTGTGCCCGCACCGGCACCCGCACCGGCACCCGTGCCGGCACCCGCAGCGACACCGGCAGCCGTGAGCCCACCCGCGCCCCTGCACGAGGTACCCGCGCCTCGCAGCGAGCCCGAACTCCAGGGATCGGGCGCCGTCTCAGCCGACGGTGAACGGATGGGCGGATGGGAAAAAATCGTCACCGCACCCAGAGAAAGCCGCCGGACGACCGCGACCCGGGCCATCCAGGACGCACCGGGTCCCGCCCTCGTCGTCACCTCGAACCCCGCCCTCTGGTCGGAGACGAAAGACGCCCGAGCCAAACTGGGCCCCGCTCTCCTCTATGACCCCGCGCACCTCTGCAACACCCCCGCCCGCCTCCACTGGTCCCCCACCTCCGGCTGCGAGGACAAGCAGACCGCCCTGCACCGAGCGGTGGCGCTCCTCGCCCCGGTACGGCCCACAGCGAAGATCGACCAGGCGGTGGCCGACACGGCCACGACTCTCCTCCGCAGCTACCTCCACGCCGCCGCCCTGGAGAACCGCACCGTCCGCCACGTCCACCGCTGGTCCCAGGGCACCCAGATCCAGGAGGCCGTACGCACCCTCCGTACCCACCCCAAGGCCGCCCCCGGCGCCGCAGGCGAGCTCGAGGCCGCGCTCACCGCACACCCCGAGCGACGCGACATCGCCCAGGAGTTGACCGGCCGCGCCCTGTCCGCCCTGTCCACGGTCAACATCCGCGAGGCCTGCACCCCAAACCGAACTGATGCGCTCGCCTTGGATTCCTTCGTCTATGAAGGGGGCACGCTTTATGTAGTAGGGGAATCCATCGAGGACCCCAGGACGCACCCCGGCGCCATGCCCCTCCTGACGGCCCTCGCCTCGAGCGTGGTCGAGCGCGGCCGGCGCATGGCCGAACGGTCATCCTCCGGTCGGCTCGACCCACCACTCACGCTCGTGCTGGACGACATCGCAGCCGTGGCTCCGCTCCCCCAGCTCCCCGACCTGCTCTCCACCGGCCAGGACCAGGGCCTGCCGACCCTCGCCCTGCTCCGCTCCCGCGAACAGGCCCGCTCCCGCTGGCCGCACCAGGGACTACCGGTCTAGGCGGGCCCGTGCTCTCCGGGCCATCGCATATTGTGGCAGTCATGACAAACCTGCCGGAACGGCCGAACACCGCCCTGCTCGTCATCGACATGCAGAACGGAGTGATGGCCCCGAGCTCACCCAACCGTGCCGCGGTCATCGCCAATGTCAACACCCTGATCGACAAGGCCCGCGCGGCCGACGCGCCGGTGGTCTGGATCCAGCACGAGGACGAGGAGCTGGTGCACGGCACCGAGGCCTGGGAGTACGTCCCTGAGCTGAAGCGACTCGACAGCGAGCCGCTCGTCGCCAAGAACTACCGTGACTCCTTCGAGGACACCGACCTGGAGTCGGTGCTGGCCGAGCGCGGGGTGGGCCGGCTGGTCGTCACGGGCGCGCAGACCGATTTCTGTGTCCGCTCGACCCTGCACGGCGCCCTGGTCCGGGGCTACGACGCGACGCTGGTTGCCGATGCCCACACAACGGAGGACCTCACCGCGGACGGCTCACCCGCTCCGGAGCAGGTGATCGCCCATACGAACTTCTACTGGAGCGGCCAGCACGCACCCGGCCGCCGAGGCGGAACGGTGAACACGGCCGACGTCGTCTTCTGATTCCGAAACGCAGAAAGGCCCACGCCTGATGGCGTGGGCCTTTCCCAAAGATTGTTCGGCGGTGTCCTACTCTCCCACAGGGTCCCCCCTGCAGTACCATCGGCGCTGTGAGGCTTAGCTTCCGGGTTCGGAATGTAACCGGGCGTTTCCCTCACGCT